>NZ_JBVHWM010000051.1:0-72376 GCF_055564375.1 Streptomyces sp. NPDC029138
ACGCCCGCGAGGTCGGAGCCGATGATGTGGTACGGCAGGTCATGGCGCTTGGCCAGCTCGTTGGTGCGGCCGTAGCGCTCCAGGAACCCGAACGTCGGCAGGGGCTCGAAGATCGAGGTCCACACCGAGTTGTAGTTCACCGAGGAGGCCATGACGGCCACCAGGGCCTCTCCGGGGCCGAGTTCGGGCAGCGGCACCTCCTGAAGGTGCAGCGACTTGCGCGGGTCCTTGTCGCGGGTGTGCATTCCCGCGAACATGTCCGTCTCGTCCTTGTGGACGGTGATCGCGCGGTAGGACTCGGGCAGCGGCAGGGCGGCGAAGTCGGCCGGCGTGGAGTCGGGCGACTGGATCGCGTCCAGGATGTCCTTCACGGTCACGGTGTTGCCTCCGGCTCGGTATGACGTCGGGCACGTCCCGTTCGGTGCTGAGCTGACGCGTCGACCGTCGCAGGCCACGATGGACGCCGGATGAGCGGCCGATCACAGCGGCTCCTCGCCGTGGCGGGACGTCAGACGTGGCTCGGGGCCGGTTCCGGGTCGGGGAGGGGCGTCGCCGCGCGGCGGGGCAGCAGCAGCGGGGTCGTCAGCACGAGTACGCCGGCCAGGCCGATGGCCGTGCGCGGGCCGAGCAGGGCGCCCAGGACGCCCCAGACGGCCGTCAGGAGCGCGGTCGAGGCCTTGGTCGTCACCGTCCAGGCGGACAGCGTGCGGGTGACCCGGTCGGTCGCGGTGCGCTCCAGGCGGTAGGTGGCGTAAACGGGGTTGAAGACCCCGCAGCAGAAGATGAGGCCGAACTCGACGCCCATCACCACCAGCAGCCCCCCGGTACCCGGCCCGGTGAAGGCGAGGCCGACGGGCCAGAGCGCGCGCAGCGCCCCGGACACGACCAGGACGCGGTGCTGCCCGAACCGGGCGGCGAGGGGGCGGGCCAGCCGTGAGCCGAGCAGCCCGCCGATCGAGGGCGCGGCGAACGCGAGGCCGTACTGCCACGGCGTGAACCCGAGCCGGCCGAGCATCAGGACGGCCAGCAGCGGCTCGGCGGCCATCACCAGACCGTTGAACAGGGCGGTGTTGAAGAACAGCGGGCGCAGCGTCGCGTCGGCGAGGATGTACCGCCAGCCGTCGAGCAGATCCCCGGGCCGCATGCGCGCGGTCCGGCGGCGCCCGGGCCGCGGTTCCCGCCCGCCCATCGCGCGGATGCCGAGGGCCGAGAGCAGGTAGCTGACCGCGTCGGCCACCACCGTCGCCACCGGGCCGAGGAGCCCGGTCGCCGCGCCGCCCAGCGGCGGTCCGATGATCGTGGTCGTCCAGGCCGTGGACTCGAACCGGGCGCTCGCGACGAGCAGGTCCTCGGCCGGCAGCAGCGTCTTCAGGTACGCGCCGGAGGCGGCGCGGAAGGTGATGTCGGCCGCCGCGACGACGACCGAGACCAGCAGGAGCTGGAGGAAGGTGAGCGCGCCGAACGCGAACGCGGCGGGGATCGTCAGCAGCGCCGCGCACCGCGCCAGGTCCATCGCGATCAGCACGGGCCGCTTGCGGCGGAACTCCACCCACGGGCCGAGCGGCACCGCCACGGCCGCGCCCACCGCGGCGCCCACGGAGGAGAGCGCGGCGACCTCAGCCGGCCCGGCGTGCAGCACCTGGATGGCGATCAGCGGGAACGCGCCGAAGGCGAGCCAGGTGCCGAGCGCGCTGGTCCCGTACGCTGCCCACAGCCACCCGAACCGCCGCCCCAGCCGGTGTCCGAGCAGCTGTCCCAGCCGGTGCCCGCTCCTCATGCCCGACGCCCCCTCGTCCCTCATCCGTACAACCGATCCGCGACCGGAAGCATCAAAGCGAGCGCCACGGCCTGGGATCAAACAACCGCGGAGCCGTCGGCCACAACTGATGGTTGTACCTCTAGGGTGTCGGTATGGACCTCGACGCCGTCCGGACCTTCGTCGCCGCCGCCGACGCGGGGCGGTTCCAGGAGGCCGCCGCCGAGCTGGCGGTCACCCAGCAGGCCGTCTCCAAGCGCATCGCCGCGCTGGAGCGCACCCTCGGCGTACGGCTGTTCACCCGCACCGCGCGCGGCGCCGAGCTGACCATCGACGGGCAGGCGTTCCTTCCGCACGCGCGCGAGCTGCTGCGCGTCGCCGAGCGCGCGGTCACGTCCGTACGCAGCGGTCGCCGGCCGCTGCGCGTCGACGTGATCGCCTCGCGCGTCGCGCCGTCGGGCCTGATGCGCGGCTTCCACCGCGCGCACCCCGAGATCGACCTCGACGTGGTGATGCTGTTCGACGTCGAGACGGCCGTCGCCGCCCTCCGCTCCGGCACGATCGACGCGTCCTTCCGCGCCGTCACCGCGCCCGGTCGGCCCCTTCCCGAGGACATCGAGTCCGTCCGGGTGCTCGACGAGCCGCTCCAGCTCCTCACGGGCCCCGGCCACGCGCTGGCGGGCGCCCGCGCGGTGCCCCTCGCCCAGCTCGCCGGGCACCGGATCTGGATGCCCGGCATCGTCCCCGGTACCGAGTGGGCCGCCTACTACGACGACCTCGCCGCCGAGTTCGGCCTCACCATCGAGGCGACCGGCCCCAACTTCGGCTCCGACGCGCTCCTCGACACCATCGCCGACACCCCGGCCCTGGCCACCTTCATGGGTGAGCACACGAGCCTCGTCTGGCCCGCCGGCCACGGTCTGCGCCGCATCCCGGTGACCGGCCCGACGCCCGTCTACCCGCACTCGCTCCTCTGGCACCGCGACAACCCGCACCCGGCGCTGGCCACCCTCCGCGCCCACCTCGCCGCCACGACGGCCGGCCGCGACGCCGCCGGGACCTGGGCGCCGGACTGGGTGATTCCGCGCTGATGTCCGCCGCGTCCACGACCGCCGTGGCCGACCAGGGCCGCGTATCGCCGAGTGCTCCCATGGTGATCGGCCGTTGATCGAGGCTTGCCAGCATCGACGCAGAACACCCCACGGAACTCGGGAAGGAACCACTCATGGGCGAGTCCAACGGCATGCGCATCGGGGACCGGTGGCTGCGTCTGACGGCGGCGGGCATCGGTCTGCTGGCGCTGGCGGCCGGTGCCGTCGGGGCGATCGGCGCGCCGGCCCCCGCCTCGGCGGACGGCACGGCGGTGCACGTGGTGGCCGATGGCCTCGGGACGACGACCGGGGGCTCGGACCCGACGGACTGGAACAGCACGGGCTCCCGCGTGGGTGAACCCACCTCGTAGCACCACCGACGGGTCCACGCGGACCCACGGAGCACGACGCGACGGCCCCCGGCCCCCCGGACGCGCCCCGGGCGAGGGCCGCGTGGCCCGGCCGGGCATACGCACGGCCCCCGTCCCGGATGTGTCCGGGGCGGGGGCCGTGCGTATGCCCGCCGTGCGGTCCGCTACGAGGCCGTTCGGGACGGTACGCGCAGCCGGACCGGGATGTCCGGCACCCAGTAGGGGCCGTCGGTGGTCAGGGTCAGGGACGCCGTCCAGTCGCCGGGCCGGGGCAGCCGGCGCGGGTCGAGGGTCACCGTGAAGGTCGCGGTCCGCCCGGGCCGGAGCGTGAGGCGGTGCGGGTTCTCGGCCGGCCAGGGGACGTCCGTCTCGGTGCGGTCGTATCCCGGCAGGACGTCCACGGTGGTCACGGGGACGGGGAACCGGGGCTCGCCGCTGCCGCCCACCCGGTACAGGCCGGGTGCGCCGCCGCCCCGGTGGACGGCGGCCGGGGTGTCCGGCAGCCGCTTCCAGGCGTCCGTCCCGGGGTCGCAGGCGTAACCCTCCGCGGTGAGCACCCGGTTGGAGCCGACCCGCTTGAAACCGCCGGAGACGAGCAGCTGTCCGTTGGCGGCGGTGCAGGCGCCGGTCGCCAGGCCGACGGGCATGGCGGCGATGGGCTGCCAGCTGTCGGAGGCCGGGTCGTAGACGTGGGCGGCGCCGGTCTCCACGTGGTCGTGGACGCCGCCCGCACAGTAGAGCCTGCCGTCGACGGCGCCGCAGTTGGCCCAGCTGATGGTCCGCGGGTAGGCGGGGGTCCGCGACCGAGCGTCCGGGCCGCGGGAACGACGCCGTCACGCGGTGCCGTGACCGGTACCGGGCCGTACCCCGGACAGAGCCGCCCCCAACGGCCGCCTGGCGACAACCGGCTCGAAGTGGCAGCGGGTCGTGCACGAGGCCCATCCGCGTTCTCGCCGTTCCCTGGCAGCCGAGTAGCTTCTTGACCCTCACACCGTGTCAGGCGATCAGCTCGGAGACATCATGTTCACCATCGGAGACTTCGCCCGGCACGGCCGCGTCTCGGTCCGGATGCTGCGTCACTACGACGCCACCGGCCTGCTGCGCCCGGCCCACGTCGACCCCGCCAGCGGCTATCGCCACTACACCGCCGCCCAGCTCGCCCGCCTCAACCGGATCATCGCGCTCAAGGACCTCGGGTTCACCCTCCAGCAGGTCCGGGACATCGTGGACGAGAAGGTCAGCGCCGAGGAGCTGCGCGGCATGCTGCGGCTGCGGCGGGCCGAACTGGAGAGCGCCATGGCCGCCGCGGGAGCACGGCTGGTCCAGGTCGAGGCGAGGCTCCGAGCGATCGAGAGCGAGGGGCACATGCCCACGAACGACGTCGTCGTCAAGAGCGTCCCCAGCGTCCGGGTGGCCGAGCTGACCGCGACCGCCGCCGGCTTCCAGCCCGAGGACATCGGCCCGGTCATCGGACCGCTCTACGACGAGCTGTTCCGCCGCCTGGACTCGGCGGGCGTCAGGCCCACGGGCCCCGGTGTCGCCTTCTACGAGGACGCGCCGGAGGGCGGCGGCAGGATCACCGTCCACGCCGCCGTCCAGGTCCGCGCTCCTCTCCAGGACGGCGGCGCCTTCCGCGTCCTCGACCTGCCGGCCCTCGACCAGGCGGCGACCATCGTGCACCGCGGCTCGATGGACACCGTGCTGCCCACCGCACAGACCCTGGCCCGCTGGATCGACGCGGGCGGCTACCGGTCGGCCGCTTACCCCCGCGAGGTCAGCCTGGAGTGCCCCGAGAACCGCGACGACTGGGTGACGGAACTACAGGCACCGGTCACCCGGACCTGATCCAGCTGATGCGTGGCGGCCACGGCCTGCTGCTCGACCGGACCGGCCGGCTCTCGGTGGCCGGCTGGACGGACCGGGCCGGCCATGTCGCAGAGGCCGGCGAAGACCGGCGGCATCTGCTCGGCCACCCGCCGAAGTGGTTCGGCGCGGCTGTGAGGTGAGCGGGCGGGTGAGGCACCTTCCGGTTCGGCTTGCCAGTCTTCCGGGGTGCTGGCGGGCGCCTTGGCGATGCTCTGCATAGCATCCTTGTGTGACAGACATTCCGGATGAATTGGTCGAGCTGGAACGCTCCTGTGAAGCGGAGCGCGCGAAGCTGGCCGGCCTGTGCGGTGAGGAGTACGACGCCCAGTGGCGGGCGTGGCGAGGGGCGGCCGAGGCTTTCCAGACCGCTCTGTCCGCGTATGCGGCGGGCGAGGGCGGGTCGCGGTACGAGCTGGAGCAGGCCGTGAAGAGTGCGGTCCGGCGCACGCAGGAGGATCCGGCGCCGTAGCCGCACGGGACGGCTGTCGCACGCCGGCGAGGGCGGGCCACAGTCGTCGGACTGACCCGTGCGGCCGAATCCGGCGCTGTCCGCCCTGGCCGGAGGCTCGCCGGGTGCCAGGATGGGCCGCTATGAGTGCTGACGCCGTCCGCCGTGTGGTGATCCTCCGCCACGCCAAGGCCGACTCGCCCGGCGGGGACGATCACGAGCGCCCGCTCGCCGAGCGCGGGCGCCGTGACGCGCCCGTCGCCGGTCGCTGGCTCGCCGGCTCCGGCGTCACCCCTGACATGGCTCTGTGCTCGACGGCCGTGCGCTGTCGCGAGACCTGGAAGCTCGCGGTGTCCGAGCTGCCGGAGCGGCCCAGGACGGTGTACGACGAGCGCCTGTACGAAGCGTCGCTCGGTGAGCTGTTCGCGGTCGTCAACGAGGTGTCCGACGAGGTCCGCGACCTGGTGCTCGTCGGCCACAATCCGGGCACGCACGCCCTCGCCGACGCCCTCACCGGCGAGGCGGAGGGCGATCTGCTGGCCCGCATGAACCGCAGCGGCTTCCCCACCTCCGCGATGGCCGTCATCACCTACGACGGCTCCTGGCCGGCGGTGGAGCACGGTGTCGGCCGGCTGGTCGCCTACTGGGCCCCTCATGCCTAGTCGAGGCCCAGGTCCGGCATGCCCCTGTGCTCAGTCCGTCGCCCGGTCGGGGGCGCTGGTGAGGACGGCTGTGACCGGCGGTGCCTCGTCGGGGGCCGCCGCCCCGGCCGGGTTCTCGGAGTGGTTCCGTCGGCGCGGGGCCGCGGTGAGGACGGTGAGGCAGGCGATGACCAGGGCTATGCCTGCCCAGCCCGCGGCGGGGAGGCGTTCGCCGACGATCAGGACGGCGAGTACGGCCGCGACGGCCGGTTCCAGCAGGGAGAGCGTGGTGGCGGTGCTGGCGGGTATGTGCGCGAGGCCCCAGCCGAACAGGACGTAACCGGTGAACATGGGGATCAGGGCCATGTACGCGCCGACCGCCGCGTTGGACCAGGAGCTGACGAGCGGGGCGCCGGTGGCCAGGAGGACGGGCAGGAGGAGCAGTCCGCCGAGTCCGAAGACGGCGCCCATCGCCGCGCGGGAGGGTGTCCGGCGGGTGATGAGCCGGTGCGCGGCCCAGGAGTACAGAGCGTAGGTGGCGGCGGCGACCAGGCCGAGGCTCACGCCGAGCAGCGTGCCGGCCACGGACGCCTGGTCCGTGCCGTCGCCCGCGTGCGCGGCCTCGGCGACGCACAGCAGGACGGTGCCGAGCAGGCCGAGGGCGGCGGCGATCGTCCAGCGGCGGGTGAGCCGGCGGCCGTCGACGACGCGTTCGATCAGTGCCGAGGCGAGCGGGGCGGTACCGAGGGACACCACGGTGCCGACGGTGACTCCGGCCAGGTGCATGGAGCTGTAGAACGCCAGGGGATACACCGCGACGGAGGCGGCGCCGAGGAGTACCGTGCCGCGCTGCTCACGCAGGCGGCGTGCGTGGCGGGCGATCCGCGGGGCGGCGACGAGGGCTTGGAGAAGTCCGCCCAGGCCCATGGCGACGGCGCCGATGGCGAGCGGGCCGACCTCCGGGGCGAGTGTGGCGGCCGTGCCCGTCGTACCCCACAGGACGGAGGCCGCCAGCACGCACAGGGCGCCGGTCCCGGCGGACCGGTTCACAACCGGTCCAGCAGGGTGGCCGCCATGGAGCGGGCGCGCTGGAGGCGGTCGCCGTCGCCTTCCAGGCCGGCGCGGGCCATCGCGCCCTCCAGGAGGAAGGCCAGGTGCTCGGCCGTCGCCCGGGCCTCGTCGGGGCGCTCGGGCAGCAGCTCCTCCAGGTGGCCGGCGATGAGCCGCTCGACCTCCTCCTTGTGGGCGCGCACCACGGCACGGCCCTCGTCGCCGGCCGGAAGCTCGGCGGCGGCGTTGAGCAGTCCGCAGCCGCGGAAGCCGCGCTCGTAGGCGAAGGCCGCGTGGTCGGCGTAGGCGTCGAACACCGCCAGCACGCCGTCCCTCGGGCCCCGGGCGTGCTCCAGCCGGGCCCGGTACAGGCCGAGCCATTCTTCGTGCCGGGCGTCCAGGTAGGCCCTGACCAGGTCGGCCTTGGAGGAGAAGTTGTTGTAGAGGCTCATCTTCGCCACGCCGGCCTCGGCGGTGATCGTGTCGATGCCGGTCGCCGCGACGCCGTCGGCGTAGAAGCGGCGAGCCGCCGCCGCGAGGAGGCGTTCGCGGGCCGGGCGCCGCCTCGCGCTGTCCGTTGCACTCACGTCGGTCTCGCTCATCTCCAAGTTAGGTAGGTCGGTCTACCTAGCATAGGGCTGCACAGGACGTTCTGGGAACCGAGCTTCGCCGGTGACCGCCTCACCGCGCGCGAAGGAACCCTGGCGGGCGCCGCGCCTGCCGCACGGTCCTCGGGAGATCAACGCTTGTCAGCCGTCGGACTCCAGCGAGGGGTGAGCTGAGCGCGCACCTGGACGGGATCGCTGCACCACCCCGGACAGGTCGCGGAGATCTGCGCGCGGAAGGACCTGGCGGACCTGGTCGCCGCCGACACCCCGCTCGGACCCGAGCAGACCGCCGCCCGCCTCGGCGTGCGCCGTTCCGACTCCGACCACATGGTGCGGCTCGGACGGGTCCGCTCCCCGCAGTCGATCGAGGTCCGCTTCGGCACCTCGCGGGCCGGGGCCGTCGACTGAGCGACGTCGGCCCGGCGGCGCCCTACCCGGGGCCCGGACACGCGCCTACGGGTGGGCTGCTCCCTTTGGAAGTGCCCGGTTCCCGGGAGGAAGGTTGATGGGAGGTGGTGGGAGGCAGGGTCGCGTCCCCGCCCCCGCCGGCCGAGTGACGACTCCTGCGGACCTCCCGCGGCCACGGCCCAGGGATCGAGGAGGCTGATGAGATGACAGGTGCGGTCGACGCTGTCGTCGTCGGTTCCGGTGTGAACGGCCTGGTCGCCGCCGCCGAGCTGGCCAAGGGCGGCTGGTCGGTGGCGCTCGTCGAAGGGAGCCGCCGGCTGGGCGGCTTCATCGCCACCGAGGAACGGACCCTGCCCGGCTACCTGCACGACACCTACTCCTCGTGGCACCCGCTGTTCGTGTCCGGCCGGGCCTATGCCGCGCTCGGCAAGGACCTGCACCGCCACGGTCTGGAGTACCGCAACACCGACGGCCTCGTGACGGGCACCGTCACCGACGACGGCCGCGTGGTCCTCGCCCACCGCGACCCCGCGGCCACGGCGGAGACGTTCGGCCACGCGGAGGACCGGGCCGCCTACCTCGCCATGCTGCAACGGTTCCTCGACAACATCGACGCAGTGGGCGGCATCCTGGGCGACGAGCTGCGCTCGCCGCGCGTGCTCCGCCACGTCGTGAGACTGCTGCGCCGCGAGCGTTTCAGCGGTACCGAGGCATGGCTGCGGGCCACCGTCACCAGCGGCCGCTCGTATTGCCGCAGCGCGTTCCGCGGCGACGAGCCGGATGCGCTGTGGGCGCCGTGGCTGCTGCACGCCGGACTGTCCCCGGACCACGCCTCGGGCGGCCTGATGCTCCCCGCCATCGCCGCCGCGCTGCACGGTTTCGGCGTCCCTGTCGTGGCGGGCGGCGCCCACCTCTTCGTCCGCGCCTTCGAGAGGCTGCTCGGCGAACTGGGGGTGGACATCCGCACCGGGCAGCCGGTGGAGCGGCTGCTCCTCACCGACGGCAGGGTCACGGGCGTGGTCGCCGGCGGCGGGAGCATCCGGGCCCGCCACGCCGTCCTGGCCTCCGTGACCCCGACCGCGCTGTACGGCCGGCTGCTGCCGCCGGACGCCCCGGTCCCGCCCGCTGTCCGCGACCGGGCCCGGCACTACCGCTACGGACGCTCCGCGATGCAGCTCCACGTCGCCCTCACCGCCCCGCTCCGCTGGCACGACGAGCGCCTGGCCGGCGTACCCCTGCTCCACCTGACCGACGGGTCGGCGAGCACCGCGATCGCTTGCGCGGAGGCCGAGGCGGGCCTGCTGCCGCGCAGGCCCACGGTGGTCGTCGGCCAGCGGTACGTCCTCGACCCGCCGCGCGTGCCGGAAGGCGCGGCCGCCCTGTGGATCCAGCTCCAGGAACTGCCGTACGAGCCGATCGGCGACGCGGCGGGCGAGCTGGACGCGGCGGGCCGCTGGACCGGGGAGCTGACCGAGGGATACGTCCGCCGGGTTCTCGAACGCATCGCCCGCCATGCCCCGGATCTGCCGGACAAGGTGCTCGCCTGGGACGCCGTCACACCGCCGGACCTGGCCGCGTACAACCCGAACGCGGTGGCCGGCGACCCCTACGGCGGTTCGGCCGAACTCGACCAGAACCTGCTGTGGCGCCCGGTGCCCGGCGCCTCCCGGCACGCCACGCCCGTGCGCGGCCTGTGGCACATCGGTGCCTCCACCCACCCCGGCCCCGGGCTCGGCGGCGGCTCGGGACACCTGGTGGCACAGCGGCTCCTCCGCGGCACGCGCCGGAACAACCGCCGCTGACCCGGGCCCGGCGGATGAGGCGGGCACGCGGCCACCGCGTTGTCATAACAAGACCCGGTTCGGCCGGTGCTCTGCCGGAGCCCCAACCACTCCGACGGAGCAGCTGCCTTCCGCGTGGACCGCGTGCTGCTGTCCCACCTGGGCTCAGCCCTCGGCCGAGGGCTGGACGCCGGTTCTCGCCGACACCCCGGCTTCGGCGGTCCGCCGCTCGCGACGCCGGACGAGTCTCTGCCGTCGCTGCCGCTGCCCGGGCAACGCTCGGTCACCGCGACCGGCGCCTCGTCGGGCGGCCGGGGGCTGAGAGAGAGTGGCCCGCATGTGCGGTCGATACGCCTCCACCCGGCGCCCGCGGCCCACGACGGAGGAACTGAGAGGGGTCCGCGGCCTCGTTCACGCCGCGACCATGCGGGTCCGGGCGGGCGGGCGGTGCAGGGAGTCGTCGGGCCGCGGGACGCGGGTGGCGAGCCGGAGGCGGGTGGCGGTGGCCGCGCACCGGAAGGCGTAGATCCTGTGCAGGACGGCTTCGCGCTGCGCGGCGGACCCGGTCGGGCCGTCGAGCACGAGGTCCATACGGTGGCGCTCCTCGGGCGAGCCGTCGGGGGCGAGGTGGGTGACGCGGAAGGAGCACAGCAGGAGACCGCGGGCGGACGGGCGCAGCAGGCGGCAGCTGATGTGGCTCTCGGGGTAGTGCACCTCGATCGTGTTTTCCACACAGGACATACGCAGGGCGGGGGCGACGCGCGGATCGCACATCATGAGTGCGAAGCGCGGGGCCAGTCCGCGGACCAGGGCGGGGCCCCCCCCCCCCCCCACCGCAACGGATTCGTTCATGTGCCTCGCTCCTCGAGGATCGGTGCCGTAGGGCCCCTGCCGAGGGACGCCGGGTGCCGGGCCGGCCGGCGGGGCGCGCGGCTCAGGGGGCGGCCGTGCTCCGGAGGTGGGTGCCATCGCCGGTCACGGCCGGGCGCCGCAGCCGGGCGGCCATGGCCTGACCCAGGCCGTCGGGTCCTGTGTGGACGGTGTTCCAGCGGGCGCAGTGGTCGAGACCGCGTCGCGTACCGTCCTGGTGGACGAGGTCGAGGGTGCGCTTGATGCCCTCCATGACGTGGGCGGGATGCCGGCGCAGGTCGTCGGTCAGTTCCCGGGCCGCCCGGCGCAGGGCCGCCGCGTCCGGGTACAGGTCGTTGACCAGGCCGATGCGCAGCGCCCGGGCCGCGTCGATGGCGCGGCCGGTGAACGCCAGTTCCCGCAGGTGTCCTTGGTTGATCAGCAGGGGCAGCCGTTGCAGCCCGCCGAGGTCGGCGACGACGCCCAGCTCGGCCTCCGGCAGGGCGAACCGGGCGGTGCCGGTGGCGTAGCGGATGTCGCAGGCGCCCGCCAGTTCGAGGGCGGCCCCGGTGCACTCGCCCTCGATGAGCGCGACGACGGGTTTGGGGCAGTCGGCGACGGCGCTCACCGCCCGCTGGAGGAGGCGCACGTCCTCGTCCATGAAGGAGGGGTCCCCCGAGCGCTGGGCCCGCCGCAGTCGTACGACGTACCAGCGCAGGTCCATGCCCACGGAGAACGTCCCGCCCGCACCGGTGAGGGCGATGGCGCGGATGTCGTCGCGCCGGCGGGCGCCTTCCATGAAGAAGTACAGCTCGTCCCAGAAGGAGCCGCCGAGTGCGTTCCCCGTGCCGCTGCCGACCACGGTGACGAAGGCGAGTCCGTCCTCCAGCGTGACGTGGAAAGGCGCGTCGCTCATCGCGCGTGCGCCGCGAACGCGGGGGCGGCCGGGACGGGGGCCGGTACGGCGGGGGTCATGCGGTACAGCACCTCCGGGGGATGGGCCTGGCGTCCCTCGTCACCGGCGAAGTCCTTGGCGGCGAAGAGGACTTCGGTGTGGATGTCGAGGCCGCGTTCGTGGGCGAACCTGCGGAGCATCAGGGCGACCGCGCGGTTGCCGGGGTTGACCGTGGTCTCCACGCAGGTGACCCCGTGGCCGGCGGCCCGGTCGGCCAGCTCGTGCATCATCCGCACGGCCAGGCCCGGGGCGCGGTGACCAGGATCGACAGCCGACTGCCAGGCCATCAGGGTGTCAGGGCGGGAAGGGCGGACGTAGGCGGTGACGAAGCCGATGATCCGGCCGTCGCCGGTCTCCGCGACCACGGACGTCCCGGCGAAGTCGCGGAACCAGAGGTGGTAGTAGTACAGGCTGTTGGTGTCGAGGATGTCGGAGTCGCGCACCAGTCGCCAGACCGCCGGAGCGTCCGCCGGGCGAGGGGCGCGCAGGGTGACGAGCGGCGTGAGGGAGTCGTTCATGAGCGCCTTTCAGTTGTTCGAGGGGCCTTCGAAAGAAAACAGGGCAGGCGTCGACCGACTTCGGTGGGGGTTTTTCCGCACGGTGTTCCGCGGAGACATGCTGTATTCCGCAGAGACGCGCCGTGTTTTTGCGGAGCTTTGCCGCTGCTTCGAATAGGGCACGACCGGTGACGGTGAGGCAACCGCGCGATGCCAGAACCCTCAAAAAACACTTGCACACCCCAGCTTGTTGACGCAAGGCCATAGTGGGAGCCTCAGCTTCCTGGCTTGTTCTTTGCTGCGGCAGGCACGTTTCGGCTCGTCCCGACCAGCGCTTCGCGGCTTGGCCGGCGGTGTGCGACATGGGTGATCAAGGGCTTGGTCAGCAGCTCCCGGGCATTCGGCAGACATTTACCCAGTGATCTTCACCAGTCAGCCGGAAAGGGAAGGCACCCCTCCGGTGCCGCTTTTTAGACACTCCGCGATTCGTTCGCATGGACCGAGGCAGACTGGCTAGTCGTACGTTGCTCACGCAATCTCCCTGCACGATCCCGCATCGCGGGAATGACGACGGAACGAGAGCAATATGAAGTGCACCTCTCGGTACCGGACCCCCGACGCCGAGGTAGTTCGGCCCGCATGTCCTTGTCGTCGCCGCACCACCGCCTCCTGAGTGGCTCGCGGTAAATTGCCGTACGAGCCGGACGGAAGACCCACCGGCCGGTAACCGGTCGCCCGGTCGCCGACCGGCACTCGGGCAGCGCTCCCCGGTACCCGCACCAGGCGGTCCGCACCGCCGTCCGCACTCCGTCACCCGGGTCATTCCGGTGCTCGCGAGCTGTACCGCCCGCCCGCCCACCCGGCGCCGGAATCCCCCCTCACCCGAGCCGGCCCGGCGCCCATAGCCCGCACCGGCGCGGCCGATGGCGCTCCCGCGCTCCACCCGCCCGCCCCCCTTTCCGCTGCCGACGCGGAGGAGACCTCCACTGATGACCACGAACGACGTCCTGCGCGCCCTGACGCCCCTGATCCGCGCGCACACCGAACACCTCCCCGCCGCTCCGTCCGCGCTGACCGCCGGCACCCGGCTGGAGCAGGATCTGCGGATGGACTCGATGGCGATCGTGCAGGTCCTGGAAGACATCGAGGAAACCTTCGGCCTCACCATCCCCGACGAGCGGCTCGCCGGCGTCTACACGGTCGGCGACCTGGTGGACATCGTGCGGATCACCCGCGAGGCGCCGGAGCGGGTCGCATGAGCGCGCCGGCGGGCCCCTGTACGAAGGCCTCCGACGCCGTGGCCGACCCGCTCGTCGAGGCCATCCGGGGCATCGACACCACGGCGCTGGACTGCATCCAGGTCAACGCCGCCGTCCTGGCCGACGCACAGCACGGACTGGGCGCCCACCTCGAACTCGGCGGCCGGCTGGCCTTCGCGCCGCGCGCCGGAGCCCACGGACCCCTGCCGACCGTCGAGGAGCCCGCGGCCGACCGGATCGAGCGGATGGGCGACCTGCTCGGCCTGGTCCTGGAGACCGGGCGGCCCGTGACGGACGGACGGGCGCTGCTGGACCTGCTGCCCGAGGACGGCAGCCCGCTGTATGTCGTCGGCGACGCGTTCCGCATGCCGTGGCTGCCTTACCACGACCACCAGCACATGGACCACAGTGTGCTGCTGCGGGCCGTGGACGGGGGCGCACGCGTGGAGGCGGTGGACGCCTATGACAACGAGACGCCCTACGGCCGGGCGGAGCCGGTGGTGTGCTCCTACGACCGCGCGCAGGCGGCCGCGCTGTTCGACGGCTCTCCCGCCCTGCCGGTGTCGGTGCGCACCGCGCCGCCCGCCCGCTCGCCGGTGTCCGAGACCTTGGCCCGCAACGCCGAGGACGGTCGGCGACTGCTGGCCGGTGACGCCCCCGAGCGTTACGCCGCCGCCTTCCGCGACCACCCGGACCAGCAGGGGGCGTGCGCGGACCTGCTGCTGGAGACCTGGCTGCTGAGCCGGTCACGACGGCTGCACGCGGCCTGGGCCGCTCACCACCTGCCGGGATCTCCCCTCGCGAGCGCCGCCGCCGACCGGGCCGCCGCCTGGGACACCCTGGCCGGCCAGTGCTACCTGGCCGCGCGCCGCGTGCAGCGCGGCCGTCCCGTGCCTCCGCAGATCCACCCCGCCCTCGCCGAACTGCTGCGCGCGGACGCCGAGTCCGCCGTGCGCGCGGCCACCGAGCACCCAGGAGAGGCCATGTCCCACGAGCCCGCACAGGTGCGTCGGACGGTGGTGCACAGCGTCGCCGACGTCCTGGGCGCCGCCCCCGAGGCCGTCGCCGCCACCGACGACCTGAGCCGACTCGAGGGCTTCGCCTCCTTCCAGATGGTGGAGACGGTGGAACGGCTGGAGGACGCCTACGGCGTGGAGTTCGCGCCCGAAGACCTCGACGCGGCCGTCCTGCGCAGCGTCGAGGGCCTGGTCGGCCTCGTGCTGCGCACCACCGCCGGAGCGGAGGTGGCGCACGCGTGAACACCCGCCCGTACGCCACCGTGCTGCACGAACTGCTCGACCTCCCCGGTGCCGGTCCCGACGCCCCGGCGGTCACCTGCGGCGAGGTGACCCTCAGCCGCGCCGAGCTGGTCCAGGCCGCCCACCGCTGCGCGGCGGCGCTGCGCGCCCGCGGACTGCGGCGCGGCGACCGGCTGGTGGTGACCAGTGACAGCGGTCCCGTCCTGGTGCCGCTGCTGTTCGGGGCATCACGGCTCGGCGTCGTCTTCTCCGTCCTGCACGAGCAGGTCCGCGGTGACGTCCTGCGCCACGTGCTCGCCGACTGCGAGCCGGCCCTCGCCGTCGCCGCGTCACCCGCCACGCGGGACGCCGTGCGCGAGGCGGGCGTCGCCGTGGCGGCTCCCGAGGACATGGACGACCTGTCGCCGACCGGACCTGCGGCCGGCACCACGGGCCCGGCCGAGGCCGCCCACGCCGACGTCACCGCCGACGCCTCCGGCACCGGCCTCGCCGCCACCGACGGCCCGCTGCCCGTCGACCCGGTGTGCCTCATCTACACCTCGGGCACCACCGCGATGCCCAAGGCCGTGGTCTCCACCCACCAGCAGATGATGTTCGCCGTCCACGCCATCGCCGAGCGGTTGGCGTACCGCGCCGACGACGTCGTCTACTGCCCGCTGCCGCTCTCCTTCGACTACGGCCTGTACCAGGTCTTCCTGTCCGCGCTCGCGGGCAGCCACGTATGGCTCGGATCGGCCACCGAGTCCGGCCCCGCGCTCCTGGCCAACCTGGTGCGCAGCCGGGCGACCGTGCTGCCGGCGGTACCGCCGGTCTCCGCCGCACTGGTGCGTCTGCTGCGCCGCCGACCCGACGCGGAACGTCCGCCACTGCGGCTGCTCACCAACACCGGCGCCGCGCTGCCCGCCGACATCCCGCACGCCCTGCGCGAGGAACTGCCCGGACTGCGCGTGCAGTTGATGTTCGGTCTCACCGAGTGCAAGCGGCTCACCATCTCCGAACCGGACGAGGACGCGATCCGCCCCGGCAGCTGCGGGCTGCCGCTGACCGGCACCGAGGTGTTCGTGGTGGACGAGGCCGGGCGGCGGCTCCCGGCCGGCGAGGTAGGCGAGATCACCGTCCGCGGACCGAACGTGATGGCCGGCTACTGGCGCCGCCCCGAACTCACCGCCGCCCGGTTCCCCCGGCGCGACGGGCTCTTACCCGAACTGCGCACCGGCGACTACGGCTGGACCGACGAGGACGGGCGGCTGTACTTCGCCGGTCGGCGCGACGACATCTACAAGCAGGACGGCTTCCGGGTGAGCGCCATCGAGGTCGAGGCCGCCGCCCGCCGGCTGCCGGACGTGGACACCGCGGCCGTCCTGCCGCCCGACGGCACCCGCCCCGAGGCGGTCCTGGTCGTCGCCGGCACGGCCGACCCCGCCACCGTCCTGCCCCGGCTGCGCGAGCACCTGGAGGACTACAAGGTGCCCCGGATCTGCCACGGGGTCGACGCGCTGCCTGTCAACGCCAACGGCAAGACCGCGAAGGCCGTGCTGGCCGGGCGGCTCGCGGAGGCAGGCCGTGACTGACATCGCGCCGCACGGCGGGCCCGTGACCGGAGACACCCCGGCGTCACACCCGTCCGACGCTCCCGTCCCGCCCGGCACCACGACACCGGCGTACCACTACGACCTGACCGCGGTGCGCTCCGCCCACGCCCGGCTGCGGACCTGGCTGCCGCGGCCGAGTGAGCTGTACTACTCGCTCAAGGCCAACCCGCACCCGGCCGTGGTGTCCGCGCTGTACGCCCTGGGCTGCCGGGCCGAGGTCAGCTCGCCCGGCGAGCTGGACGCCGCGCTGGAGGCCGGGGTGCCGCCCCGCGACATCCTCTACACCGGCCCCGGCAAGCGCGACGAGGACCTGGACAAGGCGCTGGGCGCGGGGGTCCGCGACTTCGCCGTGGACTCCGAGCACGGCATCACCCAGCTGGACCGGGCCGCCGCCCGGCACGGCACGAACGTCACCTACCTGCTGCGTGTCAACCCCGGCGGCGGCAGCCGCGGAGCCGGACTGCGGATGACCGGGGGCCCGTCGGCGTTCGGCGCCGACGCCGAGGACGTCACCGCCCACCCCGAGCGGTACACGGGCGGCGAACACGCCCGCATCGACGGCCTCCACCTCTACCTGGCCACCAACATCGCCGACGAGGACGCGCTCGCTGACTCCTTCGCGGAGGCGATCGGCGTGGCCCGCACCTTGCGCGGGGTCCTCCCGGTTCCGCTGCGCACCATCGACCTCGGTGGCGGTTTCGCCGCCCCCTACGCGCGCGCCGGGGACCTGCCCGCCTACCCGGGGCTCGCCGACCGCCTGACGCGCGAGCTGGATGTGGCCCTGCCCGGCTGGCGGCGGAACGCGCCCACGGTGGCCTTCGAGTCGGGCCGCTACCTCACGGCCACCTGCGGGCGGCTGCTGACCCGCGTGCTGGACGTGAAGAACTCCCACGGACAGCGGGTCGTGGTGCTGGACGCCGGCATCAACCACCTCGGCGGCATGGCCGGACTGCGCCGGGTGCCACCGCTGCACCCCGACGTGGTCCGGTCGGACGGCACCCCGGCACCCGGCGCCGGTACCGGCGACCCGGGCCCGGCGGACCCCGCCGAGTCCCCCGGCCCCGCCATGATCTGCGGTCCGCTGTGCACCCCGCTCGACACCTGGGCGCGCTCGCACCCGCTGCCCGCCGTCGCCCCCGGCGACCTGCTGGCCGTACCCAACACCGGCGCCTACGGCCTGCACGCCAGCCTCGCGCTCTTCCTCGGCCATCCGGCCCCGCTGGAGGTCGTCACCGAGGACGGCGTGGTGTTGCGCAGCGACCGGCTGACCTTCGTCCGCCGCGACTGACCAGCGGCCGGCTCCCCGGGACCACCCGAGGACCGCCCCCTCCCGCACGCACTTCTCACCCATCCCTCAGGAGACCCAGCATGGACCAGGCTTTCGTCGACACCCTCCGCCCCCACCTGCGCTACCTCACTCCCGAGCAGGAGCTGCGGCCCGAGGACCGGCTGCGCGACCTGGGGCTCAACTCCATGCAGGCCATCGATCTCGTCTTCGACCTGGAGGACAACTGCGGGGTGACCCTCCCCGACGACCAGCTCACGGACGCCAACTTCGAGACCGCCGGCAGCCTGTGGGCCGCCGTGGAGAGCGCCCGCTCCGGCTCCCTCCAGGACGCCCGGTGAAAGCGCTCGGCGCGGCACTCGCCGAGCGGCTGACGCCCGTGCTGCGCGCGGTCGAGCGGCATGCCGCCGAGAGCGACGAGAAGGCGGCCTTCCCGCTGGACGCACTGACCGCGATGCGCACCTCCGGATTCCTGGGGCTGCTGGTCCCGGCCCGCTACGGCGGCCTGGACGGCACGGTGCCCGACCTGCTGGGCGCCTCCCAGCTGATCGCCCGCCACGACATGTCGGCCGCCATGGTGTTCGCCATGCACGGCCAGCAGGTCGCGGCGCTGGTCCGCCACGCCTCCGAGGAACTGCGCGAGCGGGTCCTGCCCGACGTCGCCCGGGGCGACCTGTACCTGGGGTCGGTGACCACCGAGGCCGGCAAGGGCGGCCACCTGCTCAGCTCCGGCACGGACACCCGGCGCGCGGGCGACCTCGTCGAACTGGACCGGATGGCGCCGATCGTCACCGGCGGCGCCCACGCCGACGCCTACCTGATCACCGTCCTCGCGCCCGGCGCCACGTCCGACAGCCAGGTGTCCCTGGTCTACGCCGAGCGGGAACAACTGGATGCGCAGGTCCTCGGTGGTTGGGACCCGCTGGGCATGCGCGGAACGCACAGCGTGCCGATGCGCTTCACCGGAGCGGTGCCGCACGACCAGGTCGTGGGCGGGCACGGCGACTTCCGCCGGGTCATGGTCGACGTCTTCGCGCCCCTGGCCCACCTCGGCTGGAGCGCCTGCTGGCTGGGCACCGCGGCCGGGGCCCTTTCCCGCACCCTGCGGCTGCTGCGAAGCCCCGAGGAACGCCGCCGCCGCGACCTCAAGAGCGAGCTGCTGCTGACCCGGCTGTCCCGGTCCCGCCAGCGCATCGACACCGTGCAGGCCATGCTCAGCCACGCCGCCGACGTGTACGTCTCGCTGCCCGAGCGGGAACGCGGCGGCGCCCCCTGGCAGTTGCTCGTCAACGCCCTGAAGGTGACGGCCTCCGAGCAGTGCCCGGCCGCCGTGGACGAACTGATCGAGCTGGTCGGTCTGCGCCACGGCTATCTGCGCCACCAGCCGCTCGGCCTGGAGCGCGCCCTGCGCGATCTGCGGTCCGCCTCGCTGAACTACGGCAACGACCGGCTGCACCTGGCCAACGGCTCGCTCAGCCTGCTGGACCAGGAGACCACCCTTGCCTGACACCGTCCCCCTCCCGTCGGCCGCCGCGCCCTCCGCCCGGTGCCGGCCGGCCGGCCCGGCGGCCCGCCTGTGGGCACCGGCTCCGGGCGTCGTCGTCGCCCTGGCACCCGCGGACGCCGTGTTGGCGGCGCCCTCGGCCGTACGGCGGCTGCGCCCCGAGGAGTACCGCTCGGCCGCCGGCATGGCGGCCTGGCGGGCCCGCGAGCACCTGGCCGGCCGGGCGCTGCTGCGGCTGCTGCTCGCCGGGGTGGCCGGCGAGGGCGATGCCCGCGCCCCGGTCGTCCCCGAGCCGGCCGGCCGCCCCCGGCTGTCCGGTTGCCCGGACACCCATGTGAGCATCTCGCACAGCGGCCCGTACGCGGCCGCCGCCGTGGCCACCGGACTGGACGTCGGCGTCGACGCCCAGGTGCCCCGGCCGCCCTCGGCCGCCCTTCTGCGCCGCTGCTGCGCACCCGGAACGGCGGCACGTCTGGCGAACCTGCCGCCCGAGCGGGCCGCTCTCGCCTTCGCCCGCATCTGGACCGTCCAGGAGGCGTGCGTGAAGGCGCGCGGCACCGGCCTGTCCGGCGCGCCCTGGCGGGTGCGCGCCGGCCCGGGCGGCCGGACCGGCACCTGGGGGGCACTGCACTGGCGACGACCGCCCTGGCAGGACGCGGCCGGCGCCGAACCGGTCGCCCTGGCCTGCGCCTTCGGGCCGCCCGAGGCACACCCCGCGCACCCGGCGGACGTCTCCGGCGGCCGCCCGGACCCGGCGCCGCGAACGTCCTGACCACCACGCCCGTCCTGCGGAGGACCCGATGCGTACCGATGTCACCCGCCCCACCAGCCGGGGGCTGAGCTGCTACACGGAGAACCTCGCCGGCTACCTGGCCGCGCGGGCCCCCGCCCGCGCCGATCTGACCGCCCGCTCCGTACGGCTCGCGGTCGACCCGGCCACCGGCCGCTTCTCGCACCACGACCGCGCCCTGAACGACCTGCCCGGCGGGCGCAGGCTCGCGTACCGGGGCGCCTCCGACGCCGAGGCGGCCCTCACCGGCATCGCCGCCGAACTGGCCGGGCACGGCCGGGTGCTGGCGGTCGCCGACAGCGGCGCGCTGCCCTGGCTGTCCGGCGCGGCGGACGCCCACGCGCCCCACCTGATCCTCGTGGACGGCCGTACGCCCGACGGGGGATGGCACGTGGTGGACGGCTTCACCGCCCTGTTCAGCGGCGGCGGGCACCAGGAGCCGTTCGCCGGAGAGCTGTCCGGGGCCGAGCTGACGGCCCTGCTGGCCTTCCCCCGGGGCCTGTCGGAGGTGCACCGCGCGCGCAACGCTCTTGCCTTCGGCTTCCCCGTCCCCACGCCGGCGCACGAGACGTACCAGTGGCTGGCCGAGGAACAGGGGACGACCGCGGAGCACCTGCCCGGCGGGCCCTGGCTGACCGGGGCCGCCGCGCTGGAGGAGACCGCCCGGCTGGTGCTGGCCGACCTGCGGGGCGACGGCGAGCGGGGCGTGCTGGAGGACGTCTGGGCGGCAGCGCAGCACCACGTGTTCCGCGACGCGCACCTGCTGGCGGCGGACGGGGCGCTGTCGCCCGAGGAACGCCGGGCCGTCGACGCCACCACCGCGAAGTGGCGCGAACTGCCCCGCCTGCTCCGCTTCGCCGCCAACTCGGCCCGCCGGGGCCGCCCCCGGCCGTCCCTGGTCACCGGCGCGTTCACCGCCCTCGCGGAACTCGAGGCGGCGGCCTCGCCGCTGCACGCCGCCCACGGCTACGGCATGCCCACGGCGCTCACCAACCTCTCGTCACACGCCGGGCAGGGGAGCTGATCGCGGTGCCGACATCCACGCTCACCCTGTGGGACCGCTTCGCCCGCACGGCCGCCCGCCACCCGGACCGCCCGGCGCTCGTCGCCGGGACCACCACACTCACCTACGCGCGGCTGCGTGCCCACGCCGAATCCCTGGCCGCCCGGCTCACCGCCGACGCGCCCCCGCCCCGCCGCATCGCCCTGCTGACGGCACGGACACCCGTCACCTACGCGGCCTACCTGGCGGTGCAACGGCTCGGTGCCGCGGTGGTGCCGCTCAACCCGGCAGCTCCGTCGGGCCGCAACGAGACCGTCGTACGACAGGCCGACGCGGCACTGGTCCTGGCCGACGCGACCGGCGACACCGGACCGGCGGGACGGGCCGCGCCCCTCCTCCCGGTCGCACTGACGGACCCGACGGACCCGGACGAAGTACCGGACCTTCGCGGCCTGCCCGGCCCCGGCCCGCACGACACCGCCTACATCCTGTTCACCTCGGGCTCCACCGGCCGGCCCAAGGGAGTGGTGATCCGGCACGCCAACACCGACGCCTACCTCGACCACGCGGTCGAACGCAGCGGCGCCGGGCCGGACAGCCGTCTCTCGCAGACCTTCGGCCTCACCTTCGACCCCTCCGTGTTCGACATGTTCGTGGCCTGGAGCACCGGCGCGGCCCTCGTCGTGCCCAGCGCGGACGACCTGATGGACCCGGCCGGATTCGTCCGGCGGCACCGGCTGACCCACTGGTTCTCCGTGCCGTCGGTCGTCTCGCTCGCGGCCCGGCTGCGCCGGCTGCGGCCGGACTCCATGCCGACGCTGCGCTACGCGGCCTTCGCCGGCGAACCCCTCACCCTCCGGCAGGCCCGCGCCTTCGCCGAGGCCGCGCCCGCGGCCCGTCTGGAGAATCTGTACGGCCCCACCGAACTGACCGTCACCTGCACCGGCTACCGCCTGCCGGCCGACCTGGCCGCCTGGCCGCACACCGCCAACGGCACCGTGCCCATCGGCACCGCCCATCCCGGCGCCGAGACTCTCGTCGTCGACGAGCGGATGCGCCCCGCCGACCAGGGCGAACTCCTCGTACGGGGCCCGCAGCGGTTCCCCGGCTACCTGGACGCGGCGGACGACCCGGGGCGGTTCGCCACCGGCGAGCCGGACACGGGACTCAGCCCCTACGAGGGCGGTCCGCTGACCGGCTCCCACTGGTACCGGACCGGAGACCGGGTGGCCCGCGACGGCGGCGGCGCCCTCGTCCACCTCGGCCGCCTTGACAACCAGGTCAAGATCAGTGGCTACCGCGTCGAACTGGGGGAGGTCGAGGAGGCCCTGCGCTCGTGCCCCGGTGTCGCCGACGCCGTGGTCGTGGCCCGCACCGAACGGTCCACCCCCGTCCTGGAGGCCGTCTACACCGGGGACGCTCCCGAGCCGGCGCCGCTGTTCGAGGCCCTGCACGGGCGGCTGCCCTCCTACATGGTGCCCCGCACCCTGCTGCGCCTGCCGGAACTGCCGCTCAACCTCAACGGCAAGACGGACCGCACGGCTGTACTCGCCGCCCTGGACACGGCCCGCCCGGCCGCGCCCGCCGGGCCTTGCTCTCTCCCTGGGAACCGGACCGCCACCGGCGCCCACCCCGCGCCCCTACCGGAAGGAACCCGGTGACGTGACCGCCACCCCTACCCGCACCGCGCTGCCCGACCGTGAGGAGTTCTGCTCCGCCATGGCACAGCTCGCCACCGGCGTCGCCGTCGTCACCACCGGCAGTCCCGACGGCCCGGTCGGCTGCACCGCCAACGCGGTGCTCTCACTGTCCACCGAGCCGCCTTCGGTGCTTGTCTCGCTCGCCAGCAACGGCCGCACTGTGCAGCACGTCTCTGCCCACGGCGGCTTCGCGGTCAACATCCTCAGCTGGCACCAGCGGGACCTGATGCACCGCTTCGCCCGGCTGCCGGCGGCGGAGCGTTTCCAAGGCGTTCCCTACCGGGACGAGGCGGGCTGCCCAGCCCTGGAGGGCACGGCCGCCACCGTGGTGTGCCGGCTCGACCAGGCGCCCACCGCACTCGACCACACCCTGCTGATCGGCCGGGTCCTGTGGACCGCGCAGGACCCCACCGCCCGGGCCCTGGTGCTCTACCAGCGCCGCCAGCACGCCGTCGCACTCTGATCGGTCCACGCCCGTCCCGCCCGTGCCGATCCACGGGCTCCTCCAGGGGGCAGCATGCTCACTTTCGAGACCATGGAATCAGAAGTCCGCAGCTACAGCCGGGCTTGGCCGGCTGTCTTCACCACCGCGCGCGGCGCACACCTGTACGACGAGAACGGCCGCGCCTGGCTCGACTTCTTCGCCGGTGCCGGAGCCCTCAACTACGGCCACAACCACCCTGAGCTGAAGAAGGCGCTGCTCGACTACCTGGGCCGAGACGGCATCACCCACGGACTGGATATGCACACCGCCGCCAAAGGTGCCTTCCTTGAGCGGTTTCGCGAACTGATCCTGCATCCACGCGGCCTCGACCACCGGGTGCAGTTTCCAGGTCCCAGCGGCACCAACGCCGTCGAGGCTGCGCTGAAACTCGCCCGCAAGGTCACCGGCCGCCGTACCGTGGCCTACTTCGATCGGGCCTTCCACGGGATGACACTCGGCTCGCTGGCCGTCACCGCGAACCCGGCCAAGCGCGCCGGCGCGGGCGTGCCGCTCCCCCATACCGCGCCGCTGCCCTATGACGACCCACGGGACGACGACGCCTCCGCCGTGGCCCGCCTCGAACAGGCCCTGGACGCCCAAGGCGAGCCTCCGGCGGCCGTCGTCGTGGAAACCGTTCAGGGCGAGGGCGGGGTGAACGTGGCCCGACCCGTATGGCTGCGCGAACTGGCCCGGTGGACCGCACAGCACGACGTCCTGCTCGTGGTCGACGACGTGCAGATGGGCTGCGGACGCACCGGTCCCTTCTTCTCCTTCGAAGAGGCAGGCATCCTCCCGGACATCATCTGCCTGTCCAAGTCGATCAGCGGTTACGGACTTCCCATGGCGCTCACTCTGATGAGGCCCACATTGGACGCCTGGAAGCCGGGCGAACACAACGGGACGTTCCGTGGCTGCAACCCGGCCTTCGTCACGGCAGCCCGCACGCTGGAACTGTTCTGGTCAGATCACAGCCAGGCCTCCCGGACCGCACAAAGGGCCCAGTGGGTCGGCCAGAGTCTGCGGGAGACCGCCCGTAGGCACGGTCTGCGGGAGCCCCGGGGCAGGGGCCTGGTATGGGCACTGCCCTTCGACGAGCCGGCGATGGCGCGCCAGGTGGGCGCGACCGCTTACGAACTCGGGCTGTTGGTGGAGACCGCGGGCTTGCACGACGAGGCCGTCAAACTCCTTCCTCCGCTGACGATCGCCGACGACGAACTCGCGAGGGGGTTGACGATCCTCGACGAAGCGGTCGGCGCGACCCTCGAACGCTCAGGCCTGGCCGCTTGACGCCGGGGCGGATACCGCACCGACGACACCGAAACACCGGAATCCCCATCAGGAGGACACCATGACCTCGATCCAGGCACCTGCCGTGGACAGGTATCTCACTCGGGTACCGGAGAAGATTCCCTCACGGCAGCGGGAGGAACCAGTCGTCTGGGGCACGCAGGACGGGCCTCTCAGCAGCGAAAACCTCGCCTTCTACGAGCAGAACGGCTTCCTCCAAGTCGACTCGCTCCTCACCGCGGACCAGGTACGACGCTGCCACGAAGAACTGGACCGCCTCAAGCACGCCCAGGACCTGCTCGCCTCGGAGTTGATGATCCGGGAGCCGCATTCACAGGACATCCGGTCCATATTTCGGGCGCACCAAGTCAGTGAGGTGTTTGCGGATATCATCCGCTCACCCCGCCTGGCCGACATGGCGCGCCAAATCCTCGGATCGGACGTTTACATCCACCAGAGCCGAGTCAATTACAAGCCGGCATTCGGAGGAGCGGAGTTTGACTGGCATTCCGACTTCGAGACGTGGCATGCAGAGGATGGGATGCCGCTGCCGCGGGCTTTCAGCATCTCCATCTCACTCACCGAGAACTACGAGTTCAACGGGCCCCTCATGGTGATCCCCGGATCCCACAAGACGTTCGTTCCGTCAATCGGCGAGACACCCGCAGAAAATCACCGGACCTCCCTGAAGACCGCGCGCCTCACCATCGGAACGGTCGACCACGAGATACTGACGAGCATGGCCCGAGAGAAAGGTATAAGGCAGGTGACCGGCCTCGCCGGATCGGGCGTTTTGTTCGACTGCAACATACTGCACGGGTCGAACGGAAACATAACGCCTTTCCCGCGGTCCAACATATTCATCGTCTACAACAGCATCGAGAACAAACTCAGGGCGCCCTATTACGCACCGAAAGAGCGGCCTCACTATCTGGCCGACCGGGAGTTCCACATCGTGCCGCGGCACGCAGCGTCCCAGTGACCAGCCCCCGCCTTCAGCAGCATCAGGAGGAACATTGCTAGTGACATCACTCGAGAACGTCGACGGAACCGACCGGGACGTCAGCGGGCCGGGATGGCGCAGCCGGCGCCTCCTCCTGGCCGCCGACGGAGTCGGCTACTCCCTCCATGACACCGTCATGGAGGCGGGCACCGAGACCTACATGCACTACGTGAACCACATCGAAGCCGTCTACTGCGTCTCCGGTCAAGCCGAGTTGATCAACGAGGAGACGAAGGAAGTCCACCGGCTGGGCCCCGGGACCCTCTACGTCCTCGACCGTCACGACCCGCACACCTTCCGGGCGCTCACGGAAGTACGCAACGTATGCGTCTTCACACCAGCCCTCACAGGACAGGAGACACACGACGCGAGCGGCGCGTACCCCTCAGCGGCCGACATGGCGGGCATGGACAACCTCTCGGCCCAGTAGCCCCTGCTCAACGCGGGCGCGCCAGGGCTTCCTGCGCCGCCCGCGCCCTGAGCGCCCTCAATCCGTCCGCGACCAGGCTCTGGCCGGCCTGACGCGCAAGTTGCCTGAGCTGTTGCGAGACGGCGGACGGCGACAGATTCAGGGCCTGAGCTGCCGCTGTCACCAGAATCGGCGTGCCCTGCGTGCGGCTGGCCTGTGGGGCCGTCCGAAGACGTGATCTCCCGCCGCCATTCCGTCTCCGACGGAACCATCTGTACACGCGCTGCGTCCGCGGTCTGCTGCGGGTATGGCACAAGCCCATCCGGGCATCCATGCCACGGCTGGTCGTCGCGGGACCCGATCAGACTTCAGGCACGCATTGCGGCGTGTTCGCCGACGCGAAGGGGCATCAGGTGTGAGCAGGACACGTTCCCTGCCTGGGAAACCGACTGCTGAGCAGGAGATCACCGCGGCAGGCCGCCGACGCCGTCCTCCCCTCCCGGCACCGTTCCTGGTACTGGGCAGCGTCATCAGCGTTCAAACCGGCCAGGCGCTCGGCAAGCAACTGATCGGCACCGTCGGGGGTCCCATGGGAGCTGTCGGACTGCGGCTGTTGCTCGCTGCTGGACTCCTCCTGATGCTGTGGCGCCCGCGTCGTCTGCCCGCTGACCGACACAGTCGCCTGCTGATCCTCGCCTTCGGCACGGCGATCGCCGGTATGAACCTCGTCTACCTGGCACTGGAGCGCATGCCACTGGGCGTAGCCATGACGATTCAGCTGACAGGTCCGCTGGCAGTGTCCCTGGTGACCTCTCACCGTGCGCGTGACGCCGTCTGGGGCCTGCTTGCGGCGACGGGGATCGCATGCTTCATGCTCCCCGGATCATCCTCCTCGGACCCCCTATCCATGACAGGTCTGGCCTTCGCCCTGGCATCGGCGGTGTCTATGGGCGGATATCTATTACTGAGTCAGGGAGCCGGCGCCCGCATGTCCGGAGGCCAACCGTTGGCGCTGGCTGTGCTCTGGGCGGCGCTTCTGACGCTGCCCTTCGCGGTGGGCCAGAGCGGCGACCGACTGGTGCAACCCCACGCCCTGAAGGTCGGGCTCCTGGTGGCCCTCTTGTCAGCGGCCCTGCCCTACTCCCTGGAGCTGACCGCACTTCGCCGGTTGCCGGTTCGAGTGGTAGGCGTGTTGCAAAGTCTGGAGCCCGTCGCGGCTGGCCTTGCCGGCCTCCTGCTTCTCCACGAACAGCTCTCAACGCTCCAGTGGCTGGCCATCGGCCTCATCACCGCGGCATCGGCGGGTGCCGTCACGTTCACACAGCGCCGTTGCCAAGCGTGAGACCCTTGGCCGGGTACGTTCTGCACACTGATCGCGGGTCGCGGTCCCGGTCACTGAAATTCGTTCGGGGGGCACCTCGTTGCTCATCGGAGCACCGTAGAACTCCCGGGCGGGTGCCCGGCCCGGAACCAGACAGCCCGGCAGCCGAATCGGAGACGGCGCGGCAGGGGCCGGAGCCGCCCGCGATGCCGGCGAGCCCGAAGTCCAGCTCGGCGCGGCGCCGACGAACGGACGGCAGTCCTCCCCGCCGGGCCCGGCGGGGAGGACTTCACGACTGCCCCGGCATGGGCGACCCGTCAGACCCACCCTGCCGCGCGCATCATGCTCACCAACACGCGGTCGGCCGCCTGCTCCTCGTCCTGGTCCACCTCGAAGCTCTCCCAGCCCTCGGCGTACCGGAGCACGTTGGACAGCGTCTCGTGGTCGGCGGCACCGCGCGGGCCCTCGAAGGGAGACTGCAGTACCGGCGAAAGCGCCTGCCGCACCCAGCGGGCGACGGTGGCTCGTCCGTGAGCGGCCTCGAACTCCGCGCCGGGACGGGGGCCGGCCGCGCGGTCGAGTGCGTCGGCGAATTCGGCGAGCAGCGCGAGGTCCGCTACGGCCACCTCAATGGTGGTCAGGTACACCACCTTCCCACCGTCGGGCCCGATTAGCAGCAGCACGTTGGGCGTGGGGCGGGTGCTCCTCCACCATCCCGTCCGCGAACTCCTCCGTCCCCTCGGGCATCGCGTCGCGCACCCGCCAGTACGCCTCTTCGACGTCCTCGATCGGCGCGCCGGGGATCGGCACAGCCCCGCTGCCCCGGTAACCCATCAGCACCCCCTCATGGTCCAGGACCATGTCCCTTCGGAGGCTCAGCAGCAGCCCGTCCAGTTCGTACAGCCGACCAAGGCTTCCTGGAACAGGGGCAACAGCAGCGTACGGGTGGGGTGAGTCGCGGCGGCAACTGCTGGCCGCCGGCTCGGGTGCGGTCGTTCGTCCGCATCGCCTCGGTGTACCGCGTGCCGGTGGCCCGGCTCTGCTCTCGGATCTCCCGGGTGCGCTTCCGCGACTTTCTGGGCTTGCGCGTAGGGCGCCGGCGTAGCCATGCCCTTCGCGCGGCGGCGCACGACGCGGCGACCGATGCGGGCGTGGTCGACCGGTTCGCTGGGCGTGGCCGCCCACCCGCGGGGCAAGCGGGCGGCGCGCGGTGCGCCGGGACGGACGGCCAGGACGCGGTCATCTTGTTAGCCGTAGAAGAACGCCTTCGAGCGTCGGAGTCAGGGCTGACGAGGGTGCGGTGGCGTCGTCGGCTCAGGCTCGGGCGCCGCCGTCGACTCGCAGGATCGTGCCGGTCACGTAGGAGGAGCGGTCGCTGAGCAGCCAGGCGGCGGCCTGGGCGATTTCCTCGGGGTCGGCCGCGCGGCGCAGTGGGGTGAGTGCCTTGAGCCGCTCGACGAGACCGGGCGAGTCCGCCTCCCAGGTGCGGATCATCTCGGTAGCTGTGTGGCCAGGGGCGATGGCGTTGACGCGGATGCCTTCGGGGCCGTAGGTGACCGCGGCTGATTCGGTGAGGCTGTTGACGGCTCGCTTCATGGCGCCGTACGCGGGGAGTTCGGGGTTGCCCCTCAGGCTGCCGACGGACGAGTTGTTGACGATGGCGCCCGTCCCGGCGGTGGCGCGGATGGCGGCGATCTGGGCGACCATGGCCAGCCAGACGCTCTTGAGGTTCACGGTGTAGAGGTGGTCGAAGTCAGTGTCCGACAGCTGATCCATAGGGCCCGGGGTCTGGATCGTCGCGCCGTTGTTGAACGCGACGTCGAGCCGGCCGTACAGGTCCACGGTCCGGTCGACGGCGGCGCGCACGCTGACCGCGTCGGCCAGATCGCAAACCACGTAGTCCGCCGCGCCGCCCGCCGCCCGGACTTCCTCGGTCACCGCCTTCAACTGTGCCTCTGTCCGGGCTGCGAGCAGAACACGGGCGCCCTCCCGGGCGAACAGTCGCGCCGCGGCGGCGCCGATACCGCGTCCGGCACCGGTGATGAAGGCGACCTTGCCGGCCAGCAGGCCCCCGGCGGTGGGAGCGGAGGGGTCGGTGATGGGTGTGTTGTCCATGGCAGCGAGCCTGCGACCGTTCGCGACGCCGATCCAGGCACCGTCGGTACCTGGATCGGTGTCGCGGCCCCGGCGCACACTGTGGGTGTGGACAGACGAGAACTGGCGGCCTTCCTGCGCAGCCGGCGTGAGCGGATCGCCCCGGCCGACGTGGGCCTGCCCACCGGGCCGCGCCGCCGCACCCCGGGGTTGCGCCGCGAGGAGGTGGCGCAGCTGGCGTTCATCTCGACCGAGTACTACACGCGGCTGGAACAGTCCCGCGGCCCGCGCCCGTCACGTGAGGTGCTGGCCCAGCTGGCACGGGCCCTGCGCCTGTCGGACGCCGAGCGCACCCATCTCCACCACCTCGCCGGCGCACCGCTGGGCCCGCCGCGTGGCCCCTCGCGCGAGGTGCGCACGAGCATTGTCGATCTGCTGCGCCGACTGCCCCAGGCCGCCGCGATGGTGACGTCCGCGATGTTCGAGGTGCTCGCCTGGAACGATCTGGCGGCCGCCCTGATGGAGGACTTCTCAGCCCTGCCGCGGCGTGACCGCAACCTGGTGCGCCGTGTGTTCCTCGGGCCGCACCCGCAAGGGAGGCGGTTGTACGGGGTGTCGGACGCGGACGCCTTCGCCCGCAACTCGGCGCAGCGCCTGCGCGCCGCCGCCGCCCGTTATCCCGACGATCCCGAGATGAACGAGCTGGTGGGTGACCTTCTCGCCGGCAGCGAGGAGTTCACCCGGCTCTGGACCTCCCACGACGTGTGCGCCGAGCCCACCCTCTGCAAGACCTTTCAGCACCCACTGGTCGGTCCGGTCACCGTCAACTGTGACGTCCTCGACGTCACCGACCGGGACCAGCAGGTCGTGATCTACACCGCGGCACCGGGATCGCCCTCCGAGCAGGCGCTGCGGCTGCTGTCGGTCATCGGCACACAACGCATGGACGTGGCCAACTGAGCCGCACCGGGATCGGTTGACGCTCAGCAGCCAACTCGAATTCTGTCGACTGGACGTCCGTGAAAGGCCGGACCTCACCGCTACGCCGGCCGGGGTGATCGCTGAACTCGTCTCCGGGGTGGGTCCGGCCTGGCACGGGCGACGCCACGCCGAGGGAGGGTCCGGGCAGCGGAGCGGCAGCGGGCCGTGGGCGCCGGACCGGCGGTCGATCAGTGCCCGCACCTTGCTGGAGCCGTAGGCGAGAAGAACGCCGACCTGGGTGTGCCCCAGCGGGCACTTCGCAGCAGTCGCTGTATGGCTCGGGACTCCACCCTGCGGAAGCGGCCGGCGATCCGGGCCGTGGCTTGGTCGAACAGCACGTGCCGGCGGCCGGGGCCCCTGCCACAGCTCGCGGCCGCCGAGCGATCTGCATGAGTCCACACAACCCTTGATGAGTCACGCGGCGGCCATTGTTGTTTCGCAGGCGGAATCGGCGCGAGGATCGCGAAGTCGGCCGCAGTGCTAGGTCAGGACCAGCCAGCGGCGGCCGTCGATGAGCTCTCGGGCTGCGTCGAGGTGGCCGGCGTGGCAGGCGGTCTCGGTGATGACGTGCAGCAGGACGTCGCGCAGGGTGTGCAGGTGTGGTTCACCGAACAGGTCGTGGGGCCACCAGGCCAACGCGGCGTCGGCAGGTGTACCGGTGATCACGGCATCGGCGAGTTCTGTCTCCTGCCGGTATCGGTCGAGCACGTCGATGGCCGACACCTCCGGGGCCACCCTCCACGCTTCGTCACCGCTCGTCAGACCGCGGATGACCTCCTCGTCCCCGGCGACGACGGCGCGAAACCAGAACCGCTCCACATCCAGCGCGAGGTGCTGAACCAGTCCCAGGCAGTGCCATCCGGATGGCAGCACGGGCCGGCGCAGATCCTTCGCGTCCAGCCCGTCGAGGATGCCTAGGACGTGGCGCCGCTGTCCGTCCAGGACCCGGAGAAGTGCCCTGACCTCACTGTCCGGAGTTGTTTCGCTCAAATTTTCGGTCACGGCCACCTAGGATTCCCGAATGTCCGCGGCCGTGCAGCGTGTTCCCCGATTTCCGGGACACTCAGTCGGCGAAGGCCGGCGGAACCGTTGACGCCGGCGGCCTGTACAACTCGGTCGGCTCCAGGAAGGAAGCGCGTCACCTCGCCTCCATCGTGGCGACTGGCCTGGCCTCGGCGGTTGAGCGGGTCAGAACGGCGCACGGGAAGCGATGAGGTCCCAGCCCGTTGCCGAGGAGTTCCCGGAGGAGGAGAGCGGCCTCCCACAGCCTCGATACGAGGCCTGCCACCACGCCTCCTGACGAATGCGCAACCGCTCCACCTCGGTCGGCCCGGCCGTCTCCAGTTCACTTGCGGTCCGATCGAGGCGCTCCCGTTCACTTGCGGTCCGATCGAGGCGCTCCAGTTCGGCGCTCTCGCGCCGAGGGTCTCCTCGGCCGAGGTTCCTCCCTCGGCTATCAGATCTGCTCCGGGGCACGGCCGCGCCCACTGGTTTCGTGAGAGTCCGGGAAGTCGAGCCTAGCGCCGGTCCCGCGCCCACCTGCGGCGATCGTTATCGGCACGCGGCGTTCGGCACCGGGTCGCCCGCGAGGGAACACTTCCTCACCTTCACCGGCATCGCCTGCGCTCTTCGGGAATCGGCTCCCAGGCTTGGCGTGCATGCGGGATCATGAAGCATGCGCTCGGATGCCTGGCACCTCACCGAAGACATCGATGACTTTCTCACCCAGGCCGGAGACTTCCTCCGCTCGCGGCCCGTGCTGCACAACACGCCGCTCACCGTGATGGAGAAGTGGCGAACCCGTCCGGGTACGTACGACCCCGGAAGCGTCCTCTTCGGCCGGCTGGAGTCGGAGGGCGAGACCCAGGCGATCTTCTACCGCCCTCCGACCCGCCGACTGACCCTCACCCCGCTCTCCCCCGAGCGGGCCGACGCCCTCGCCGCCCGTCTGACCGGTCTCGGCCACACGCTCTCCGGCGTCACCGCGGACCACGACACCGCCACCGCGTTCGCCGAGGCCTGGCAGCGGCACACCGGCGCGACGCCCGCACTCCGCGTGCGGATGCACCTGTACCGCCTCGACACGCTCACCCCGCCCGAGCCGTACCCGGAGGGCCACGGCCGGATCGTGGGCGAGCAGGACCACGAGCACCTCATGCGCTGGTGCCGTGAACTCGCCGTGGACCTCGGGGAGACCGTCACCATCGACGCCGACTCCTGGGCCGGCACCCGCTTCGCCGAGAAGCGCTACACCTTCTGGGAGACCCCGGACGGCACCCCCGTCTCCATGGCGGGCGTGAACCCACTGGTCGCCGGGATGGTCCGGGTGGACCCCGTCTACACCCCGGCCCCTCTCCGCGGCCGCGGCTACGCGGCTGCCGTGACCGCCGAGGTGAGCCGGGCCGCGCTCGCCGCGGGCGCCACGGAGGTCGTGCTGTACACGAACGCGGCCAATCCCACCAGCAACGCCCTCTACCAGCGCCTCGGGTACCGCCGGGTCACCGACTGGGCCCCGTACGACTTCACGTACGCCGAACCGGAAGCCAACTAGAAATCACCCCGATTGACAGCGGAGGCGAGGGAGGGGATCCCTCCCCGGGATTCCCTCCCTCAGTCGCGGCTGAAGGTGTAGGCGCGTTCCACCCGCGCGACTTCCACGCTGTACGAGGAGTACCAGCGTTCACGTCCGAGCCGCTGCGCTTCCAGGTGTTCGGGCTGGGCCTTCCATGCCGCTATCGATGCCTCGTCCGCGTAGTAGATGACGACGAGGTCCCGGCCGTCCTCGTCCGTCAGCGACTCGCGGCCGAGATAGCCGGGCTGCGCTTCACCGAGTTCGGCCATGCGCTCGCTCATCGCCGCGTAGCCTTCGAGATCCGCAGTCGGCCGGGTGGTGATGATCACTGCGTAGTACGGCGGTTCCGGGCGGACGAACGAAGTGGTCATGCGAGAAGCCCTCCGTCGGTAAGGAGCACAGGACGGCGCGACGCGGGTTCCAGGCGGGTGATCACCACGGTGGCGAGCGGACACCTCCGTGCAGGTGGTGCAGGGGACTTCCGTCCGTGGCAGCCGCTGCGGCGTGTACCGGAACCGGGCGGTCAGTAGGCGCGGGCCATGACGGCGAGGGTGCCGGGAGCGTCGTCCGAGGCCGGGACCGAACCATCCTCCGCGATGAGGCACCTGACGGTGACGCCCCGCTCGCCGAGAGCGGTCTCGCCTTCGGGGCCGAGCTTGACCCACGGCATCCGGGCCCATCCGTCAGCCGCCACCTCCACCGCTTCGTCGAGGGAGTTGACGTCCACGGTGCGGGACTCGCGGCGCTCCTGGGACTGACGCAGCAACAGCGCCTGGTCCTCTTCGAGAAGCTTCGGCACCTCGGAGACCAGCGTGTTCAACGCGATCGGGGACTTGCCGCCGGCGATCCGGCGGACCAGCATGCCGGTGCCGGCCGCGAGATCGCGAGGTCCGATCTCCAGGCGCAGCGGCACGCCCTTGAGCTCCCAGTCCACGGCACGGCGCCCGAAGGCCACGTCGACGCGGTCGTCCGTCTGGACGCGCACTCCGGCGGCCTCCAGCTCCCTGCCGATCTCCCGCACCCTGGCCACAGTGGTCTCGTCGTCCTTGACCGCCATGACGACGATCTGGAGGGGGGCGAGGCGTGGGGGCACCCGCATGCCGTTGTCGTCTCCGTGCACCATGATGAGGCCACCGACCAGCCTGGTGGTGCTGCCCCATGACGTCTGCCAGACGTGCTCACGACCGCCGGCGTCCGTCAGATAATCGGTGTTGAACGCCTTGGCGAAGTTCTGACCCAGCTCATGGCTGGTGGTGAGCTGAAGCGCCTTGCCGTCACCCATCATGCCTTCGAGCGTCAGGGTGTTGACGGCTCCGGCGAACCGCTCGCTCGGAGTCTTCCGCCCGGGCAGTGCGGAGATGGCGAGCACGTCTTCCAGGAAGCTCTGGTAGACGTCGCGCTGGATCATCGCAGCGTAGTCGCGCGCCTCCTCGTAGGTGGCGTGGGCGGTGTGCCCTTCCTGCCAGAGGAACTCGGTGGTACGCAGGAAGGCCCTCGGCCGCTTCTCCCAGCGGACCACGTTCGCCCACTGGTTGATGAGCAACGGGAGGTCCCGGTAGCTCTGGATCCACTTGGAGAAGTACTCGTTGACGATGGTCTCGGACGTGGGCCGGACGACGACCGGCTCCTCCAACTGCTTGCCGCCGCCGTGTGTGACCACCGCCAGCTCGGGAGCGAAGCCCTCGACGTGTTCCGCCTCCCGCGTCAGGTACGACTGCGGGATGAACATGGGGAAGTAGGCGTTCTGGGCGCCGGCTCGCTTGATCCGGGCGTCCATCTCCTGCTGCATGTGCTCCCAGAGGCTGAAGCCATAGGGCCTGATGACCATGGTGCCGCGCACAGGACCGTTGTCGGCCAGCTCTGCCTTGTTGAGCAGATCCTGGTACCAGCGCGGGAAATCCTCCGCCTGGGGAGTGAGAACAGGTGCCTTAGCCATGCGGGCATCTTACGGGCCGCGGCCCACCGGAACCGCAGGGTTTTCCGGCGGCGCCGCCATCCCGGACCGCCCCGCGAACCCGTCCATGACTCAGCGCATTGACAAGAGCCAGTCAAGACGAAATGCTTTGACCATCTTCCAAATAACGCCGGAGTTCCCTGCCTGCCGCTGACCGCGATACGGAAATGTCAATGCCGTGGTCGATCCGGCATTGTCTCCGCAACGGGAAGATGCCTGTGCCCCGATTTCATCAGGTTTTGCCGATACGCCCACAGACCTCGACGCCCTTCAAGTCCCCAAGGTTCAGGTCCGCGTTGGCTCGGTCCTTGAGGACGTACGGCCGCGTAAGCGGTCTGAAGACGTGCGACGGCGCGTTCGTTGTCGCCTTCCGCGTACATGGCCAACGCGCGCTCCACCAGCGGCGCGGCCTCCTCGTAGTGGCCGTTGCGGTGGGCGACAAGGCCCGCGTTCCAGTACGCCGCGCCGACGGCTCGGCGGTCGTTCAACCGGCCGGCCGTGTCAATGGCCTGCTGAGCAAGGCGCTCCGCCGCGTGGAGATCGCGCCGCTCGGCGTACAGGCCCACGAGCGTGGACATCACCTCGACGCCGCGGCTGGCGCCGCGCGGCACAACACCGGATCTCACCGCTGTGCATTCAGCGGCGGCGGGGACGGTCGCGGCACAGTGTGTCCGGCTCGCCCCGTGCCCTGGCCGTCTGGCGCGACCGGACTCCTCCCAGCCGACGCTGCGGCCGCGCGCCCTGACTTCCACGGCCGCGCGCTGACCACCAGGGGACGCGGCGCGCAGGAAGTCGGTCGTGTCCAAGGTCGATGGGAGGAGAGAAGAGGACGAGCCGGCACCTCCTACGGCTTCACGACGTACACATAGCGGCTGAACGGAGCCCTGCGGTCGAGGTCAACAGGGCTGTCGCTCTCGTGGTCGTTCGCGTATTCGCCAAGGGTCCACAGTGCAGCCCGGCCGTTGATCCGGCTGTAACTCAGGTCTTCGCAGCCGATGTTGAGGTACGACTCGCGCCTTCCCCTGGCCGCCCCCTCTCGCCACGACCTGAGCTGTCCCGGCTGCTTCGTACCGCGGCTCGACGAGAAGTAGTACCTGCCGTTGGCCGCCCTGACCGCGCCCTGCACCCGGACTTCTCGGTTCGCGGCGGCTTGCCAGGAGGATCGGGTGCTGTTCAGGTAGCCACTGTTCTCGCTCCTGAGTTCCCATCGCGCCAGCCGGCAGCTCCCGCCCGCCCGGTACTCGCTCACCAGCAGCGCGGGCCGACGCCTCGTGCGGTCCAGCGAGACCTGCGAGAACGTGAACCCTCGCGTCGCGCTGCCGGTGGCGTCGTAGGGGTAGCACTGAGGCAGGACGTAGTCGTACTCGTGCGCGTGAAACGTACCGTCCGCCTGGCGGCCGAGCCCGGGGCCCTTGGTCACCTTGAAGATCCGGTCGAGGTCTTAGACCCGTAAGCCGGTCGTCCCGACCGTGCTGTCCGCGACGTACAGCTTGTTGCCGTACCAGGCGATGCCGCCCGCGTGCAGGTCCGACTCGCGGAAGTCGTACCGCTCTCCCCCGTCGTCGCGGAGCCCGTACGGCTCCACGAGCAGCACGTGCTGGCACGTCGGGTCGCCCGCGGCGTTCCAGTTGACGACGCTGATCCGCGCGCCCTGTCTCTTGGCGGCGAGCCTGCCGTACCAGGACACCAGCAGCGTCGCGGGCGCCGAGCCGTTCGCGTCGTAGTTGGTGGTGATGCCCTGGGGCCGCCAGTTCTTGTCGACGAAGTCGGCATTCGCCCAGCGGAACGCGTACAGCAGTTCTTCCGGTTCCTTGTCGGGCCGGGGCTTGGTCCCGTCGTCCTGGTCCTCCGGCCACCGGGTGACTCGGTCCGCCTTCAGGGCCGGGGTCCTCGTCAGGACCTCGCCGAGGGAGACCGGCCCGCCGAGTAAGGAGCTGAGGCCGTTGACGGCTCTCCGGTAGCTGTACGCCGACCCCCACGTGGGAGCGGCGCGTCCCGTGAGCCTGTACCGTTCCGCCGCCGCGGCCTCGCCGGGGACGGCCAGGCCGCCCACCGCCGCTGCCACCGGGGCCGCCGCCATTCCGCGCAGGATTGTTCTCCGTGTGGTGTCCATGGCCAAGGACCGTAGGGCGGAACGCCACGTTCGACCCGGGCCCGGCCTGTCCCGGACATGTCCCGGACAGCTCCAAGGGTCACGTCGTGACTCCGCCCTGGGACGTCCGGCCAACCGTCCTCGACGCGAAGCAGGCGTGAGCACCTGTCGCCCGACCGACCCGCTCGGGGCACCCCGTCACCGGCCTCTGGAAAGGCGCGAGGACCCGCTCGCCGGATCACTCGAAGGCGCCCGCGTCATGGCGGAGTTGTGGCCGCGATCCGCGACCAGGTCGTCCGTGGGGAACTGGGGTGACTGACCTGTTCAGCGGCCGCTACCGGTGCCGGTCCAAGGGCGGCCCCGGCTCCGGTGCGCTCGGCGACATCGCCGGACTCGTCGTTGCTGTAGACGGTGAGCACGACGACGTGCGTGTCCGGGTATTGGGCGGTGATGACGCGGGTGGCCTCGATACCGTCCCTCCGGGGCATCCTCGGGTCCATCAGGACCGCGTCCGGGGCGCTGCGGCGATCGCGACCAGTGCCAGCTGTCCGTCGTCGGCGGTGCCTACGGGCCACTGGCAAGCCGACAAGGCGTACGCCCGGTAAATGCCTGGCCATTCTCGGACTCGCTGGAGTAGCCTGCCTGCACAAGCGACTCGTCCAGGGCATTACGGGCGTATGCGAATCAGGAAGTCCTGAAAGTCCGTTTTCGCGTTCCTGCAAACGGTAAACAACTTGTGATTGACGTATGATCATCAACCCCATACCGTTTACTTGATCGTTGCCAAAGTATGCCGTGCACCCCGGCCATGGTGTGCACGCTTTGTGCTGCATCAGGAGGGGACCTCATGTTCAATGTACATCGAATAGCCACCACCGCCGGCATGGCTTCCGCACTTCTTCTCGCCCTGGCACCCAGCGCGTCTGCGAACTGGCAGAGCTATATCACAAGTGCTGGTGCCGGATTCGAGTCGAGCCGCTGGGAAGATGAGAGCTACAGCGAGGTTCGCTTCAAGGACTGCACGCAGCAGAATGCCACGGGGAAGTGGGTAAAGGTCGCCCTCTGGGAGGATAACGCTCTTTCACCCGACACTAATCACGGCACCAAGACCTTCACGAATTGCTTCAACGGTGACGAGGCCGTCAGCGCCGGAGAGTGGACAGGGCTTCCTCTCGACGGCTACTACTTCCGCCTACAGGACACCGACGGTGGCCTTCTGAACGTGAGAGTGGTCGCGATCGACACCACCCAGGCCGATTAGCCACAGGTAGCACATACATGAAGTGAGGGGTGCTTCGCGTCGACGCACCCCTCGTCATCCCCCAGAAAGAATCTTGTGCGCATACGAACCATACTGTTCGGCAGCAGCGCGAAATGGGCGGCCCCCATCGCCGTACTGCTGTCGATTTTCTACTATTACGGGAGCGGGGTGTCACGGGAGGCGTTCGGATATTCGCCGACGCTGGTCTCGTCCGCTCTGGGCACTATGTACGCGGCGGCGTACGCCTTCGCTTCCGCTCTGGGGGTATGGGAAAGCGCCCACCTGAGGAGGGCCGGAATCTGGGCGATGGGCCCGGTCCGCTCTCGTTACCGGGTGGCGTGGGACGGCATCGCTCCCGCCCTGACATCGGCATGGATCATGCTGGTTCTGCCGGTCGCTCTCGCTCTGGGAAGCGCGGGTGTTGTTCCCTCTCCGGCCAGTCTCGGCCCCTTGGTGATGGCGATGCTGCTGTGTGTGGCGCACGCGGTGATCGGGTTCGGTGTCGGTCTCGTCGCGCCACCGGTCATAGCCGCTCCGTTGATGGCCGTACTGGTCTGGGTGCTCGTCGCCTTCTCATGGTCGACCGACGCCTTCTGGATGCGGCACGTGTCGGGTCAGTACCCCACGACTCTGATGTTCGGTGAAGCCGCCACCTACAGTTCCCTGCTGCCGCACCTGCTGCTCACCGGGGGGATCGCGTTGGGAGTCGCCCTGCTGTGGCTGCCGCTTCGGCCCTGGCCGGTTCGCGGGGTGCTCGCCGCTGCGGTGGCCGTCACCTGCCCCGTGTTCGCTGTCCAGGCGGTACGGGGATGGGAGGCGAACCCGCCCCTGTTGACCGGCCAGGCACCCATGGACTGCGCCGGAGAGGCGCCGAGGGTCTGCGTGCCAAAAGCCAGTCCGGCTCACGTCGCCGCTGTCAGAAAAGAGGCGACATCGGTCCTGGCCGATCTGCACGCCGCGGGGTTCAGGGGAACACCGGATCTGATAGTCGACCGCCTCGGCGACGGACGGTATCCGCTGTCGTCGACGGCGGACACCTGGCGGGTGGGCGTCACCAGCGGCGTACGGCAAGGTGAGCTGCGCTACCGGATCGTCCAGGCCGCCGTGCGGTTCCCCTGTCTGAGGGTCGATTCCGTGCACGGCAACGAGGTCATGCTGTGGGCGGCCACCGTGACGGGCGAAGAGGCCGCCTACAACGCCCACATGAGAAGAAAGGGGCCAACCTTCGCGGCAGAGAAGGAGATTCGCCGGACCGTGCGCCGAGTCCTGGCATCCGAGCCTCACGAACAGGGGAAGTGGTACCGCCAGACTCTCCTCGCCGGCTGCCGGCGGAACGCATGATGTGGTGGGTGAAGGCGCACCGCGCCCACACTGTTCTGCCGGCCTCTCTGGCTCTCTTCGTGCTGCTCCTGGCAGTGTTCCAGGGCGATTCGGTGGCACTTCCCTCCCTCACGGGCGGAGCGACCCAGGTGGTGCTCGCGCTTTTCATTCCGGTTCCTCTGGTGTCCGGCCTGGCGCTGTGCCTGGACACACGCCTGCCCGCCGCCGAGAGCACGGCCGTGCGCCCGGTGCGGTACCTGGACGGCGCTCTGGTGGTCGCCGTAGCCCTCGTCGCGACGATCACGAGTGCGGTGGCAGGCGCGGCCTGGGCAGACCCGGTGACCGGGGCGGTCGGAAGGAACACGCTGTTCCTGATCGGGCTGATGCTGATCGCGCGTGCGCTGTTCGGCCGGCCCGGTGTACTGCTGCCCACTGCCTGGATCCTTACGGTCTGCCTCTGCGGTTTCCGGCCCGGCAACGACGCCTATCCCTGGACCGTCCTTCCGGAACCTCTCAGCGCGCCGCACGCCGCGGCCGGGGCCCTACTGATGTTCGGTGCCGGAGTCACCGTTCAGATCCGATACGCGAGGAACTCCCCATGACCCTTGAGCTGATCTCCTGCACCTACGGCTACAGCCACGGCATCACACGGCGCAAAAGAACGGTGCTCAGCGACTTCGGCTACCGGTTGCCGTCGGGGCTCACGATCCTGCTGGGCCCCAACGGCGCCGGAAAGTCCACCCTGCTCAAAGTAGCCGCATCCGTGGTGCGTCCCGACAGCGGCAGGGTCGTGTTCGGCGGCATTCCCAGTACGTCGAAGGAGTTCCGGCGGAACGTCGCCCGGATGCCGCAGGACATCGTTCCCCTGTCCGGCCTGACCGCGCGCGAATACGTTGCCTATGCGGGCTGGTTGAAGGGCATGAGCCGCGGTGACGCCTGGAAGGCGGCACGCCGTGTCCTGGCCCGCGTGGAGCTGACGGAGCAGAACGACGTCAGGACGACCGCCCTGTCCGGAGGACAACTGCGCCGAGTCGGTGTGGCGTCCGCCCTCGTGCACGGTGCCCGCGTCCTCCTGCTCGACGAACCGACCGCCGGAATGGACCCTCGGCAGCGCCGGATCTTCCGCGATCTCCTGCGTGACCTCAGCGGTGAAGTGAGCGTGCTCATGTCCACGCACGACGTCGCCGATCTGGCCGAGGACGCGGATCACGTCACGGTCCTGGCCGGTGGCCGGATTCTGCACTCGGGTACCACGGACACTTTCCTGGCTCTCGCCCCTGACGGCACGGTCGCCGGCCGGAAGGCGGAGGGCGCCTACACGGAAGTGCTCGCGCGACACGAGTAGGCGTACGCCGAAGGGGGTCACCGCTCGCCGCGCCCGGAAGTTCTTCGACAGCGGCTTGCCGTACAAGGACCGCCCGGAGTTGCCCGGACTGGCTGATCCGGTACGGCCTTCAACCAGGCCAACGTCGACCGGGGGCCGGACTCCGCATCGGGGACCTCGCGGGGTGGGCATGCCACCAGGTGGTGATTGGCTCTCGTGTCGGACCGGCGCACCGGGGAGACTGCGGAGTCGATGCCGTTCCTTCAGGGGGTTGTGATGCAGGTCGCCGTGGTCACCTTCGACGGGTTCAACGAGCTCGACAGTTTCATCGCTTCCGCGCTGATCAACCGATGCCGTAAGGACGGCCTGGAAGCCTTCGTCACGACGCCGACGCCGGTGGTCACGTCGATGAACGGCGTCGAGGTGACAGGACAGCGCCCCATGGAGTTCCTGGCCGAGGCCGACGTCGTACTGATCGGCAGTGGTGTGAAGACGCGAGACGTGGTCGCCGACGATCAGCTGATCTCCCGGCTTCGGCTCGATCCTTCGCGACAGCTGATCGGCGCGCAGTGCTCCGGCGCGCTGGTGCTCGCCCGACTGGGGTTGCTGGAGAGCATGCCGGCGTGCACGGACAGGAAGAGCCGGCCCTTTGTCGAAGCCTGCGGCGTCACCGTGCTGGACACGCCGTTCCACGCCGAGGGCAACATCGCCACGGCGGGTGGTTGCCTGGCGTCCCAGTACCTCGCCACCTGGGTGATCACCCGGACGCTCGGTGAAGAGGCCGCACGCGACGTCATCGACTACGTGGCTCCGGTCGGCGAGAATCGGGAGACCGTCGAGCGTGCCATGCGTGCCGTCCATGCGGACGAGGTCGCCCTGCGCTGACGCCTCGCGGGGAGCCTTTCGGCATGACCTCGGCCGCGGCGGACACGGTCACTCACCGTTCGAGGGCTACGCAGGGTGGATACAGGAGGCCGACCGGCCACACTCCTTCCGCCTGCGGTGCCTCGCGGGCGAAAGGGGCACGGTGGACGTATGCGCCTCGGGCGGAACTTCGCCTTGACACGGCCGCAGTGGCGCTCCACCCACGGGTTGGTGCTGCTCCCTCTTGTGCTGATCGTCGCGAATCTGCTCAGGGAACCGGGGCCGCGTCCGGGGTGGCCGCGCGGCGGTCGGCCGGGCCGGTCCCGCGAGGATCGCCGGGCCGGCCCGGGGTTTGATCAGTGACAGTGGTGACCGTTCACTCGGCTCAGGCCACGATCGCGATGACCTTCGCGGCGTGTCCGACCGCCTGGATCGTCGAGTCGACCAGAGCGCCGATGTCTGCGTTCACCCTGTTGGTGCAGCGCGCACTCCAGCCGCCGCCCGAGGCCCGCCAGGCGTCACGGATGGACTGCCGTGACGCGCTTCTGCTCCAGTTGTAGTCACGGGACCCCGACTCGAAAGTCCCGTGCATCCGGCCTGACGTTTCGAACACGAAGGCCGTGCCGTTGGAGAAGCGCACGACGCACACACCCGCGAAGTTGTAGCTGGGCGCGCCGGAGTCGTGCATGTGGCCGGAGTAACTGTAGGACCCGCTGGGGTAGACGCTCAGCGAGTACCAGCCGCCCACCGGGACACCACCGCCGAAGGTCACGTTCTTGCCGAGGATGACCTGCGTCGGCAGGATGGCGGGACTCCCGGGCGCGAGGGCCGCGGTGCCGGACGACGGCGCAGGCGCCGCCTCCGCTGCGGTCGGTCCAACGATGGTTCCTGCTGCCAGCAGGGCCGCTGCGACGGCTGTGGCGCCGCGGCGCTTGAGACCGCTCACCATGACTCCGCCTCCTTCGAGTATCGGAGTTAGTGCTGTCTTCAACCGTTGAACAGCGGTGTATCACCGCTGTTCCGCACGACCGGGCCGTCTTCTCCGACCTGCCACCAGTCGTGTGACCAGTACTCAGACGCGGGGCCCCACCCGGCCCACTCTAGTCAGTCGGCCCCGTACGCGCTCGGCGGAGCTGATGACGTGCCCGATGGTGATGGCCGGCCGGCAGCGGCCGGGCGTGCCGTCGTACGGCCGCGTCCCGCCGGGTTCCGGTGAGTTGGGCGCGTGCGGTGTGCACACCCGGCCCTGTGATCGATCGTCAGCAACTCCTGCGGGAGAAGTTCACCAGTCGTACAACTTTTCATTTCCTGTTCGTGTCACCTCTGCGGAGTCGTTCGACTCCCCAGATCGACACGTGGGGACAACACATGCGCATCCGTGCCTCAAGCGCCGTCGTGGGCGGCGCTCTGGCCCTGTCCGCTCTCGCCGTTCCGGCCGCACAGGCCTCCGGCAGCGAGGGCGACACCCAGATCAGCAAGGTGGTCGTGGACGGTGACAACATGGTCGCCATCGGCACCTCCGCGGTCACCTTCGACGTCAGCGTGACCGCCACGGACGACTCGGGGATCAAGGGTGCCGACGCGTTCGACCTGCACGGCCCCGGCAACGGGCATGCGTCGACCGGCAAGCCCACCTGCACGCAGGTCGACGCCACCACCTCCACCTGCACCGCCTCGGTGACGATCGACCCGAGGACGGACCACCTCACCAACACCAACGCCGGTATCTGGTACGTGGACGCGCGGGTCGACGCCCATGACGGCAACCACATCCAGAAGGACAACGCCGGCTCCTTCTCCTTCCAGCGCGCCACAAGGCTCACCGCCACCGACGCCGCCCCGGAACCGGTGAAGAAGGGCAGGACCCTCACGGTCACGGGCACCATCACCCGCGCCGACTGGGAAACGCTGAAGTACGGCGGCTACCAGTCGCCGGACGTGACACTCCAGTTCCGCAGGAAGGGCGCCACCGCCTACTCCGCGCTGAAGTCCGTCAGGGCGGACTCCCAGGGCCACCTGAAGGCCACCACCCTCGCCTCGCTCGACGGCTACTTCCGCTTCCACTTCAAGGGTGCTTCGACCAGTTCCCCGGTCGGCGGAGCGGGCGATCTCGTCGACGTGCTCGGCACGACGGCATCCGCCCCGACCGGCGCCGCCAAGGGCACTCCCTCCGCCCTGGACGTCACCTTCTCCGACACCAGGCTCAACGGCGGAAAGAACATCGTCGTCGGCACGAGCACCGCGAAGAAGGCGACCGTCACGTTCACGCTGAAGCACGCCCGACGAGGCGGTCGCACTCCTCGATGACGCCGAACCGACCTGCACGGACTCCCCCACCTCCCCCGCGACCCTCGCGACATGCACGGCCACCGTCACCGCCGACCCGGCCGAACTGCGCAACGAGATGGCCGGTGGGTGGAAGACCGGGATCCACGCCATCGCCTTCAACGGCCAGGACCCTGACGCCCCGTACGACCCGAGCGAGATCGGGCTCGCGATGCGGGACAGCGCCAAGGACTTCCTGCTCCAGCGCTTCACCAGGCTGACCGCCGACGCCGCGCCCGAGCCGGTGAAGAAGGGCGGGACCGTCACGGTCACCGGGCTGATCACCCGCGCCAGTTGGGACGACGGCAAGTACCACGGCTTCTCCTCCGGCACGCACGCGAAGCTGCAATACCGCGAGAAGAAGGCGAACTCCTACACCACGCTGAAGTTCACCAGTCAGGTCGACGGCGGCCACGTCAAGACGACGACCACCGCGACGTACGACGGCTACTACCGCCTCACCTACCCGGGCAACTGGATCAGCCCGGACGTCAGCTCCTCGGGTGACTACGTCGACGTGCGGTAGGCCACACCGATCCGGCCCCCGGGAAGCTGCCTCCCCAGGCACACCGTTGTCGCCGGTGGCAGGGGGACGATCTCATCGGGCTTCGTCCGCGCTGGACAGGGCTTCGGTGATCAGGCGGGTGGCGAAGTCGGGGTCGTCGGTGAGGCGGTTGATGTGTTCCGCGAGCAGGAAGGCGGTGACTTCCAGGGGAGTCATCTCGGCCTTGGTCCAGTATCCGTACTGTTTGCGCCACAGGCTGGGGCTCAGGTCCGTGCCCGCGGCGACGAGCAGGCCGGCCATGGTCGGGATGGTCTCGGGGCGGACGCTCTTGGGCATCATGCGCATCGAGGCCACGAGGTTGGGCACCACGCACGCGATGACGTCCTTGCCGTGCTCCTCGTAGGCCATCCGCAGCCACTTCATGAACATGAAGATGAGCGTGCACGCGCCGTCCAGCACGTCATTGGCTCCGGTGGGGCCGAGGGAGGCGGTGAAGTGGTCGATCAGCGCCTGCTGTTCGGGGTCGGTTCCGGTTCTGCCGTCGTAGATGCCTTTGAGCCGGGAGTCGATCATCATGAGCGCCACGCCCACATCGCCGGCGGGAGCGTGCTCGGGGCCACAGGGCGACGACACAGGAATCCTCCTCGGGTGACCACGGTGGGCAACGCGGCGTGTCCGTACAGTAGACCGCCGGTGAGACGGAGATCTGACGAATCCCGGTGAAAGGGCTTCTGGTGGTGTCGCACGGGGCCATGGAGGTGGGGGAAGCCGACGCGGCCGGAGGCCCGGTGCCGGGCGCAGGACCGGGGGGACGTCGGATACGGGAAAGGTCCCCGGCCTGTTCGAGGCCGGGGACCTTTCCGTTCGAGCGCCGGGCAGGCCTAGCACCTGCATCTCCCCGCAGGAAGCGGGACGTCTTTCCTTGGACCACCAACGCATCACCGGGCGCCGCGTGTTCGGGCGACCAGCTCAAGATCGAGTGTAGCCTACGCGGGCCGCCTGCCGAAGCGTCGGTGTCGTCGGGTCCGCGCAGGCGAGGACACCCTCCAGCGCGGTGTCCGCCCGGGCCGTCGACCACTGGTCCGACATGAGCCACAACGGCCGGCCCCTGCGCCAGGGCCTGCGGGACACGGGCGGGGCGAACGGCTGCGCCGCTCCCGTGCGAAGACCGATGCGAGGGCCCGGCTCGAGCCGGCGCTCGCCGCCTTCCGGAAGCTGGGCGCCGCTCCGTGGGCGGCCCGCGCGAAGCGGGAACTGAACGCGGCGGGACAGGCCACGCGCACCCCACGCCCGGGGCGTCGCGGCGGCCCTGACGCCCCTGGAACTGGAGATCGCGCGGCCGGCGGCGTCCGGCATGACGAACAAGGAGATCGCCGCGCGGTTGTTCGTCTCGCCCCGGACGGTGAGCACCCACCTGTACCAGATCTTCGGGTGCGGGCCGTCGCCGGGTTCTGAGACGGCCAGGGCAACCCTGTGGGCGGGTTGTGAGTCTACTGACCGATCACATGGTGATCGGAGCCACGAGGAGACCATCATCAACGCCATACGTAAGACCCTGACCGCCACCGCCGTCGTCGGTGCCGTCCTCGCGGGCTCCGCCGCCTGCGGAACGGTGGAGCAACTGTCCGCCGGCAAGAAGCTCGACCGGGCCTTCGAGAAGCTCGGCGAGAAGAACAGGCTCTCCTTCGAGCTCGACGTGGACACCGACGCCGCGTCCCTGAAGGCGCTGGACGCCGAGTCCGACCCCGCGCCCGGCGAGGAGATCCCGGACGAGGCCGCCGAGCTGATCAGCGACGCGAAGATCACTGTGACCGTGGAGTCGAAGAAGCCGCTCGCCGAGTCCGGCGAGAAGGACCTCGTCGGGACGGCCATGAAGGTCAGCACCCCGGACGGCGACCTCGCCGAGTACCGGATGATCGGCGACTACATCTACATCCGTGCCGACATGGACGCCATGGGCAGGATGTCGGGCAGCCCCGTGCCGTCCGCTGACGACCTGCCCCCGGAGGCCGGGGCGTTCAAGGACGTCCTGGAGGGCAAGTGGGTGAAGTTCAGCACCAAGGAGATGGACAAGGCCGCCGCCGAGGGCCAGGAGGCCGAGGGCGGTCCCGCGCCCGCGCCGTCCCTCGACGCCAAGACGCAGAAGAAGCTGGTGAAGGCGCTCCGCGAGGTCGTCGCCCGTGAGGTGCGCTTCAAGACGGCCGGCGGCGGGGACGGCACCGAGCACGTCACCGCGACGGCCCCCTTCCGCACGCTGGTCACCGAGCTGTTCGGCGAGCTGCGGCCGCTGGCGAAGGACCTGCCGCCGGGCATGGAGCTGCCGACGGACAAGGACCTGAAGGACGCGCCCAACGCCAAGGTGACGGCGGACTTCACCCTCAAGAACGGCGAGCTGTCCCAGGTGGACGTGGACCTCGCCAAGCTGGCCGACAGCGCCAAGGTCAAGAAGCTGGGCCTGACGCTGCGGGTGGGCGAGGGCACCAGGCCCACCGCTCCGGCCGGTGCCACGAAGCTCGACCTGGGCGACCTCATGAACGGCTTCCTCGGCGGGCCGCCGATGGGTGACGCCGAGTTCGACACGAGCGGTCTCGACCAGGACTTCCCGGACCTCCCGCAGGACGACTTCTGAGGGAAGGCCCCGTAAGGGGAAGGACCCCTGCCAGGCGGTCGGCCTGGCAGGGGTCCTTGCCGGTTCAGCGCGTGTCAGCCGCCGGACTGTCAGCCGTCGGACTCCGGCGACGGGATGTACGCGCCGGGCACGTCGTTCGGGGCGTAGATCTTCTTCTCGCCGGGGTACGCACGCGTCCAGTTGTGGGTCTGGTACCAGGTGAGGTGGTTCATCTGGGCGGGGTTGGCGTAGTCGGGGATGGCGTGGGAGCCGGTCAGGTGCTGCTTGGACTTCCAGGCGTCCCACTCGGCGGCGAGGGACTTCTTGTCCGCCGGCACCTTCGCCGACGGCACGGCCGCGGCCTTGGGGTCCTGGGCGGCGGGGGTGTCCACGCCGCAGGACGGCGGCGTCTTCACACCGTCGGTCAGCGAGGTGCGGTTGGGCAGCGCGGTGAACGGCGTGTAGTCGGGGTGCCGGGTGAACACGCCCCGCATGGGGGTGGCCGCGCTGTCCTTCTGGTTCATCGGGTGGATCCCGAGGATCTGCTCGATGGTGCGGACCATGGTGATCTGCGAGTAGTAGCGGCTGTCCACGGTGCCGTGCTGGGCCCAGGGGCTGATGATCTGGACCGGGGCGCGGTGGCCGTCGACGTGGTCCAGGCCGGCCTGGGAGTCGTCCTCGACGACGAAGATCGCCGAGTCCTTCCAGTACTTGCTGTGCGAGATCTTGTCGATGATCTTGCCGGTGGCGAGGTCGTTGTCGGCGACCTGGGCGGCCGGGCTCGCCGGGCCACCGGTGTGGTCGCTGGAGAGCCAGAACATGTTCAGGTTCGCCGGGCCGTTCTTCTCGAAGTCCTGCTTCCAGATCTCGTACCGGTACAGGTCCGGGACGCTGGTGTCGAACTTCGGGTAGCCGGGCACCGAGACGCTGTTGAGCGACGGGATCGGCGAGGAGGAGTTCAGGGGGTAGGCGGTGTTCTGGCCGGTCGCGTCCATGGTCTTGGCGTCGCAGTACAGGTTCTGCCAGCTGGCGCCGGACGGCTTGGTCAGGAACTGCTGGAACTCGCCGAAGTTCCGCACCGACTTGCCGGCCGATTGCGCGCCGGTCCACAGGAAGCCGGTCTTCTGGTGGCCGAGGGCGTCGTCCTCGGTGTCGTAGCTGCGCTTGTACTCACCGGCCGAGGACTCGGTGTACTCGGGGTTGTCGGCCTGCATGAGCCAGTTGTGGCCCTCGGCGGAGTTGGTGCCGATGTCGTAGGTGTTGTCGTACAGCCCGAACTGCTCGGCCAGCGCGTGCTGGTTGGGTGTGACGTTCTCACCGAACTGCGTCAGCGCCGGGTCGCCGTTGCCCTTGGGGATGTCGCCGAGGACCTGGTCGTAGGTGCGGTTCTCCTTGACGATCAGGAAGACGTGCTTGATCGTCGACGGGTCGCCGATCCGCGTCGGGACCGGCTGCGGCTTGGCGTGGCCGTGGTCCTTGGCCAGCTTGACCGAGCCGGCGCTCCAGCCGTTCTGCTGGAAGACCTTGGCGGTCTGGGAGCGGATGACACGGTCGCTGGGCAGGGTGAACTGCGTCAGGCTGGAGGTCGTGTCGTGGGTGCCGTGGCCGGCGCTGTCGGGGCGGCGCGCGTCGATGCCGCGGGTGTTGGAGACGACGACCTTCTTGCCCACGGTGGTGATCTCGGCGGGGAAGTAGTCCGTCGGGAGGAGGCCGACGTAGCTGACCGGCTCCTGCGGGGAGGTGTAGCGGTAGACGGCGACGGCGTTGGCGCGGCCGAGCGTCACCAGCAGGCGGCCGTCCTCGGTGAGGGTGACGGCGTCGGGCTCGTAGCCGACCGAGGCCTCCGGCCACGGCTGGGTGGAGATGGTCTGTACGACCTTGTCGTTGGCGGTGTTGATGACCGACACGTTGTTGTCGGCGGTGTTGGTGACGAACACCGCGCCGCGCTGGGCGTACACGGCGGTCGGGTGCAGGCCGACGTCGATGGTGCCGACGGCGGCGGAGGGGTCGGCCAGGTCGATGACGCTGACCGTGCCGGTGGTGGTGGCGCCGGTCTTCGGGTCGGCCGGCACCTGGGTGCCGTAGGAGTTGAGCGTGGAGTCGCCGGCCTTGGCGGGCCGGCCGCCCTCGTTGCTCACGTAGAGCTTGTCGCCGACGCGGGCCATGCCGCGCGGGGCGTTGCCCACCGCCCAGCTCTGCTTGACGGCCCCGGTCGCCGCGTCGATCGCGACCACCCGGTTCTGGCCGTTGACCGCGCCGTACACGGTGGAACCGTCGGCGGAGAACACCGCCGCGGCGACCAGGGCCTGCTTGCTGCCGTCGGCGGGGATCTTGACGGTCACCGGGTTGGCGAGGGTGCCGTCCGCATTCACCGTGAACTTGGTGTAGCCGTCGAGCTGGCCCAGCCACAGCTGCTTGCCGTCGGGTGAGTACGTCGGGCCTTCCTGGCCGACCGAGCCGCTGCTGATGCGCAGGTCGTCGGCGGCGTTGGTGCCGACGCGCTGCTTGATCTGCCCGCTCGCGAGGTCCACGACGACCAGCGCGGCGTCGCCGTCGGTGACCGCGGCGGCGAGGTGGCTGCCGTCCGGGCTGACCGTCGACGACATGATCTTGCCGTCGTTGATGACGAGGCGGTCGCCGTACGGGGCGATGTACTGGTCGGCGGAGACGACCTGGCCCTTGTCGGTGACCTGGCCGACCTGTTCGGTGCCGAACTGGCGGGTCTCGGCGACGGCGGTGCCGGTGGCCAGGGCGGCCGTGGTGATGCATGCCGTGACCAGCGTGGCCCGGCGGCTGACACGTCTGCCCAGCAGGTCGTAGTACTTCTTCTCGGCCTGCCTGCGGCGGCGTGCTATCTGCATGTCATTCCTTAGGGAATCCGGAGAGTTCGGGGGGTGGCCGGAGAGGAAGTTCAGGGGGTCGGGGAGTCCGGGGACGTGGCGAGCAGGTCGACGTTGCCGTCGAACTGCCACAGCGGGTTCGGTGCGTCTCCGGTCGGAGTCCGCACCACGAAGTAGCCGTTCACTTCCTTCGGTCCGTCGCCGTCGGCGACGAACCGCCCGTCCGCCGTGATGTCGAGCTGGTAGACGGCCGACCCGGTGGCCGCGACGCCCGGCAGATGCCAGGAGACGACGCACCGCCAGTCGTTGCCCGGACCCTGGGCGCCGTCCTGGACACCAGCCTTGGTGCACGCCGCAGAGGTCTTCAACTGCGCCTCGGTGACGGCGGGCCGGTGGAGCTGCTCGGTCTGCATGCGGTACAGGTGGGCGAACTCGGTGGCGAGCGAGCGCTGCACCTTGGCCTGTTCGATGCCCGAGCCCGTCGCCGTGGTCGTCGCCGCGACGACCGCGACCGTCGCCCCGAGCAGCACCGCGAGCGGCAGGGCGGCCGTGGTGACCGCGCGGCGCGCCGAGCCGTCGTCGGTGGGGTTGGTGAAGTCGCGCCGCAGGAAGAGGGCGTGGGCCAGCGCCGTCGCCGCGACGGCCCACAGCAGACTGACAACGATGCCGATGAGGAGCGGGGTGAGCTGCGCCGGGCCGGTGAACAGGCCGTTCCAGGTGAGGAAGGCGTCGCCGGGCAGAGCGAGGCGTACGGCGACGGGGAGCGGCAGCATCTGGGCGAGCTGCATCGCCAGCGCGACGAGCGCGGGCAGCAGCAGCCCCATCGGGGAGCGCCCCAGCACGACCGAACCGAGGAGCCCGATTCCGGCGAGGGCCAGTGTCGGGGCGAGCACACAGGCCCAGGCGAGCAGGACCGTGCCGGCGGCGTCCCCCGGCGCGAGCAGATGGCCGTCGAGGCCGACCAGCGGCTGGTTGCCGACGGCCACCAGCCCGCCGGCCGTGCTGGAGACGGCCAGCCCGGCCACGAGCAGCACGATGACGGTGAGGCCGGCCAGTGCCTTCGCCGCGAAGATCCGCCGGGGCGAGCGGACGGCGACGAGCAGGTGGCGCCAGGTGCCGAGCCGGTCCTCGGAGGCGAACACATCGCCGGCGACGACGGAGGTGAGCAGCGGGAGCGCCCAGGTGCCGGCGAAACCGAGCGTCACCAGCGGGCCGGCCCACCCGGTGGCGTGCATCCAGCGGCCGAAGAGGGTGTCCGTGGGCAGCGTGCTCTGCGCGCTCACCCCGGCCACGAAAAGAGCGGGCGCGATCCAGCAGGCCAGGAGCAGCAGGCGGATACGCCACTGGGAGAGGAGCTTGACGACTTCGAAGCGGTAGCTCCGGGCAACTGTGACGCGGCCTGATGCGGTGGTGTGCGCAGGGGGTACGGCGGTGGGGGTGGGGGTTGCGGTCGGGGTGGGGCTTGCGGTCGCGGTCATCGACCGACCTCCTGCGGCTCGGCGTCGGTCTTGTGCTGCCCGGCGTCGGTCTTGTGCTGCCCGGCGTCGGTCTTCTGCTGTTCGGTCAGGGCCAGGAACGCCGCCTCCAACGAGGAGACGACGGGGGCGAGTTCGCGCAGTGCGATGCCCTCGTGGACGAGCCGCACCACCAGGTCGTCGAGGGCGGGCACCAATGCCCGCACCACGAGCACCTCGCCGCCCTGGCGTCCCACGGTGTCCTCGGCCAGGCGGATTCCCGGCGCGTCGGCGGCCAGCCGGTGTGCGCGCTCCGGGTCGGACGTGATCAGCCGGTAGTCGAGTTCGCGGTGCTCGGCGGCCAGTTCGCCCAGCGGCCCGGAGAAGACGATCCGCCCGGTCGCGAGGATGGTGACCTCGGAACACAGGGCTTCCAGGTCGTCCATGCGGTGGCTGGAGAGCACGACGCTCGTTCCCTCCCGCGCGAGCCGGGTGAGAACACCGTGGACGTGCTTCTTTCCGGCCGGGTCCAGCCCGTTGGAGGGCTCGTCCAGGACGAGCAGCCGCGGCTTGGTGAGCAGGGCCGCGGCGAGGCCGAGCCGTTGGCGCATGCCCAGGGAGAAGCCGCGGGTGCGGTCGTCGGCGACGTCCCTGAGCCCGACCTGTTCGAGTGCGTCGTCGATCCCCGCCGACCGTGTGTCGTCGCCCCGCAGAGCGGCGAGCGCGGCGAGGTTCTGCCGGGCGGTGAGCGAGGGGTACAGCCCCGGCCCGTCCACGAACCCGGCGACACGGCCGGGCGCCTCGAACGCCCGGCCCACCGGCGTACCGAGGATCTCCAGACTTCCGCTGTCGGCCACGGCCAGGCCGAGAAGGAGGCCGAGCAGTGTCGTCTTGCCGGCGCCGTTCGGACCGACCAGACCGTGGATCTGTCCCTGTGTCACATCCAGGTCGACGCCGTCGAGCGCGACGACATCACCGAAGCACTTGGTGATGCCGCGAGCCCGGATGGCGAGCTGTGAGTCCATGAGCCCCTTCTTTCGGAAAGCCTCCTGGACCCTAGGAAGCACACACGACGCTGACAGGGATCACCGGTTGAACGCTCAGGGAACGGAACCCCAAACGGGAGTCAACTGACGCCCGCCGCACTTCGTGCCGGCTCCGGGAAGGGGAGTCGGTCAGTGGGCCAGGAACACGAGCGCGAGGCCCACGGCCGCCGGCAACGTCTGGACGTACAGGATGCGCCGGCTGGAGGTGGCGGCTCCGTACAGGCCCGCCACCGCGACGCACACCAGGAAGAACACCTTCGCCTGGAAACCCACCGGGTCGGAGGCCACCGCGCCCCACACCAGGCCGGCGGCGAGAAAGCCGTTGTACAGGCCCTGATTGGCCGCGAGCGCCTTCGTCCGGGCGGCGAACTCGGCACTGGTCCCGAAGGCCGCCCGGGCTTTCGGGCTCGTCCACAGGAACATCTCCAGGACGAGGATGCAGGCATGCAGGCATGCGATGGCCCACACCACGACGGATGCTATGAGTGACATGCCGACCATGATCGGTCATCGCCGGGGGGCCGAGTCCCGACTCGAAGGTTACGGCAGCCATCCCCGGCGCGCGGCCTGTGCCGCGGCCTGGAAGCGGGTGGCCGCGCCCAGTTCGGTCACCAGCCCGTGGATGCGGCGCTGGGTGGTGCGCCGGCTCCAGCCCTGGGCGCGGGCGATCGCCGTGTCCGAGCACCCCGAGGCCAACAGCCTGACGAGCGCGAGGGTGCCGGGGCCGGGCCCTCGGGCGGGCCGCTTCGCGGCCCGGTGTCCTCCAGCGGTGCGGCACGCTGCCACTCCGCCTCGAAGAGTGCCTCCAGCGCGGTGAGCATCGGGGAGCGGTGGATCAGACAGGCGGCCAGGTGCCCGCCCGGCGCGAGGCTGAAGGGAATGACCGCCGGCGCGTCGTCGGCGATCACCAGTTTCATCGGCAACCGGGCCGGCACACGCGCCTGTTCAACGGACCGTATGCTGGGCAGGATGTCGTCGCGCAGGCGACCCGGCCAGTCCACCGCGGCCCGGTCGTAGACCACGCGGTGGGTGACGCCGGTGCGCTGTCGGCCGCGCTGGTGCTCCAGGTCGCTGCCGGGGCGGTTCACGTAGGGCGGCCGGTCGAACGCGCGGATATGCCGGCGGGCACCGGCGGTGAGCCGGCGGACGGCGGCGCTGATGTCCTCGTACCCGCTGAGCAGTTCCACCGCGATGCTGGGATCGGCGATCCGGAGGGCTTCCCGGTGGGTCTCGGCCAGTCAACGCACCAGCGAGCGGGCCGCGTCGAGCTGTCGCTCGCGTTCCTGGATCAGCTCGGTGACCGCCACGTCGGGAGCGGCGGCGGTGAAGTGCGGAGGCCTCCCCGCCGACCTGGTCGCGAGTCCGCGAGGGGCCGGCCCCGCGTCGCGTCGGTGTGCGGTCGCGCCCGGGCGCGGTGAACCGGCCGCGGTCAGGTGTCCCCGTGCACGTAGAGCGTCTTCTGTTCGGTGAAGAAGTGCCAGGCCTCACGGCCGCCGAGCCGGCCGAATCCGGAGAGGGCGACCCCGCCGAAGGGCACGTGGGGTTCGTCCCCGACCGACGGTCCGTTGACGTGGACGGCGCCGACGCGCAGCCCGCGGGCGAGGCGGACGGCACGGGCGGTGTCGCCGGAGAGGACCGAGGCGATGAGGCCGTAGGGTGTGTTGTTCGCCTGGTCGGCCAGTTCCTCCTCGGAGGCGCACGGCTGCACGGTCACCAGGGGGGAGAACGCCTCCTCCTGGTGCAGCCGGGCAGCGGGGTTCACGGTGCCGAGCACCGTGGGGCGTGCCAGCAGTCCTTCGGGGTCGCCGCCTCCGGCGAGGACCTGCGCGCCGTGCGCGCGGGCGTCGGTGACGAGGTCCCGGAACCGGTCCGCGGCGCGCCGGTCGATGAGGGGACCGATGTCGGTCCCGGGTGACCGCGGGTCGCCCGCCGTCAGGGCCTCGGCACGGGCGGCCAGCCGCTCGGCGAGGTCCGCGTGGAGGCTTTCGGCGACCAGGACCCGGTCGGTGCTCATGCACACCTGCCCGGCGTTGGCGAACGCCGACACGGCGATGAGGTCGGCGGCCCGGTCCGGGTCCGCGTCGTCCAGGACGACGGTGACGTTCTTGCCGCCCAGTTCCATCACCGCCGGTGTCAGGTGGGACCCCGCGAGCCGGGCGATGGAGCGGCCGACGGGTGTGGATCCGATGAACACGACCCGGCGCAGTTCGGGCCGCTGGACGAGTGCGGTCACCAGTGCCGGGCTGTCGGCGGGGGCGCAGGTGAGCACGTTGACCACCCCGTCGGGCAGCCCGGCCTCGGTGAGCGTGTCGGCCAGCAGGTGTCCGGCGGCGTGGGGCGCCGCCTCGCTGGGGCGCAGGATGACGGTGTTGCCCGCGGCGAGTGCGACGGCGGTGGCACGCGCGGCGAGCACGACGGGCGCGTTCCAGGGCACCATGGCCAGGACGGGTCCGGCGGGGCCGCGCAGGTCGACGTTGGTGGTGTCCGGGTCGTGGGAGGGCAGGAGTGAGCCCGTGGGCGTGCTGGCCAGCGAGGCCGCCTCGCGCAGGTTGGCCGCCGCCTCGATGATGTTCATCTCGCCCCACCGGCGTACCGCGCCGGTCTCCAGGGCGAGCGCGTCACAGTGCTCCGGCATCCGGGCTTCGAGCAGGTCCGCGGCGCGCAGCAGAACGCGCCGGCGCTCGGTGTAGGACGTGCGTGACCAGCCGTGGAAGGCGGTCCACGCGGCGTCCACGGCGGCGTCGGCGTCGGCGGGGCCCGCGCAGGCCACCTGGGCCAGGGGACGGCCTGTGACGGGCGAGACGGAGACGAACGTGCGGGCGTCCTGGGCCGGCACCCGCTTGCCGCCGATGAGAAGACCGAGGTGGTCGGGCATGGCTGTTCCTGTCTTTGGCTCAGAAGACCGGTTCGGAAAGACCGAGGGAGACAACGGGTTCAGAAGACGAGGACGGGTTTGACGGCGATGCCCGCGGCGGCGTCCTCCGCCGCGCGGTTGATCTCCTCGAAGGGGTAGGTCCGCACGAGTCTGTCCAGCGGGAAGGCCCCGCGCCGGTGTGCGGCGAGCAGCGCCGGGATGAAGGTCTCCGGTTCGCTGTCCCCCAGGGTCACGCCGTGCACGGTGCGGCCCAGCAGCAGCCGGTTGACGTCGAACGATGCCCTGGACCCGGCCTTCGGCGCGCCGATCACGGCGATCCGGCCGGCGACTCCCAGACCGTCGATGAGGGTTTCGAGCAGTGCGGTGTTCCCGGTCGTCTCCACGACGGCGTCGACGCCCGCGCCGTCCGTGAGGCCGAGCAGGGTCTCGCCGAGCGGCTGCCCGGAGGTGTCGACGGTGTGGGTGGCGCCGAGTTCCCGTGCCAGTTCCAGCCTGGAGGGGACGCGGTCGACGGCGATCACGGCGCCGGCCGGCGACATGCGGGCGGCCATGACGGCGGACAGGCCGACGGCGCCCGCTCCCGTGACGGCGACGGTCTCTCCCGGACGCGGCCGGAGGATGTTGAGGATCGCTCCGGCGCCCGTCTGTGCCCCGCAGCCGAGCGGGGCCAGGACCGGCAGATCGGCTTCCGTCAGGTCGTCGGGCAGGACCACGACGCCGCGCTCGTCGGCGATCGCCTGGTCGGCGAAGGACGACTGGCCGAAGAAGTGCCCGTTCAGGTCCGCTCCCTTGTGGCGCAGGGTGGCGCTGCCGTCCGCGCGGCGGCCTCCGAAGAGGTTGAGTTCCATCTGGCGGTCGCAGTGCGCCGGGTGGCCGCCGCGGCAGCCCCGGCAGCGCCCGCAGGAGGTGAAGGTCAGCAGGACGCGGTCGCCGGGGCGGGTGCGCCGCACGGCGGCGCCGACCTCCTCGACGACGCCGACGCCCTCGTGGCCGAGGACTCCCGGCAGGGGGTAGGGCAGGGCTCCGTGGACGGCGTTCAGGTCCGTGTGGCAGACCCCCGCCGCCACCATGCGGACCCGGACCTCGTCGGGCCGCAGCTCGTCCAGTTCGACTTCCTCAAGGCTGAAGGGACCTCCGCGGGTCCATACCACTGCGGCTCTCGGCACGGCTGCTCGTTCCTTTCCCGTTCTCGGCGGTTAACACGGTGGCAACAGCGTAGACCCGAGGCGTCCTGATTTACAGGTATTGACTCCTGAAAAATGAAACCTATGCTCTGGTTGTCAAAGGACCGACCGACCTCGACGGAGCGTGACGTGTCCACACCTTTGACCACATCCCTCACCGCACAGGACACCGCGCACCGGCGCACGGTGCGACCCGCGGTGGCGATCCTCATCTGCACGACCGTGACGGTGATGGAGGGTTACAGCCTCATCGTCTACGGCTCGGTCATCCCGCTTCTGCTCACCGACCGGGGACTCGGCCTCGACACCGGCACGGTCGGTCTCGTGGGCAGCGTCATCTACGTCGGCATGCTGGCGGGCGCCCTGGTCGCGGGCGTGATCGGCGACCGGTTCGGGCATCAGCCCGTGCTGCTGGCCGGCATCGGCCTGTTCATCGCCGGGTTCGTCGTGACCGGCGTGGCCGGTGACGTGTTCGTCCTCGGCCTGGCCCGCCTGCTGTCGGGCCTCGGCGTCGGCGGGGCCATCACCACCGCCCTGACGCTGGCCCGCGCCCACGCCCCGCGCAACCGGGCGAGCCTCGTCGTGAACATCACGATGGCGGGCATCCCGCTGGGCGGCGCTCTGACGGCCCTCATCGGCCTGGTGGTGCTGCCGCATCTCGGCTGGAGACCGATGTTCTTCATCGGCGCCGCGCTGACTCTCGTCATCTTCGCCGTCGTGTTCGTCACCCCGCTGGAACACCGCGCCGCGTCCGCTCCCGGCCGGGAACCGCCGGCCACCGGCTCCACGGGGCCGCTGGCGCGGATGTTCCACGCTCGGGGGGCGCTGGTCGCGGCCCTCATCGCCGCGGTCGCCGTGCCCAACATGTTCACCTGGTTCGGGCTGAACGTGTGGCTCACCGCGGCCATGACCGCCCTGGACTATCCCCTCACCTCGGCGCTTCTGTTCTCGTTCACGCTGACGGCGGGGGCCGTGTGCGGCTCCCTGATCGCGGCACCGCTGGCCGACCGGTTCGGCGCCCTGCGGACAGCCGTCGTCACGGCCGTGCTCACGGTGGCCGGTCTCGCGGGCGTCGTGGCCGGCTCCCGGTCCCTCCCCCTCCTGCTGCTCTGCGTCGCGCTGATGGGAGCGGGCGGGCACACCACGGAGAACCTGCTCAACGCCGCGGCCGGCGATCTGTATCCGGCGTCCATCCGCGGCACGGTGATGGGCTGGTCCAACGGCCTGTCCTACGTCGGCGCGGTCGGCCCGGTCGTCGGCGGCCTGGTCATCGGCAGCGGCCTCGGAGCCTACGGCGTCTTCGTGCTCTTCGGCTGCTCGGCGTGCATCGTGGTGGTGACCCTGCTGGCACTCGCCCGCGCCGTCCGGTCAGGGCCGGCCACCGCGGCGGACCGCCTCTGACCGGCTTGCGCCGCTCACTTCCCTCCCCCCTTGCCCGAGAGGCACATCATGGACGACTCGTACGACATCGACCTGCACGACGGCTGGGCGCGCTTCACGCACGGCGCGTTCACCTGCACGGTCGTCTCCGACGGCATCCTGGAGATGGGACCCGCCCACGCCAACTTCCCGACCGCCGACCCCGCCGACATCGACGCCCTGCTGCACCGGCACTACCTGCCCACCGACCGGGTCCGGCTCAATCAGAACCTGCTGGTGGTCGACACCGGCAGCCGGCTCGTCCTGTTCGACACCGGGGTGGGCACCATGCCGGACCTCGGCGTCAAGACCTTCGGCGCGCACACCGGGAGGGCGGTGCCCAGCCTGCGGGCGGCCGGGATCGAGCCCGGCGACATCGACGTCGTCGCCCTCACCCACGCCCACCCCGACCACTGCTGGGGCCTCGTCGACGCCGAGGGCGCGCCGCTGTACCCCAACGCGACGGTCATGGTGAGCAAGGCGGACTTCACGCACTGGACCGACCTGAGCCGGGTCGCCGGCGCGCCGAACGAACACATGGCCGACCACTACCGGGGGGCGCACCTCAACCTGATGCCGTACGCGGAGGCCGGCCGCCTCGTGACCGTCGAGGACCGCGCCGAGGTCGCCCCCGGCATCACCGCGATCGCCACCCCGGGACACAGCCCCGGACACCTGGTGTACGACATCACCAGCGAGAACAGGACCATCATCTGCTGGGGCGACCTGTGCCACCACCACGTCCTGCTGCTCCAGCGCCCCGACTGGCGCTTCCAGTTCGACTTCGACGGCCCCGCCGCCACCGAGCAGCGCCGCCGCGTCTACGACCTGGTGGACAAGCGGCGACACGCCGTCTTCGCGTACCACTTCCCCTTCCCGGGCCTCGGCCATCTGCGGCCCGACGGCGACGGCTACGTCTGGCTCCCCGTCCCCGTGGAACCGGGCCGTCCCGTCACCCCGCCCGCGGCCCCGTCCTCCGGCGGCTGAACCGCCGCGCCGGGACGCCCCGTCCCGCCACCGACCCGCTGAACCACCGTCACAGAAGGAAGCGCCGATGACCCACGACCGGATCGACGTGCACGCCCACTACGTGCCCGACTTCTACCGCGGCGCCCTCGAAGCCGCGGGGCACACCCAGCCCGACGGCATCAAGGCCATCCCGGAGTGGAGCGAGGACCTCGCCCTGCGGGCCATGGACGAACTCGGCGTGCGGACCGCCCTGCTGTCCATCTCCTCACCGGGCGTGTACTTCGGCGACGCCGGCGCCGCCGTCGCACTGGCCCGGCAGGTGAACGAGGAGGGGGCGCGGCTGGTCCGCGCCCACCCGGGCAGGTTCGGGTTCTTCGCGAGCCTGCCCCTGCCCGACGTCGCCGCCGCGGAGGAGGAGCTGCGGTACGCCCTGGACGTGCTGCACGCCGACGGGATCGTCCTGGAGACGAACCACGCGGGCGTCTACCTGGGCGACGAGCGCCTCGAACCCCTCTACGCCGAAGCGGCCCGGCGCGACGCGGTCGTCTTCGTCCACCCCACGACCCCGGCGGGAGGGGAGCATCTGGCGCTGGGCTATCCGCGCCCCATGCTGGAGTTCATGTTCGAGACCACGCGGTCGGTCACCGATCTCATCCTCTCCGGGGTCCTCGACCGCCACCCGGACCTGAAGGTGATCGTTCCGCACGCCGGGGCGGCGCTGCCCGTCCTCGCGGGCCGTGTCGAACTGCTGCTGCCACTGCTCGCCCCGGCGGGCGGCCCCGGACTGCCGAGTGTGCGCAAGGCGCTCAGGCGGCTGCACTTCGACCTGGCCGGGGCCCCGGTGCCCGAACTGCTCGACGCGCTGCTGAAGGTGGCCGACCCCGGGCATCTGCACTACGGCAGCGACTTTCCGTTCACTCCCCTGGCTCCCGCGGTGGAGCTGGCGGATACGCTGTCGCACACGCCGTCGCTGGAGTCATCGGCCCGTGCGGCCGTGTTCCGCTGCAACGCCCTGGAGCTGCTGCCCCGTCTCGCGGGGCGCCCCTGACCGGCCCGCGTCCGCACCGGCATCGGCCAGTCCTGCGTAGGCGGTATGCTGTTTCGCATGGTAGGACAACCTGAGAACCGATCTTCGTACCGCGAACGCAACACGACGGCCGATCGGGCGCTCGACATCCTGGGGATGTTCACGGACGACCGGCCGGTGGTGTCCGGCATCGAGGTGGCGACGGCCCTGGGAGTGGCCAAGTCCACCGCCTACCGGTATCTACAGAGCCTGGTGACCAACCGCTTCCTCGAAGAGGCGCCGGGCGGCGGTTTCCGTCTCGGGCTGCGGGTGCTGGAGCTGGCCCGGGTGGCCCGCCGCAGCTACGGACTCACCGAAGTGGCCCTGCCGGCCCTCAATCGGCTCGCCGCCAGCGTGCACGAGACCGTCCTGCTCACTCGCCGGGTCGGCGATCTGGTCGTCTGCCTGGACCGGGCCGAGTCGCAGACCCACCGGGTCCGCATCTCCTACGAGCGCGGCATGACCCTGCCGATCAACGCCGGTGCCTCGGCACTGGTCCTGCTCGCCTGGAGCCCGCCCGAAGAGGCCGAGGCGCTGCTGCGCGCCACGGAACTGCGCAGGTTCACCCCGGCCACCCTGACCGACGTCGACGCCGTTCTCGCCCGGCTGGCGCAGATCCGCGCGGACGGCTACTCCGTGACGCGGTCGGAACTCGACCACGACGTGCTCGGCGTGGCGGCCCCGGTCTTCGGCGACGGGGAAGACGTCGTCGCCGCCGTGAGCGTGGCCGCGGTCAGTTCGCGCACCTCCCAGGTGGCGGAGCGGACGATCGTCCAGCAGGTGCGGGCCACGGCCGCGGAGATCGGCGACCTCGTGCGGACCGTGCAGTCCTGAGCGCCTCGGACCCCGGCGGCACGCTCACGGCGTACCGAGTTCGAACCACACCGTCTTGCCCCTGCCGCTCGGGGAGTTGCCCCAGGCGGCGGCGAGCGCCGCGACGATGACCAGGCCGCGCCCGCTCTCGGCCTGGTCCTCCTCGCGGAAGACGGTGACGGGCACGGCCGGGCGCGGAGCGCAGTCCCGCACCTCCACCCGGACCTTCCGCGGGTACCTGCGCAGGCGCACATCGACCTCGCTGTCGCCGTGCACGAGTGCGTTGGTGACCACTTCGGAGGCCAGCAGTTCGGCGGCGTCGGCCAGCACATCCAGGTCCCATCCGTCCAGGCACTCCCGGAGGAACCGCCGCGCGCGCCGCACGCCTCCCAGGTCGTGGCGGGCTATCTCCAGTCCGCGGACGTCGCCCCGGACATCGGCGGGGGCGCCCTCGTACCGGAGCAGCAGCAGGGCCCTGTCATCCGCGTGGGAGGGGTGCGAGGAGGGCTCCTCCACCAGGAGGTCGCCCAGGTCCTCCATCTCGCCGCCGGCGGTGCGGAACGCGGACTCGAACGCCGCGGGGGTCATCCCGGCGCCGTGCCCGGGCAGCCCGTCGGAATGGAGCACCAGCAGGGTGCCGGGCCGAATGACCCGCTCGGTCGTCCGGTAGACGGGGTCCGCCTCCACGCCGAGCGGGACGCCGACATCGACGTCCAGGGCGGGGTAGTGCCCGTGCTCCTCGCGGATGAGCGGCGGTACGTGCCCCGCCGTGGCCATGCGGACCTCGCCGGTACCAGGATCGAGCCAGACGCAGCAGCACGTGGCCAGCAGATCGCCCGCCAGGTCGTTCAGGAGCCGGTTGGTCCGGGTCAGCACGGTCGCCGGGTCGTGGCCCTCGCCCGCGAACGCGCGTACGGCGCTGCGCAGTTGCCCCATCACCACGGCCGCCGCGATGCTGTGTCCCTCGACGTCGCCCACGACGGCGGCCACTTCGCCGCCGGGCAGTTCGATCACGTCGTACCAGTCGCCGCCCAGGTCGAACGCACCGCCGGCCGGCGCGTAGCGGCAGGTGCTGAGGACGCCCGCGACCTGCGGGAGCATCCGCGGCAGCAACGTCTCCTGGAGTTGCTGGGCCAGGGCCCGGCGGGCGTCCAGCACGCGGGTCCGCTCGAAGGTCTGGCCCAGCAGGGTGGCCAGTGACGTGAGCGCGCCCTGCACACCGGCGGTCCCGCCGGGCCGGGCCGGGTAGCCGACCGAGCAGGTTCCCGTGGCACGGCCGCCCGCCAGCAGAGGCAGCACGAACCAGACGTGGTCACGGTCCTCGGCCTCCTCGCGGGCGAACCGGCCGGCGGCACGGCCGCCGGCCGGTTCGGTGATCTGCTCCCGGGCCGCGACGGCGAGCGTCTCCAGCGTCGGCCTGCCCAGCGGCATCCCGTTCAGCCTCCGCAGCCAGGCGGAGGAGCAGCCGGACGCGCCGACCACGTTCAGCCTGCCGGACTCGACGAGGCTGAGTGCCACCGCCTCGGCGCCGAAGCCGTGCGTGATCCGCTCGACGGCCGCCTCGGCGGCTTCCCCGGTCTCCGTGACCGTGGCCAGCCGCACGGCCAGCTTGTGCACGTGATAGGCGGTCGGCACGTCCACACCGCCCGGCGGGGGATCCATGGACGCGGGTCCCGGCTCGTGGTCCCCGGGGACGACCAGGGGTACCCCGGCGGGTTCGGCGGGAACCCCGAGCGCGGCGAAGCGCTCGACGACCGCCGACATCCGGCCGGCGGCCCGGACCAGGCCCTCCCGGCCGGTGTCCGGTCCCGCGCCGGCGCCCTCGGGCCAGGTGGCCGTCACCGCGCCCGTGGCTCCCGCCGGCCCGTGCAGCGCGGTGGCCATGACGACGTAGGGGAACGGGGTGAGCACGGCCAGCTCCGGGTGGCGTTCCAGCGTCTGCGTGGAGTGCGCCGTGGTGACCCGGCCGGTCCGGTAGGCCGCGACCGTGGCGTACCGCGGGTCTTCCAGGGACACGCGCTCCAGGGGGGAGTAGACGCCCATCGGCGTCACCGCGACCACGGCCGCGGCCAGCGCGTCCTCCCCGGGCACGCGCAAGTAGACGATGACCGCCGCGGCGTCCACCTCACGCAGGCACCGGGCGGCCTCGCGAGCGAGCAGGCGGTCACGGCGCGCGTCGCCCCGGAAGGCGACGGGGCCTCCATTCGCCTGCATCGCGGCCACCTGCCCTCGCACACCGTGGCAGTCCGTCTTTCTCGCTACTGGCATCATGACGCCGTCCACGCTGCGGCACCACACGGCGACGATCCGTGGCACGCGTGCCGCGTCCCCCGGCGGGGCGGACGCGACGCGTGGGGACGGGCATCGCGCACGACGTGGCGCGGCCGTACGGAGACGCGCCGCCGGCGACGGCCGCGCCGTCAGCCGGCCAGCGGGAGCCCGGCCGGGATCGTCCGGTCCAGGGCGAGGATCTCCGCGAGGTCGGGCGGGGCGTCCGGCGGCCAGCAGGCCGCCACGAACCGGTCGGGCCGCAGCAGCACGTACCGGCCCCGGTAGGCCGCGGTCTCCGCCTCCAGGCCGCCGTCGACGTCCACCAGGACGCGCGGCGCGCCGGGCGAGGCGGGCAGGACGTCACCCACCGCGACGTGCGCGACCACCGGGCTCAGCGGCCGGAGCGCGTCGAGAGCCCTGCCGTAGCCCGACTCGGGCACACCCACGCCGAGCAGTACCCAGCCGTGGCCGACGACCTCGTCCAGCAGGCGGGTGCGCCCGTTCTCCACGTCGAACACCCTGGGCTGGCCCAGCATGACCCCGGTGGGCGCCGCGGTGCCGGGTGCCACCATGCCGGCCCGGTACCGCTGAGGGGGCCGGTACCGCATGTGCTCCAGGTAGGCGCGCTTGTCCGGTGACCGCATCATCGCGCGGACGACGGCGTCGCGGCGCCGGGCGAGGCGCGGATTCGTGGTCATCACGATCCGGCCCAGCTTCGCCGACAGAGCCACGGTGGCCTCCGCGTGGGGTCTGCGCTCGGTCTCGTAGGTGTCGAGGGCCGCGTCGGTCAGCGTGCCGTGCAGCACGCCGGCGATCTTCCAGGAGAGGTTGGCGGCGTCACGGATGCCGGAGTTCAGTCCCTGGCCGGCGAAGGGCGGCATCATGTGGGCCGCGTCACCGAGCAGGAAACAGCGTCCGGCACGCCAGGAGTCCGCCACCAGAGCGTTGAACCGGTAGGCCACCGCTCGCTGCACCTGGTCGGGGGTGAGCGTCCGGAACGGTTCGAGGAGCCGCCGGACGAGTTCGAACGGTGGCTGCTCCCCCGCCGCGCACTCGCCCGGGTGGAGGTAGAACTCGTAGCGGCACCGGCCCTCCCGCCCGGGGACGATGACGTGGGGGCGGACCGGATCGCCGTGGTGCATGCCGAAGCGCTCGGTGTGCGGGTCGTCGAGGACATCGACGACCAGCCACACGTCGTCGAAGCCGCGTCCGCTCATACCGATGCCCAGGCGGTCGCGCACCGTCGAACGTCCGCCGTCGCAGCCGAGGGCGAACGCCGTCCGGATCGTGCGCAGGCCGCCGGCGGTCCGGCACACCAGCTCCACTCCCGCCTCGTCCTGGCGCAGGCCGACGAGTTCGGTGCTCATGAGCACCCGGACCCGGGGATCGGCATTCAGGTGGGCCAGCAGTTCCCGCTCCAGGTCCGGCTGGGCGAACGGGTTCTTGAAGGGGTGTCCGAAGCGGTACGGCACCTCGGCCCGCGCCTGGAACACCGGTTCGCCGTCGGCGCCGTAGTACTTGGTGCCGGTGCCGGGGACGATGACGCGCAGCACCCGCTCGGCGCATCCGGCCGCCTGGTACACCCGCAGGGCCTCGTCATCGATGCTGATCGCCTTCGGGGCGTCACTGGTCACCGGGTTGCGCTCCGCCACCACGACGCTCAGGCCCTCGGCGGCCAGCAGCGCGGCGGCCGTCATGCCCACGGGGCCCGCTCCGACCACCGCCACGTCGGCTGTCAGTACCCCGCTCTCGCCGGGCTCAACGACTGTGCCGTACACGGAATCTCCCCTCAGCAAGGCCGCTTCCTACTGGACGGGCTGGTAGGCCGGTCCGCCGTCGCTCAGCAGGCGCTCGGCCTCCGCCTCGATCTCCTCCAGCGGCTGATCGAGGTTGAGCGTCTTGCGGAACGGCTGCCGCACGTCGCGGTCGACCCGCACGTACACCTCGTTGCGGTTGCCTTCCGGGTCGAAGAAGTAGATCCCGTAGGCGTTCCCGTGGGTGACCTCCTGCTGCACGGGGATGCCCTCGGACCGGAACCTCTCGTGGAACGCGACGAGGGTCTCCAGGGAGTCGATCCGCCAGGAGATCTGGTGGGTGAGCCGGGCGCCGGGCTCGGCGGTGCGCCCGCGCTGGATGACGAACTCGTGGTGCTCCTCGTCGGGGCGGGAACTGAGGAACACGATGCCGCGCTCGGCGTCCTCGTCGGTGACGGTCAGGCCGAGGACCCGGGTGTAGAAGTCGCGCATACGGTCGAGGTCGTTGACCCACAGGCCGGTGTGGCCGAGTTCGACGATGGCCATGTGACTGCTCGCTTTCTCTGGTGATTCTGTCGTGAACGTGGTGGTGCCGGCCGGAGTCAGGCGTCCTCGGCCCGCACGGTGTTCTCCAGGCGGCCGATGCCCTCGATGCTCACGGCGACCTTGTCGCCGGGCCGGAGGAAGACCTGGGGGTCCCTGCGGAAGCCCACGCCTCCGGGGGTTCCGGTGAGGATGACGTCCCCGGGCAGCAGGGTGGTGAACTCCGACACGGTGGCGACCAGGGTCGGGATGTCGAAGATGAGCTTGGACGTGTCCGACGACTGGAGCACCTCTCCGTTGAGGGTGAGGCTGATGTCGAGCGACCCGATACGGTCACCGATCTCGTCGTGGGTGACCAGTTCCGGCCCGATCGGCGTGGACGCGTCCCAGGCCTTGCCCTGAAGCCACTGGTGGGTCTTGTACTGGTAGTCGCGCATCGTCACGTCGTTGGCCACGGTGTAGCCGGCGATCACCTCGTACGCGCGGTCCCGCGGGACCCGGCGGGCGGGGGCTCCGATCACCACGGCCAGTTCGGCCTCGTAATCGACCTGCGCCGACTCCGGCGGCACCGTGACGGCGTCCCCGTGGGCGATCAGGCTGGAGGGGAACTTGGTGAACAGCACGGGATAGACGGGCAGTTCGCGGCGGGTCTCGCCCACGTGCGACAGGTAGTTCAGACCCACGCAGATGATCTTCTGCGGCTCCGGTACGACCGGGAGCAGCCGGGCGCTCGCCAGCGGGATGCGCCGGTCCTCGCCCAGCCGGGGCGCCCGCAGGACCTCCAGGGGCGTCTGCCTGCCCAGCTCGCTCGCGCCCTCCAGCGGCACGGCCCACTCGCCCCGTACCGCTGCCGCGTACCGCACGCCCTCGTACTCAAGGGAAACAAACCGCATCGGCTCCATCACCTTCACTCCGGTGGTCTTCCTCTGGACGCACGCTAGCATCAGTCCTGTAAATAAGGAAGCAAGTCCTGTCAAGCAGGACAGAGTCGGAAGGGCAGGGCCTGTGCCCCCACGACACTCGAGAGCGAGGCTGACAACACCGGCGAGGAGGGTGTTGCCATGATGCGGATGTCGGTGTCCGTCGCCTCTCCCCCCGGGACAAACACATGGATCAGCACAGTGCGCAGGGCTCAGCGGTCTCCCGCCGGGGCGTCATCAAGGCCGGACTGGGCGCTGCCGCCGTGGCGTTACCGGCCCAGGCCGGTGTGGCGGCCGCCTCCCCGGCCGGTCGTACGGAAGCGGTGTCCGCGTCCGGCAGGACTCTTCGGTTCACCGGTGGCACCAACGCGTCCGTGGCCGTATCGCCGGACGGTGAGCGTCTGGTCCTGGAGACGCAGGGCGTGTTGTGGTCGCTGCCCCGGACGGGCGGCCCGGCGACGGCACTGACCGGGGCCGGGCTGGAACCGGCCCGGGTGGCCTGGTCACCGGACGGTTCCCGGATCGCCGTGTGCGCCTATCAGGGCGGCGGGTTCCACGTGTGGACGATGGCGCCGGACGGTTCCGGTCCGCGCCGGCTGACGTCCGGGCCGTGGGACGACCGGGGTGTCAGCTGGTCGCCCGACGGCAGCCGTATCGCGTTCGCGTCCGAGCGTGGCGGGGACGCCGTGCGCGGCAGCTCGTACAGCATCTGGACGGTGGACGTGCGCTCCGGTGAGCTGACCCGGCTCACCCGTGACACCGGGGTGGAGGACTACGACCCGGCCTGGCACCCCGACGGCAGGACGGTGGTCTTCGTCCGGGCCGGTGCCGAAGGGGGACGTACGCTCGCCTCCGTTCCCGCCGTGGGCGGGACCGTCACGGTGGTGCGTACGGTCGACGCGGGGACGCTGGTCGGGCCCGCGGTCAGTGCGGACGGACGGGTGGCGTGTGTGCGGGTGGACGATGCCGCGCAGGGCACGAACGCGGCGCGTTCCACGCTGCTGGTGGACGGCGAGCCGGTGACGGACGGCGAGGACGTCTCCCCGCTGCCGCCCTCCTGGACGGCGGACGGTGAACTGTTCTACGTCGCGGACGGGCAGGTGAAAGTACGGCGGCCGGGCACGGCACGCAGCGCGGCGGAGACCGTTCCGTTCGTGGCGGAACTGCCGGTGCCCCGGCCGGGCGGGTCCCGCAAGCGGTACGACTTCGACTCGGTGGCCCGGCGTCCGGTCCGGGGGGTGCACCTGCCGGTGCTCTCCCCCGACGGCGCGTCCGTGGCGTTCGCCGCGCTCGACGCCCTGTGGGTGATGCCGGTGGGCGGTGGCCGCCCGCGCAGGCTGGTGCAGGCGTCGCCGTCCGCCTACCCGCAGATGCCGTCCTGGGCTCCGGACGGGCGGAGCGTCCTGTACTGCCGGGAGAGCGGGCCGGGCGGAGACGGGCTGATCGGTGTGCGCCGGTACCGGCTCGACAGCGGCCGGGAGGAGGTGCTGGCGACGGGGGGACGCCTCAATCCGGTGCTCTCCCCCGACGGCACCAGGCTCGCCTGCCAGGACTCCACCGGCAATCTCCTCGTACGTGACCTCGCCACCGGCGCGGAGCGGACCCTCGTCGCTCCGCTGGGTGCCAACGGGCTGCCGGGACGGCCGAGTTGGTCGCCCGACGGCCGGTACCTCGCGTTCAGTGACCGCAACCGGCTCAACGGCCGGTTCCGCGAGGGATACAACGTCATCCGCGTCGTGGACACCGGGACCGGGCAGTGGGCCGCGTACCTGCCGTCCGCGCACGCCTCGCTGTCCGACCGTGGCAACAGCGGTCCCGTGTGGTCGCCGGACGGCACGGCCATGGCGTTCGTCATGGAGTCCGCGCTGTGGGTGATGCCGGTGCACCCGGACGGCTCCCCCGCCGGTGAGCCCCGGCGCCTGACCGAGGAGGCCGCCGATCATCCTTCCTGGTCAGGGGATTCCCGCACGCTGCTGTACGAGGCGAGCGGGCGGCTCAGGCTCGTGGCCCGCGACGGTTTTGGCCGGCGTGACGTCCCGGTGCCGCTCACCTACCGGCGGCGGCTGCCGTCCCGGACCGACACGGTCCGGGTGCACGCCGGACGGCTGTGGGACGGTACGGGCGAGTCACCCCGGGAGGACGTCGACCTCGTCGTCCGCGGCCACCGCATCGCCGCCGTCGAACCCCACCGGGCGCGGGCCCGGACGGGCGAACGCGTCATCGACGCCTCCGCCTCCACCGTCATCCCGGGCCTGTGGGACGCCCACACCCACCCGTGGCAGTACACCTACGGCAGCCGGCAGGGCAGCCTCATGCTCGCCTACGGCATCACCACCAACGTCTCCCTCGGCGGATTCGCCCACGAGGCCATCCGCATCCGGGAGTCGGTGGCGGCCGGCCGCATGGCCGCACCGCGTCTGTTCGCCACCGGGGAGCTGATCGACGGCAGCCGGGTCGCCTACAGCATGGCCCGCGCGCACCGGACGCGGGAGGGCCTGGAGCGGACCCTGCGGCGGGCGGTCGCACTCGACGTCGACTTCGTCAAGACCTACGTCCGCGCGCCCGCCTCGGTCATGCGGGAAGCCGCCCGCACCGCCCACCGGGACCTCGGCGTCCTGGCCGGCAGCCACTTCCTGTCCCCCGGAGCCGCCGTCGGCCAGGACCTCACCACCCACCTCCAGGCCACCCAGCGCACCGAGTACGGACACGCCCTCACCCCCACCGGCCACTCCTACCAGGACGTCCACGAGACCTACCGGGGCGGCGACTTCGCGCTCATCGCCACGCCGTTCACCGCGCTCGCCCAGCTCGGCGCCGATCCCTCCCTGGCCGACGACACCCGCGTCACACGGCTCGCCGCGCCGTGGGACGCCGCGCTCGTACGGAGGCTGGCGCGGACACCGCCCAGTGACGCCGCCGCGCGCGCCTTGGAGCGGGAGACGGCCGTCTACCGGCGGATCGTCGGCGACGGCGGCGTACTCGCCCTGGGCACGGACGCGCCGCTGACCCCCATCGGCCTGCACCTCCACCTCGCCCTGCGGGCCCTGCACCGCTTCGGCGGCCTGTCCGTCGCGCAGACACTGCGTACGGCGACGGTCGTCCCGGCCCGGCTCTTCGGGGTCGCGGACGATCTCGGCACCCTGGAGCCGGGCAAGCTCGCCGACCTCACGGTGATCGACGGCGACCCGTTCCAGGACGTCGACGACCTCGTCCGTACCTCCTGGGTCATGCGGGACGGCATGGTGCACCGGCGCGAGGACCTGGTGAACGCGTTCCCGGCCGGCCCGCCGGTACCGTCCGGGACGGGACACGCGGACTGGCTCGACGTCAGCCGGCAGCTGCGCCGTGAACCCTGCTGCTCCGCGTTCTCCCTGTCATGACGCCCACAGCGCACGACTTCACGAATCCGGTCGACCGGAGCGCGTCGCACTCCCTCAAGTGGAGCGGTTCCCCGGGGGAACTGCCGATGTGGCTCGCCGACATGGATTTCCGGGCGGCACCGGAGATAGTCGACGCGATACGCGCCCGTGCGGACAGCGGGCTGTTCGGCTACACCCTGCTCGACGAGCAGTACGCCCGCAGCCTGAGCGCATGGTGGACCCGCAGGCACGGCTTCGCCGTCGCCGCGGACTGGGTGGTGTACTGCGCCGGGGTGCTCCCGGCAATCTCCTCCCTGCTCCGCCGGATGACCGGCCCCGGCGACCAGGTGGTGGTACTGCCGCCGGTCTATCACGTGTTCTTCGAACTGATCGCCGGCAACGGCAGGCAGGTCCTGCCCAGCGACCTGCGCTACGACCACACGGGATACCGGATCGACTTCGCGGACCTCGAACGCAAGCTGGCCGATCCCCGCACCCGCATGCTGCTCTTCTGCAACCCGCACAATCCCACCGGGAACCTGTGGGACGCCCCGACCCTGCAACGGGTCGGCGAGCTGTGCGCCCGGCACGACGTCCTGGTCGTCAGCGACGAGATCCACGGCGACCTGACCGCGCCGGACCATGCCTACACCCCGTTCGCCTCCGTCTCGGCCCTGTGCGCCCGCACCAGCGTCACCTGCGTGTCCCCGACGAAGACGTTCAACCTCGCCGGCCTCCAGACGGGCGCCCTCCTCGTACCGGACCCGGCGCTCCGGGCCGCCGTGACCCGCGGGCTGCACGCCGACTGGATCGGCTACCCGAACGTCTTCGCCGCCGAGGCGACGATCGCGGCGTACGAGCACGGTGAGCGGTGGCTGGACGAACTGCGCGCGGTGGTGGCGGCCAACAGGCGTCGGGCCACGCGGTTCCTCGCGGCCGAGATTCCCGAGCTACGGGTGGTGGCGTCCGACGCGACCTACCTGATGTGGATCGACTGCTCGGCGCTGACCGACGACACGGCGTATCTGTGCGCGTTCCTGAGGGACCGGACCGGGCTGCACCTGTCGGCGGGCGAAGAGTTCCACGGCAACGGCTCCCGGTTCATCCGCGTGAACGTGGCCTGCCAGCCCGTACGCCTGGAGGACGCCCTCGGCCGGCTGCGCACCGGCGTGGACGCCTACCGCGACGAGCACCCCGCGGGCCGGCGGAGCTGACGGCACGCGCGCCCGTACGGCACCACTCGTCCGTAAGGGCACAGCTGTCTTCCCGCCAGGGCCTTCCGGGCCGAGCAGGGCATGGACCGCCGTGTGATCGCCAAGGACTACGGAACCGGATCCGTGCTGTACATCGGCTGACCCACGCCCGACAGGCCCCCTCACACCCGCGAAGACGTGGCTCATGGCGGCGACCACGGCCGCCCTGAACGGACCGTCGCCGGCGTGCGGTTGAGCGCTCAGGAGCCGGTCCGGTGCCTACGCGCCGGACCGGTTACGCTTCTGCCCCACGAGAGTCCCGGCCGCTACGACCGGAAAGGGATTTCTCCCCCGGGAGTCGGAGGGTGCGCGGTGCTGGAGGTCCTCGGTCTGGACGAGCGCGCCGAGGCCGCCTATCTGGCCCTGGTGGACAGCCGGTCGCTCACCGTGGCCGAACTGGCGGAGCGGACCCGCATGGAACGCTTCGACCTGGAGACCGCCCTGGTCCGGCTGGAGGACGGCGGTCTCGTCGCCCGGGTGCCGGGCCGTCCCGCGCGGTACACCGCGCTCCCGCCGGAACACGCGGTGGAGGTTCTGCTGCTGGCCCGCGAACGGGACATCCGACGGGTGCGAGCCCTCGCGCAGCGGCTGGGCGAGCGGCATCAACGGGCCAGGGGCGGTCATGGATCGGCCTCGCTCATCGAGGTGATCTCCGGCTCTGAGGGCGTGGCCCGCTGCGGGGAGCAGCTGTTCCGGCGGGCCGAGCGGGAGATCCGGGGCATCGACGCGCCGCCGTACGCGGAGGCCGGGGACGGCGGACGGGTCAACTCGGTCGTCAACATCACCGGCGGACAGGTCCGCAGCCGTTTCATCCACGGCCGGGACTCGCTGCTCCTGCCCGGCGTGGTACGCCGCATCGAGCGGGACGTCGCAGGCGGCGAGGAGGTGCGCGTCGTACCCCGGGCGCCGATGAAGCTGCTGCTGGCCGACGACCAGGCGGGGCTGATCCCACTGGTGTCGACGCCTCAGGTGCTGGACACCTGCGTCCTGGTACACCCCTCCTCCCTGCTCGACGCTCTGAGCGTGCTCTTCGAGACCCTGTGGCAGCAGGCGCAGCCCTTCGTGCCCGGCCACCCGGAATCGGACGGTCCGGACGCCTTCCTCAGCGAGGAGGAACGGCGCATCGTGTCGCTGCTGGGGCTAGGGCTGCCGGACGAGGCCATCGCCCGTCACCTGGGCATCGGGCACCGTACGGTGCAGCGGCGGGTCCAGGCCCTGCTGGTGCGGCTGGGTGCGGCCAGCAGGTTCCAGGCGGGCGTGCTCGCGGCGCGGCGCGGCTGGTGGACACCGGACGATCCGGCGCTCGGTGTCTGACCCCGCGCCGGCGGGACGCGGGAGCCGCCCGGCGTCGGTGCGGGGGGGGGGGGGGGGGGGGGGGGGGGGGGGGAGGGGGAGGGAGGGGGGGGGGGGGGGGGGGGGGGGGGGGGAGGGGGGGGGGGGGTTACGGGTCGGCCTGCGGGGGGGGGGGGGGTGGGGGGGTGGGGTTCTTCTTT
>NZ_JBVHWM010000052.1:0-19281 GCF_055564375.1 Streptomyces sp. NPDC029138
GAGTCGGGTGCCCTCGGCGATGGGCGGTACGGGCAGCAGCCTTCTCCGCGCCCGGTCCCACCGGTGGTCTCCGGCACCGGTCCGGCCGTCCCGGCCGCCGAGTCGCCGGTCCCGCCGTTCGAGTCGGGTGCCCCCGGCGACGGGCCGTACGGGCCGCCGTCCTCCGCGCACCACGCCCCGCCGTCGTCGGGCCGGGTACCGGCCGCGACGGAGCCGGGCAGCGCCCCCGGGCCGCTCCCGACCGTTCCCCTCGCGGCGGATGCCGCCCGGGACTTCAGCGCCGAGTCGGGGGTCTCCCTCGCTTCGCCGGCCGGCCGTCTCGGCTCGAACCGGCGACCGACCGGCCCGGAGTCCATCGCCGAGTCCGCGGCCGTCGCGGGCACCGTGCCGGGCGGGAGCGGCGCCGCCCCGATGGGTGCCGCACGATCCGTGGTACCCGAAGCAGGTCCCGGAACGGCGCCCCCCGGGGGAGAGAAGCTCGACGGCGCCCCACCCGCCGCCGCGCCATCGGCCCTTCCGTCACCGGGCGCCCCGCCTGCCGCCGCCGGGCCCTCACCGGTTCCGGCCGTCGGGCCGTCGCCCAGCGGTTCCGTGGCCCCGTCGTCGCCCGGCCGGCCGGCCATCGACGCCATGGCTCCGCCTCCCGCCGGCTCGCCGGGTGCCGACACGCAGGCCCCGCCTGCCCCCGCCCCACCGTCCGGTGACCCGGTGACGCCGTCCGAGCCCGGTACGGTGACGGGTACCCCCGTGGCAGCTCCCGTGCCGCCCGCCGACCCCGACGCGAGCGGAGCCGGCGGTTCCGCGCCCGCCGCGCCCGCGTTGCCCCGTCTGCTCCGGCTGGAGTCGGAGGCCGTACCGGCGCCGGCGGAGCCTTCCGCCGTACCGGAGGAGCGGGCCGTGCCCGTGGTGCGGCAGCCGTCACCGCCCGCCGCCGCCCCGGCCGCGCCGGGCGTCCGGGTGCAGCCGGTGCCGGCCGCCGCGGCGTGTGCCGTGCCCCCGGCCCGCGGTCTCGCGCAGGAACGGGAATGGGTGCGCAAGAAGTTCGGCGCCCGGTTCAACGAACTGTCCGGGTCGATCTCCAGGGTCATGTCCGAGTCCCCCGGCCTCCAGGCCGGTTCGGGGGAGGACGCCATGGACGTCATGACCGACCTGGCGTCGGCACGGCTGTACCTGACCGGTGATCACGCGGCGGTGGATGCCGCCGTGCGCGGCGCCACCACCGGCCCGCACGTGCCGCTGGCGCGCTGTGTGTCCGCCGGACTGCTCCGGCTGCCGTCCTACCGGGGCCCCGTCCTGCTCCAGGCCCGTGCCACGGCCGCCGAACTGGCCTGGTTCGAGGAGGGCCGCCGGACCACCGAGTGGTCCTTCTGTGTGGCGGCCACGCATCCGTCCGACGCCGAACCGGGCGCCGTCGACTTCCTGCTGTGGTCCATGACCGCGCGGCGCACCCGCCTGCTCGACGCCTCCGTTCCCGACCGGGTGGTCTTCGTGCCGGGCACCGCCTTCAAGGTGCTGCGGACCGACACCGAGGGCCGCCGGCCCGCCGTCCTGCTGCGCGAACTGTCCACCTCCGAGGCCGGCCCCGACGGCGGCGCCGCCGCGCAGCAACGCGTGCCGCTGGACGACCTCGCGCTGGACGGTCTGTCCCAGGCACTGGAACTGCTGCGGACCCACCGGTCCCGTCCGGCGGAACCGTCCCCCCGGCGCGGCGGCCGTGCCGTGCCCCTCGGTGTTCCGCCGGGCCTGGTGCCGGTGAACGGCCCGAACCCGCCCGCCCCCGCGAACGGCGGTACGACGACGAACATGGGAGTGGAAGCGTGAGCCGGCAGGTCCTGAACGTGGCGTCCGACGGGCCGGGCGGGTACCGGTCCATCGCCGCGGCCCTCCGTGACGCGAGGGAGGGCGCGCTGATCACCGTGGCGCCCGGGCGCTACGCAGAGAGCCTGCACGTCACCGTACCGGTCACCATCACGGCGCAGGACAGCACCCGGCCGCCCGAACTCCACGCGGACCGGGGCAGCGCCGTGGTCCTGGACGCGGAGGCGGTGGCGCTGTCCGGCCTGCACCTGACGGGAGCCGATCCCGAGGCCCCGGTCGTGGACGCCCGTCGCGGCCAGGCCGCCCTGGACGGCTGCCGGGTGGCCGGTTCCGCCTGGGCCGGACTGCTCGCCTGGCACGAGGGCACCGTCGCGTTGCGCGACTGCGAGGTCAGCAACGCGCGCGGGGCCGGCGTCGTGGTGACCTCCGGCCGGGGCAATGTGGTGGAACGCACCCGGATCAGCGACGTCGGCTCCTCGGCCGTCGTGGTCGCGGAGCAGGGCAGGCTGAGCGTGCGCGACTGCCAGGTGGAGCGGGCCAGGGGCAACGGGGTGTGCGTGAACGGCGCCGCCCGGGTCGACGTCGAGGCCAGCCGGATCGACGGGTGCGCCAAGCCCGCCCTGGCGGTGGAGCAGCAGGCCCGTGCCGAACTGTCGGACGTGCACGTCACCGGCAGCGCCGCGCTGGACGCCTATCTGACCAGCAGCGGGGAGACGGTCCTGAAGGACTGCCGGTTCACCGGCGCGGCCCAGCGGTCGGTGCACGTGGGGGCCGGCGCGGCGCCGCTGCTGCGGGACTGTGCCGTGGAGGGCGCGGGCGAGTACGCCGTGCACGTCGCCGCCGGTGCCCGGCCCCGCCTGGAGGAGTGCGCGATCAGCGGCGGCCAGGTGGGTGTCGCCGTCGATGCGGACGGTTCCGTCGAGTGCGCGGGACTGAACGTGACCGACGCCGCGCAGACCGCGCTGCGCGTGGACGGGGCGGGCCGGGCGCTGCTGGAGCGGTTCACCGTGTCGGGGCGGAGGGGTCTCGCGGCCGTGGTGCGCGGTGGGGGGCGCCTGGAGATCCGCGACGGGGAACTCGACGCGGCCGGCGGCATCGACCTCGACGACACGGCCGAGGCGGAGCTGACCGGGGTGCGGTTGCGGGTACCGGGCGGTGCGGGACTGTCCCTGGGCGGCGCCTCGCGCGCCACGCTCGTCGGGGCGGTGGTCTCCGACTGCGGAGTGGTCGTCGGTACGGACTGCGAACTCACCGCGCGCGAGAGCGAGTTCAGTCAGTCCGACGGTGACGGCATCCGCCTGGCCGGCGGCGGGGCGCTGCACGCGACCGGCTGCCGTGTCTCCGGTGCCCGCGGTCATGGCGTACACGTCACGCCCGGCGGCCGGGCCGAGCTGACCGGCTGCGCGCTGACCGGCAACGCCGGTGACGGCGTGCGCGCCCAGACGGACGAACACGTCGTCGTGGTCGAGTGCGACATCCGCGACAACGGCGGCCGTACGCTGCGTGACCTGCCCGCGGAAGCCGCCGGGACCGCGCCCGCCGCCCCCGGCCGGGTGAACCCGATGCACACGGTCGGACCCCTCGCCGAACTCGAGGCCCTCGTCGGCCTGGAGAGCGTCAAGCGGGAGGTCACCGGGCTGATCAACGTCAACAAGATGAGCCAGCGGCGCCAGGAGATGGGCCTGCCGATGCCGCCGATGAGCCGACACCTGGTCTTCGCCGGCCCGCCCGGCACCGGCAAGACCACGGTGGCCCGGCTCTACGGCGCCGTCCTCGCGGAACTGGGCATCCTGAGCCAGGGCCACATCGTGGAGGTCGCGCGGGCGGACCTGGTCGCCCAGATCATCGGCGGTACGGCCATCAAGACCACCGAGGTGTTCAAGAAGGCCCTGGGCGGCGTGCTGTTCATCGACGAGGCGTACACCCTGACCAACCAGACCCGGGGCACCGGCCCGGACTTCGGGCAGGAGGCCGTCGAGACGCTGATGAAGCTGATGGAGGACCACCGGGACGAGATCGTGGTCATCGTGGCCGGCTACTCGGAGCAGATGGACCAGTTCCTCGCCTCCAACCCCGGCATGGCCTCCCGTTTCGCCCGCTCGGTGGAGTTCCCCAACTACAGCACCGGGGAACTGGTCACCATCGTGCGCGGGCTGTGCGCCAAGCACTACTACGAGTTGTCCGACAGCGCCATGGAGGCTCTGCAACGCTACTTCGAGGACGTGCCCAAGGGTCCGACGTTCGGCAACGGCCGCGTCGCCCGCCAGGTGTTCGAGGAGATGATCAGCCGGCAGGCCTCGCGACTCGCGGCGGACCCGCCCCAGGACGACCACGAACTCAGCGTGCTCACCGGCGAGGACGTCCTGACCGTGCCGGTGGCGAAGACCGGGACGGAGCAGGAGGAGCCGGGGGAGGGCGCCGCGCCGGGTGACTCGGCGACCGTGAGCGGGCCGGCCGAGGTGCTGGCCGCCCGGGTGGAGGCGGCGGCGCGCCGGCTACGGGCGATGAGCGGGCTGACATCTGCCCGCGAGGCGTTGATGTCCAGGCTGGCGCACCTGGCCGGGAGCCGGGCCCCGGCCGCGGACCTGGTCCGCCTCGCCGGTGTCGTCCTGGAGGGCGCGCCCGGCTCCGGCCGCCGCGCGCTGGCGGCCCGCTATGCCTGCGGCCTGGCCGAACTGGGCCTGACGACGACGGGCCGCGTGCACCGGGTACCGCTGTCGCGGGTGGGTGCCGCCTGGCCGGAACAGCCCCTGTCCTGGCTGCTCGCGGCCCGGGAGGAGAGCGCGGGAGGCGTCCTGCTGCTCGACGTCGATCCGGCGTTCGCCCACCGGGACGAATCCGAACGCGGCGCGGTCGTCGAGGCGGTGACGGCGGCCCTCGCCCGGCCGGACGGCCCGGTGGCGGTGCTGAGCGGCTCGGCTCCGCACCTGGTGCGACTGCTGCGCGAACAGGACGCCCTGGCCGCGTGTTTCGCCGAGTACGTGCGTCTCCAGCCGTACTCCGCGGAAGAGCTGGTGGGTGTGGTCGGACGCAGGCTGCGCGGCTGTGGAGCGGAGCTGACCGAGGAGGCGGGGGCCGCGCTGCTGGCCGAGTTCGGCCGGCGTCCCCCGCAGGGCGGAGCGTTCGGCGCGCACCGGCTCGCGGACCTGCTGGGCCGCCGCGTCGGCTCGCCCGCGGTGTCCCTCGCGGAGTTGCACGCGGCGGGGGTGCTGACCGGACCGGAACCGGGAGCGGCGGACGCCGCCGACGAGGCCGGGCCCGGCTCCGCACGGCGCGTGGAGACGGTGCCGCTGCCGTGAGCGCGAGGGGTGTCTCCGGTCGCCCGGGGAGCGGTCCACCGTGCGCCCATACCTCGGCGTCCGCGGCTCCGGACAGAGACAAACAGGCAGAGTCGGCAGGCAGCCGGACCTCATCGGCCGCCGCGCCGAAAGCGGGCCCGGCAGCCGCTCGATGATGGCACAAGGTTCGTCGGCAGGTGCGAACTGAGGCTCGCGCCCGCCCGAACGCGGTTCGAGACGAAGGGCAGGACATGGCACAGAAGACGAACGTCGACATCCAGGGAATGGTCGCCGCGCAGGGGGCCTTCCAGACCGCCGTCGACGAGACGAGCAGGACCCGTACGCAGATGGAGACCCAGATCACCTCTCTGATCGCGAGCTGGTCCGGTGACGCGGCCACGGTGTACCTCCGCGCCATGACGGAATGGCTGTCGGAGTACCAGCGGGTGTGCCAGGCCCTCCAGCGCATGCTGGAGACCCTGGCGAGCAACACCCACCTGTACGGCAACGTGCACGCGGGCACCGAGTCCCAGGCGGGCGCGGTCGCGCAGTCGATGGCGACTCCGGCCCTGCCCGCTTTCCCCATCTAGCCCGTGGGGCCACGGCTTCTTCCCGGCCGGCCATTGCGGAACTCACTCCATCTCCGAGAGGCAAGAAGATGACGTACTCCGTCGACCGTTCGAACGTGGACACCATCGTGGGTGAGATGTCCGCGATCACCAGTCAGCTCCTGGCCACCCTGGAGCAGCTCGACAACGAGACGAAGATCCACCTCAGCCAGTGGACAAGCGAGGCCCAGGAGGTCTACACCCAGGTGAAGGCCCAGTGGGACGGGGCCGCGGCCCACATGGCCCAGCTCGCCAACACCGCCACCACCACGCTCGGCCACATCAACGCCGCCTACACCTCCGGTGAGCAGCAGGGCATGCGGATGTGGGGTGCCTAGCCATGGCCGACACCCAGGTCATCACCACCGGGGGCAGTGGCACTCCGATCACGGTCCACGGAGGTGACGAAAGCACCCCTCCGGAGGATCAGCCGGAAGTTCACAGCTGGGGTGGAGACTTCCAGCCGCATACGACGGGGACCGTCTACGACAGCAAGGGGAACGTGTTCCCTCCGCCGTCCATCCCCGGCGGCGGCAGCGACGGCAAACACACGTCCGTGGACACGCCGTCCATGCTCCTCTACGCCTCGAACCTGGAGCGTGCCCTTCCCGCCCTGGACGCGGCCAAGCAGAAGCTGGACACGGTGCTGGTCGCACCCGGTGGTCTGCCCGCCGCCAGGAAGATGCGTGTCAAGGTCAACGGGAACGTCACCGACGTCAAGGACGACGACTCCGCGCTCAGAGGGTCGTACCAAAGCGCGCTGACAGACGTCAAGGACGGGATCACGGCCCTGGTCGCCGCCATGCGGGACATGGCCAAGAAGTACGCCCGCCTTGAGGACGCCAACAAGATGGCGGCCACCGACCTGGAGAACTACCTGAAGGAGCCGTCGGCCGATTTCGACCAGCTCAGCGAGCACCTGGGCGGCGGTTCGAAGAGCGGCAGCGGAAGTGGCGGCGGCAAGGGAAGCGGCAGCGGCAGCTGACCTGACCGGGCACCGTCGACGCAGGAACGAGGAAGCACACCATGCCCGAGGACAAGTACAACACCGGTGGGTTTCAGGAGCATGACGACGGTGCCATCTTCCCCAACCTCAGCGACGAGATACCGAACGACGACATCACGGGCTGGGACTGGAAGCAGTTCGCCGCCGCCATCCTCGGCAGCACCCAGGGAGACAACTCCCAGCAGAACGCGGATCTGACTCACAAGATCTCCGATCCCCAGTCCCTCGAAGACGCCGCGGTGGCCTTCAACCTGGTGCAGCGCACGCTTGCTCAGGTCGCGCAGGTGATGGCGGACCAGACGAAGGCGCTGGCCGGCCCCGACGGTCCGTGGAAGGGGGACGCGGCCGACGTCTTCCACGACACCGTGGACAACTTCTCGAAGCGCATCGCGGCGGCGGCCGACGCGCTGTCGGGCGGTCGAACGGGGCACACTTCGGTGCCGCAGCAGCTCTCCAACAACGCCGCGGCTCTGAAGTGGGCCCAGGACGCCATCGTCCAGATCGATCACTACTACGCGGACATATCCCTGAAGTACGGGAAGTGGCACGGGCAGAAGGTCTCGGCGATGAAGGACGGCCGGGTACCCATCGGTGACGTCTGGGTCGGCAACCAGCGGCTCGACAAGATGATGACCGACGACATGTACAAGGTCGCCGTCGCCTTGGACCACGCCTACGGTTTCACCGTCGACAGCGTCAAACTCCCCGACCCGGTGAACAGCCCGAAACCCGGCGGCGACGGGGACGTGACCCCGCCGAAGGTGGAGCCGCCCCCGGACCTGGGCGGCGGCGACGGCGTGAACGTCCCTCCGCTCGGCGGCAGTCTGAGCGCGGGCGGCGGCGACGGCCTGCCCGGAGCCGGCGGAGACCTCTCGAACATACCCGGGCTCACTGATCCCGGAGGCTCGGCGACGCCTTTCCCCGGCAGCACCCTGCCCACCGACATCGGCGGCGGACTGGGCGACGTACCGCCCTTCGACACCGGCAACATGGACGCGGCCCTCAGCCCCGGAGGCCTCGACGGCCTCGACCCCTCCGCCAGCCCCTTCCCCGGTGACACCAGCGCCTTCCCGGGCGGCGACCTGCCCAGCGACTTCGCGGTCAGCCCCTACCCCGGCGACACGAGCACACTGCCGGGGGACGCGGCGGCCTTCCCCGGGGACACGAGCCTGGGCGAGGGCGCCCAGACCCCGTCGGCCTTCACGGCCGCGCCCTTCCCCGGCCTGACCGGCCTGCCGACTGACACGGCCGCCGTGCCGTCGACGAGCAGCGGCCTCACGGACGCGTCGGTGTCACCCTTCGACGAGGCCGGCCTGCCCCAGGACTACCCGGGCGACCTCGGTCTCGGTACGGCTGACGGCCTGCCGGCGGTGGGCGCGGCCGACCTGCCCGCCGACGCGGCGATACCGTCGGCGCTGCCGGGCAACGTCGCCCTGGAGTCGCCGGGCACCCTGCCGGAGACGACTCCGGCGGAGTTCCCCGGTTTGAGCGAGGCGGGGGTTGGGGTGGGGCAGCAGCAGGGTGGTGCCGGGATGCCGTACATGCCGGGTATGGGTGGGGTCGGTGGTGCGGGTACGGGGCAGAACGGGGTGGCGGAACCGCCTGATGCGGCGGGGTTGTTGGACGCGTCGTCGGTTCCGTGGGACGAGGGCGTGGGTGGTGCGGGGGATGTGTCGGAGTTCGGTGGTGCGCCGGTGGAGCCGGGTGCGGGGGCTGGGGAGGTGTCGGGTCTGGATCTGCCGGAGTCGACTCCGGCGGAGTTCCCCGGTGCGGAAGGCGCCGATGAGCGTTCGGCGGCTGTGGCTGGTGGCGGGATGCCGTACATGCCAGGTATGGGTGGGGTCGGTGGTGCGGGTACGGCGCAGAACGGGGTGGCGGAACCGCCTGATGCGGCGGGGTTGTTGGACGCGTCGTCGGTTCCGTGGGGCGAGGGCGTGGGTGGTGCGGGGGATGTGTCGGAGTTCGGTGGTGCGCCGGTGGAGCCGGGTGCGGCCGGGGAGGTGTCGGGTCTGGATCTGCCGGAGTCGACTCCGGCGGAGTTCGCCGGTGCGGAGGAGGCCGGCGGGAGTGCGGCGGCTGCGGCTGGTGCCGGGATGCCGTACATGCCGGGTATGGGTGGGTTCGGTGGTGCGGGTGCCGGTACGGGGCAGAGCGCGGTGGCCGAGCCGCCGGACTCCTCCGGTCTCCTGGAGCCGGACGGCCGGTCATGGACCGACGAGGCGGGCGGCGAGGATCCCTCCGAGCCGGTCGTGGGAGCGGTAACGGCCGGAGCCGGAGAGACGGCCCTGGATCTGCCCGTCACGGGCGCCCCGGCCATGCTGTGGGGCTCGGCGCCCGGCACCCCCGCGCAGGCCGCCGGCAGCGAGAACCGCGCCACCGGCACCGGGCGGGAGGCCCATGCGAGCGGGCCGGGCGGTGAGTCGGTGCTGTCGGCGAGCGCGTGGGGCGACGTGGACCAGGGCGACGTTCCGGATCGGGCCGTCGGGACCGATGTCACCGGGACCGATGTCCCGGGCGCCGATGTCCCGGGCGCCGATGTCCCGGGCACCGGTGCCCCGGCAGGACCCCTCACCGCGACCGCCGTGCCCACGCCGGACGCCTCCACGCAGAGTGCTTCTGCCGCGTACCCCTCTCCCGGAGAGGCCGGTGTGGCCGCCGCGGCACTGGGGGCCGCTGCCCTCGGCGCCGCGGCCACCCTGTCCGCGCACGCGGGACGCGGCGGTGCGCAGGCCGGGCCACCGGCGACTGCACCGGGGATCGCCGAGGATCCCGAGGACACCTCCGCCTGGGACCGGACCGACGGCACGTTGATGCCCTTCCTGATCGCGGCGGCGAAGGCGGAGGAACCGGCGGACGACGGCGACACGCCGCGCTCCCGGTATTCCAGCGAAGCGCCCGAGGCCTGGTCGGGCGTGGCCGCGGACGTCGCCGTCGCACAGACCGCGCCCGGGCGGGTGGCGTGGCAGCCCAGCCGTGCCGGTGGCGTGCCGTCGTCGTCGAACGGAGTGGTCCCGTTGGGCTCCGACCGGCCCTTGTGCGGCGACGTCTCCTCGGAGCAGCTCCAGGCGCTCCAGGCACGTGAGGAGAGCGAGGCGGAAGCGGAGCAAGGCGACGAGGAGGAGCAGAAGGAGCCCACCTTCGCGGACCTGCTGGTGCAGCGCCGGGACGTGTGGGGCGATCCCGGCGGCGACGACGACCTGGGCTGACGACGGTCCGGAACGGCCGGTACGCGCGGGCACGATGAGAGGTAAGAAAGGGCCATCCGGGGGCGAGGCCGTGGCACGGTCCGTCGGCCCTGCTGTTGTCTGCGAAGGAATGGACCGCCGCCCCGCTGCCCTTCGCGGGCACGCTGACAGACGCGGCGGCGCGTGACCGGGGAGTGACAGGTGTCGGGGTACGAGCAGGAGATAGAGCAGCTACTCGCTGACTACCGCAAGGAGAGGGAGGAAGCGGAGGAGAACCGCCGTCGTATCAACGCCGTCACCGGTACCGCGACTTCCCGGCGACGCGAGGTGAAGGTCACCGTCTCCGCCAGGGGCGAGGTCACCGAGATCGACTTCCCGACCGGCGCGTTCCGCCGTATGACCCCCAAGGAACTGGGCGACCTCATCCGGACCACGATCTCCGAGGCGCGCGCCCAGGCCCTTCAGCAGGTCGACGAACTGCCCCTGGGTCAGATGCTCTTCGGCCTCAAGCCGTCCGAGCTGCTGACCGGCGACGTCGACATGGACAGCATCCTGCCCAACGATCCTCAGACCAGCGACCTGGTGCGCGACTACCTGGAGCACGGGTTCACCGGCTCGGACCGGTTCGAAGAGGACTGAAGCGTGAACTCCCGTTCCCCGTAACGCCGTCGGCGTGGGAAACGGGAGTTCCGTAGGTGCTGTGACAGGTCAGTGCGCGGTGCCGGCCGCCCACACGGCGCTGCCGGACCGGGAGAGGATCACCACGTTCCCGTCGTTCTGGATGACGAGTTCGGCACCGGCGTTGCCCGCGGTGCCGGACGTCCACAGACTGGTGTGGTTGGCGCTGTAGACGGCGAGGTTGCCGTCGTCCTGGAAGACGGCGTAGTTGCCGCTGCCGTGGGTGTGGGAGGACCAGCGGACCGTGCCGTGTTCGTCCGAGATGACCAGGGCACCGTCGGTTCGCATGGTGATCCGCATCCGGTTGGAGGCGACGGACTCCCCGGAGTGCAGGACGTAGGTGGCGTTGACGACCTTGGTCGACCAGTCCCGCTGCGTGGTGGAGTGCGACTGCGTCGCGGTGCGCGTCCTTGCCTGAGTCGACGTCCGCGTCTGCGTCGGTGCGTGGGTCTGGGTTTGGCTCCGGCTCTGCGTCTGGCTCTGCGTCTGTCGCGCGGCGGACGTCTGCGGGTGCGCGGTTCGGGCAGCCGCCGTGCGCGACGCCGTGGTGGCGGTGCGCACGGCCGTCCGCGGCTTCTGCGCGGACTGTGCCTCCTTGGCGACAGCCGCGACGGTGCGCGCCGAGTCGCGCTGAGCGGTGCCCGCTGAGGACGACTCCTTCGCCTGCGCGGCCCGTTCGGCGGAGCGCGCGGGTGCCGAGAGCAGGCTCACGGATCCGTCCGACGGCGTCGGCCGGGGCCTGCCGCCGGATCGGCCCGGTTCGCGGGCGCCGGCCTGTTCGGCCGCCTTGTCTCCGTGCCCTGTCGTCGTCCTGGTCGCCGAGCCGTGCCGGCCGTCGCCCGGCAGCGCCGCCGGGGCACCGGCCCGCGGAGCCGTCGTCGGCGTCGTGGGCGCGGGGAAGGTGACGTCCGCGCCGGCACTGCCGTCGGGAACCGGCGCCGATGTGGGACCTCCGTCGGCCCCGTGCTTGGCGCCGGCTACCGCGACCGGGTCGAGCGCGTCGGCGCCCGTGGTCTTCTTCTCGCCACCGCTGAGCAGGGGTACGGAGACCAGGACCGCACCGGCGACCGCCGCGGCGGCCACCAGCGGCCAGTGTCCCGATCTGCCCGTCTGGGACGTGGACCGTCCCGGCGCCGCCTGGCCGCCGGCCGCCGCGTCCGGAGTTCCGGTCCGCCCGTCGTCCGGACGGAACGTGCGGGCGGCCACCTCGGCCTCGGCACGCACCGCGGCGGCGGGTATCGCCGTCACCACGGGTCGTACATTCTCCGCATCCTGCGCAACGACCGCCTCGGCGGCCGTGGTCCCGCCCCGGGTGAGGGCTTCGGACACCGCCGCTCCGTCGAGGTCCCCCTCGTGCAGGGGCAGTGCGACGGCCCGGCGGATGTGCGGTTGCCCGGGGGCTGCCGCGGCGGCCGGGGGGCCGCCGGGCTGGTTCCTGCGTGTCATCCCTCGTCTTCTTCCTTTGCTCGGTTGCACATTGGTTCGGGCCCGGCTGTGGCGATGACGTCGTCAGGACACCGGGCCACGGGTGGACGGCTCCGGGCCGGCGGGGGAGACGGCGGGCACCCCCGGCACCGTCGCCGGAGGCGTGAAGGTGATGGCGACGGCCTCCCCGGCGCGGGGAGCCGGAGTGACGGGCCGCCGGACCGCGGCGGATTCCTCCGTTGCCGGACGGCCCGACGGTCCGGGGGCGGCGTCCGGATCCCGCTCCGCGCGCTCGCCGGGGGCCTCCGGGAGCGTCGTACCGGCCGGTGCTTCCGCCGTGGCCGGGACCTCTGTTTCCGCCGTGGCTCCGGCCGGCTCGACGGGGGACTCGTCCGTGTCCGCCGCGTACGGCTCGGCCGGTTCCGCGTCCGACGAGTCCGGGTCCGGCGGCGCAGCCGTCGTCGCGACGGACACCGGCGGTTCGGACAGCGGCGGAACGGACGGCAGGGGTTCGGACGCCACCGCTGTGGCGGGACCGGGACCGGGAAGCGCGTGCGCCTCGGTGTCCTGCCAGCCGCGGGGCGCCAGAGCGAGCCCGTGCCGGACCGCCAACCGGCGCATGCCGTTGAGGACTTCGTCGCTGGGCTCGCCGTGCAGCCGGATCTGTGTGCGGTCGCGCACATCGTCCTGGAGGGCCGAGAAGAGCCGCTCCAGCGGTTCCCATACCGTGTCGGGCAGCGCCTGGTCCGGCAGGCCGATCTCCACGGCCATCACGTCGGGCGCGATGGGCCGCGCCACCGTCTCGGCGGGCGGTCGGCTGCCGTTCGGGCCGACCCAGAGACCGGACCGGGTGACGACGACCTGCCACCTGCGGTCGAGCACCATGGCACCCGGTTCCAGCGCCGGCCGCAGCCCGCTGACCGGGGGCCGCCAGGTGCCCAGGCGTACGGTGGCCCTCGCGCTCCCGGCACTCTCCTCCGGCTCGCAGACGACCTCTTCGACGTAGGGCCGCCAGGTGGGCTCGCCGGCCGCGTCGGTCAGCATCGTGCGCGGCGTGAGCGGTCCCGTCGGTGCGGGACGTGCCGGATCGCTCACCAGCAGGGGGAGCCCCGAGCCCACCTCCACCGGCACTCCGAGGAGGGCCGCCACCTGACGGCCCACCGGGAGCAGATCGCTGCCGTCCGCGGAGACCAGGCGCACCGTTTCCCGTACGGTCGCGGGCAGCGCGGCCAGCACGTCGGCGACGGCCTGCGCCGGAACGGCGCGGGTGTGCGCGGCACCGACGAGCAGGAGCGGCCGATCCGCGTCCGGCGGCACGGCGTACCGCAACGCCTCGACCCCCTCCGGCGGAGTGCCCGCGGGCAGGATGAGCAGTCCGGCGGGCACCTGCTCCACGACACAACCGCCCGCGACGGTCGGTACGACCCGCTCCACCGCCGGCTGCCACCGGGGCGCGGGGTGACGGGCACCGGCGGACACCGGCTCGCGACCGGGCGAGAAGCGCCGCCAAACGCCGGGACGCCCCGGCAGACCGGGCGCGAACAGGGTGCCGCCCGGAGTGACCAGCGCCGCGCCGAGCGGCGCCAGTACGTCCGTTCCCAGGGCGTCGCTGAGCACACGGGCGGGCGCGGGACGGCCCGCCGACTCCGCCGCCCCGCCGGACATGACCAGGCGGACCAGCCGTCCCGCCGCCGACGAGGTCTTCGCCAGGACGGGATGCAGCCGGGCGCAGAGTGCCTCCGGATCGCCGAATCCGGCGCTCACCAGGACCGTGATCTCCTCGGCGGTGGTGCGTAACCGCGCGGCCATCTCGGTCAGCGCCTCGGCCGGCCGGCCGACGGCATGGACGAGCTGTACGCCGTGCGCCTCGCTGATCTCCAGCTGCCCGGCACCGCCGCGGGCGGCGGCACGTCGGCCGAAACGCCCGCTCACCGGCGCCCCTGCCGACGGCGGCGGTCGCCGGCTCGCTCGCGGGACACACCGAGGCTCCCCAGGAACAGCAGTCTGTCGAAGGGTGCAGTGAGTGTCACCCGCCGGAACATAGCGCAGGGCGGCTCCGCCCGGGTGCGGTCGCCCGCGCGCCCGCCCGGGCCTGCGGGCGGGCCCATGGCATGCCCTGACCCGGCCTCAACTGGGGCGTGCAGTGCGGGAAGGCTCCGGACAGCTGCCCCCGCACGGCGTGTACGCCGCTTGGATCGGAGACGAAAGGGCAGAGCGGCTGGTACGAACGGCTCGACCCTGGTCCGAGGGCCGCTGCTGGCAACCCGCGTGACCGGCGGCTGAGTTAGCTTGCGACGGGTTCGGAGAGCCGAGAGCCGGCCCCGGGCCGGGTGATCCGGGATGCCCGGTGCACGTCATGGAGCCCGTACGTCGTCACGGAGGTAGCAGGTGAGCAGGAGGACCGGAGCTGATCCTCAGCGGCTGGGGCAGGCCCTGCGCCAGTGGGAGAACAAGGACAGCAAGATCGATGATCGCTCGACGGAGCTGCAGACGATCAAGCACGACGTGTTCGACACCCTCGACACTTCCGGTGACTCCCTCTCCAAAACTGTCTATCCCCTATGGCGCTCCCAGTTCGAGGGGCTTGAGGCCATCGTCGAAGCCTCTGAGAACCTGATAAAGGACTCCATGAGAGCGTTCGATGTGATGACCGAGGGCTTGAGGAACATAGATCGGGTCACGCACGATTCGGCGAAGCGTCTGGCTGAGGGGACCGGGGGCGGACTGCCTGGTGGGTCCCCGCACCGGTCGTAAGGCGGTTGTGCGGAGATGGGCTTCCTTGAGTGGAAGCTGCCGAATTGGCTTCGTAAACTGCTGGCCGTTCTGACGGGCATGTTCTGGCCGAACATCAAGCATGAGAAGTTGCGCACGGCGGCCGACAACATGGATGCCTGGTCGGACCGTTTTGAGGCGGTTCTGCATGAGGTCGGTCCGTCGGGGACGCTGGTGTCGGATGCGCTCGAGGGGCCGACGGCGGAAGAGTTCAATGCGCATGTGCGGAAGCTGAAGAAGATCCTTCCGCAAGGGGTGAAGGCGGCGCGTGCGCTGGGTTCGTCGTTCCGTGACACCGCGATGCAGGTGCAGTACGCCAAGTACATGATCATGGTCCAGCTGCTGTGGATGATCTACACGGTTCTGGAGTTGCTGTTCTTCGGGCTGCCGGAGGCCGCGGTCGCGGTGGCCCGGGGTGTGGCGGCGGTGGTGCGGCAGATCGCCTGGCAGCTGTTGAAAACCGTGGTGACGGGCGCGGTGGTCGGCGGGCTGATGGAGCTGGGCGTGCAGCTCGTCCAGATGTGGCAGGGCTTCCGGGACCGGGTGAGCTGGCGCGATGTGGGGGAGATGGCGGGTTGGGGCGGCCTGGGCGGCGGTCTTGCCGGGCTCTTCAACGAGTTCACGCGGGTGTTCATGCCGAAGCTGTCCGGTGGCGGCCTGCTGCGGGACGTGCTGAGTGGTGGTACGTCCGGCGCGATCGTGACGGGGATTCAGATTCTCCAGTCCGGTGACACCACGGGTGCCGGTGAGGGGATCGCCGCCGGCTTCTTCGGCAGTCTTCCCAGCGGCGGCCGGCACGGCCATGGTGGTCTGCACCTGGAAAGCCTGGGGGGTGGGCTGGGCTGGAAGGTGGATCCCGGGCTGGTTGCTTCGGGGGAGTGGGACGCGTTCGACGGGGTGAAGCTGCCCGAGGACTCCCGCAACGGCGCCGCGGTGCGGTCGGTGTGGGAAGGCTCCGGCACCGGCGGCGACGAGGAGGGCTGGCGGGCCGCGGCGGAGCGGGCGGATGTCCCCCAGCCACTGATATCGGGTTTCGAGGGGTGGGTGAAGGGCCAGGGAGGCTTGCCGGAACCGGTTGTCGACCGGGTGGCTTCCCGGGCCGTCGCCGCGTACGCCGGTGCGGCCGAGGGTGCCCGGGCGCGCGGCGCGGACGGTGCCGCCGGCGAGGGGGTGCCGAGCGCGGCCCAGTTGCGCCGGTGGGCGGTCGAGGAGCTGGCGAACCACCGGGCACAGCAGCGGCTGGACGCCGCGTTCACGGCCTGGCAGCACTCGCCCGCGGCGGCCGGGCTGGACGACGGCGCGGCCGTGCGGGTGCACCGGTACGTCGCGCAGTCGGTCGAGGAACGGCTGCGCACGGGTGACTACGTCCAGGCGGCGGGCAACGGGGAGCTGGGCGCGACCGCCGACCGGGTACTGGAGCTGGCGGGTCTCGGCGGGGAGCACGGGCACACCGGCCTCGACGGGATGCTGACCGCCGCCGCGGAGCGTGACGAGCGGATCCACAGCGCACTGCACGCCTTCGACCAGGCGGTGCCGGCGCCGGTCGCGCCCGGGGAGAGCGCGGGCGGTGACGGATCGGACGGTGCGGCTGCCGGGCAGTTGTCGCCGTTCGGCCACGCGGTGCTGCGCCGTGCCTTCGGGGAGCATGTGGTCGCGGCGCACCATGCCGTGTTCGGTGAGCCGAGCCCGTTCGGCGGCGACGGCTCGGCGGCCGGTGACGCGCTGCGGACCTGGCACAGGGAGGTGCGCGGGCATGTGGCGCAGCTTCCGGTGCATGTGGTGGCGCAGTCGGCGAAGGAACTGGCGGTCACTCACGCCCTGGGCGACGTGGAGCGGGCCGTGGCGGGGGGCACCTGGCAGCAGGCTGTGCCGGGCCTGGGCGCGGAGTTCTCGCATGCCTTCGGGCTGGCGGACACCGCCGCGACGCACTCCGCCGAGGTGCCACTCGATGTGCAGCAGGGGGCGGTGCTCGGCCTGAGCGTGGAGGCGGGCCGGCGGATCGATCAGTGGACCGCACAGGCGCTGGAGACGTCCTCCGGCTCGGCGGCCGACGCCCTGCTGCGGCACGTGACGCGGATCGCGGTCGGCGGTGGCAGCCCTGATCGGATGTCCGTGGCGGATGTGATGCGGCAGGCGCTTCCGGCGGAGGGCGCTGAGCGTCATGTGGCTCTCGCGGTGGCGCGGGACCACGCCCAGGACGCGGCGCGGGACAGCGCCCGTGCTCTGGCGGGTGCGGCGGGTCTGCCCGCGTCGGCCGCCGAGAGGATCATCGACCATCACGCCAAGACCGCCGGGGAACTGTTCGATGCCACATTCCTGCGTCCCGGGGACGATCCGAACGGTCCCGGCCCGCTGGACGACCGGCTCGCCGACTGGAACGAGCGGCGCGCCACGCTGGACCAGGAGCTGGCCAAGGCGCTGACCAGCCACACCGGCACGCGCCCCGCCACGGAGACGTCCGACGCCGGCACCGGTACGGTCGGGAGCCCGCTGCCGGGCCCCCGGCCTGTCACCGAAACCGGCCCGGTTCCCCGGCCTGCCACTGAGACCGGCCCGGGTGTCCGGCCTGTGACCGAGGCGGGCCCGGGTGTCCGGCCTGTGACCGAGGCGGGCCCGGGTCCCCGGCCTGTCACCGAGACCGGCCCGGGCATCCGGCCTGCCACTGAGGCCGGCCCGGGTGTCCGGCCTGTCACCGAGGCGGGCCCGGGTCCCCGGCCTGTCACCGAGACCGGCCCCTCCGGCACGCCCCTTTCCGGCTTCCATACCACGCTCACGCCCGCGACCGGGACACCTACCGGAACCACCGCGGCGACTGCGACCGCCGGTGCGGCGATCCCGCCTGCGGACCGGCCGGCCGCGGAGGAACGGCGTCCCGGCCCGCCCGCCGAAGGCGTGTCGCCCGAGGAACCCGGTCATCCGGACCCGGCTGATGCGAACTGGGAGGAACTGGTCGACCGCGCCCGCGTGGCGACGAGGCCGTACGCCCGTACGGCCTCGCTATGGCGCATGGTGGGCTCGGCGCTCAGCCGCTATGCCCCGCAGCCGTCCCCGATCCGTGAACCCGGTGACGCCTACGCGGCCCGGCACGAGGAAGCCGCCCTGGTCCTCGCCCACCACGCGCTCGAACTGAAGATCACGGCACCGGAGTCGGGTCGGCTGCCCGACGACCACCCGCTCTCGCGCCGCGCCGAAACCCTCGGCCGCCGGCTCACCGCCGAGTTCGGCATCTCGTTCGACCCCGCCCGGCAGACCGGACTGCCCGGCGGCAGCCGCGACACCGGGCTCGGCCGGATCACCGACGGCTCCACCGCCGCACCCCTGCCCGGCCTCGACCCGCGGGGGGCGCCGGCAGCAGCAGCGGGTTTCGACCGCACGGCACAGGCCGGTGATCCGGCCGCCCGCACCCCGGTCCGCCGTTCCCCCGACGGCGCCGAACGGCTCGGTGCGGTGGAGGAGGGTCCGGACGACGGTTCCCTGTCGCCGGCGGACGCGCGGGAACGTCGCGAGGGCAAGGCGCCGGCCGGCCGGTGGGGCGAGGCGCTCAAGGAGGCCCGGGCGGCGGAAGATGCCGGGAGCGACGGGCGGCGCGAGGCGATCGACGTCGCCGACCTGGCGCACGACCTCCGTGTCCGGGAGCGTCAGCGAGCCTGGACACGTCTGGCGTCCACGTCGCAAGCGGAGCTTCCCTGGCAGAGCGAGTACTGGAAGCGGGAGACGGCCGGGGCGCGGCAGCGGTTGCAGAACGAGGACGAGCCCGAAGCCGCGTTCCTGCTCGCCCGTGCACAGGGGATCGTCTCGGACGTCACTCTCTTCCCGGCCCTCGACCCGCAGCTGCGCCCGGAGGCCCCCCATCACGAGATGCTGGACACGATGGTGCATCTCGTCGCCGAGGAACTGCGCGCGTACGGGGACACGGCGGCCGGATCGCTCGCGAGCCTGCTGCGCGACCAGTTCCGCGAAGCCCCTGGCACGGAGGCGGTGTTCGGGAGCCGGCCGGTCCCCGAGACGGGTGGCGACGGAGGCCCCGGCAGGGGATCCGTCGGGCAGGGTCCCGAAGGGGAGCGGACCGAGAACGGTACGGCGCAGGGAGGCACCGTCGTCCGGGAGAACCGTCCGGCGGCCCGGCGGCCCGAGGAGACCCTGGCCGGCATCGAGACCTCTGACTGGTTGGACCAGGCGCTGCGGGCCCGTACGGCGCTGTCTGACCTGGGCGAGCAGCATGGGGGGGAGGTGTTCCGGAAGGCGCTGAACCTGCTGGCCAGGCACCACTCCCGGGCGAACTTCAAGGAGGCGGGCCCCAAGTACACCGACGCCTACGACGACGCCGTCCACGTCCTGGCCCATCGCATGTGGCAGTCGGCGGACACCGAGGCGACGCACCTGCCCGACCCGGGACCCGATCACCCCCTCACGCGGGAGGCTGAGGAGCTGGGGCGGCAGCTCTCCCGCCTGGCCGATGCGGGTCAGGCGGCCCGCCCGGTGCAGGGCGCGGCCGGTACCGGTGAGACGGA
>NZ_JBVHWM010000052.1:19374-71571 GCF_055564375.1 Streptomyces sp. NPDC029138
CCGATGCGGGTCAGGCGGCCCGCCCGGTGCAGGGCGCGGCCGGTACCGGTGAGACGGATGGCAGCGACCACACGTCCACGGCGGCCGATGATGCTTTGACCGCGTCTCGTGGGACGGGCTCGGAGCCCGGGACTCCGTCGACCGCTCGTTCTCGTACGCCGGGCTCCGACCGAGGTGTGGTGTCCCCGGACGGCGACGGGTCCGCGTCTCGGCAGCGGCCGGGTCATCCGGACATCGGCGGGGACGCGTGGAAGGCGGAAGTGTCCGCGGCGCGTGCGGAGCTCGACAAGCTGACGCCCTCGGACCGGATGGCTGTGCTGGATCGGGCGCACAAGTTGCTGAACCGGCGGCAGACGGCCGCCGGGTTCAGCAGCATGGACGCCTATCTGACAGAACAGAACGAGGCGGCGCATGTCCTGGCGCGGCGGATGGTCGACGCCGGCCTGCTGAACGTGGTCCATCGACTGCGTGCCGAGCACCCCGTCGTCCGGCTGGCCGGAGAGTTCGCGGACGCGCTGGCGGCCAGACACCGCCCGGCCCACGCTGAGCGCCCCGCCGGTACGCCGAGCACCGACCGTTCGACGACGACCACGCCCGGCTCCACACCTGACGCGAGTTCCCGTCGGCCGCGCTCCCTCCAGCCCGAGCGGCCGGCCGACCCCGCCGGCGCCACCGACCCCGCGTCCCCGGCTGTGGACCCGGCTCGCGCGCTGCCGGCCCCGGCGCCTCAGCAGGGGAGACCCCGTCGGCCTCTGCCCCCGCTGCCGCGGCAGGCCCCGCCGCCGGGGGCCGAGCGCGCTGCGGGGATGCAGGCGCGGCCCCGTACGACCGGGACGGCCAGGTATGCCGAGGCGTGGCACGCCCGCGAAACCGCCGCTGCCTCGGCCGAGCGCCTCGTGGCCGGCATCGCGCGCGGCCCCTGGCACACGGAACTGGCAACGCGTGCGCCGCGCTTCAGCCGCGCCTTCGGGCTGACTGATCCGGCGGGGAGCGGCTCACCGATCAGCCGCGCGGCGGGCCGAGCCGAGACCGAGCGGGCCGCGCGCACCCTCACAGCGGCGGCCCGCCGGACCCTCGACCACACGCTCGCCACCGGCCCCGAGCCGGCGACCTGGCCGAGCGGTCAGCCTCGACGCGTCATCGAGGGGCAGCTCACCGAGCGGGCGGAGGCGCTGCACCTCGCGTTCGCGCGCGCCCGCGCCAACGCCGCGGCCGACGCCGTAGGGGAGGCGAGGGAACTCCTGTCCGGCACCCCCGCGTCGGCCTCGGACATCCGGCGGATCGCGGACGACCACGCCCGTCGGGTCACCGAGCGGTTCGACGCCGTCTTCGGCACCGACCCCGCAGCGGGCACCCTGGACGGGCACATGGCCGCCTGGGCGGAGGCCCGCAGCGGACTCACCGGCGACCTGCGTACCCGCACAGCCGAGGGCGCCTTCGACGTCCCGCGCTCCGACGAGACGGCCGCCCGGGCGAACGCCGGCCTCATGGGCGGACCGGCTCCGCGCCGGCCGGAGGCCGCCGCGCACTACACCACCCGCGTCCTCGCCGCCCGGCAGTACGCCGCCTCCCTACTGGACGCCTCGGCCCTGCCCGAGACGCGACGCAAGGAGCACCGGCAGTACCTCGACTGGGCGTTCGACACCGTCTACCGCGAGTTGTTCGTGCCGGAGACCGCCGCGCCCCGCGAGGGCTCCCACGCGGATGCGGAAGCCGCGTGGCGGCAGCGCAAGGACGACCTGGTCACCTGGCTGTCCGCCCGGGTCAGTACCGAGGAGGACGATGGTGGTCGCCGGGCCTTCACGGCGCCCTCGTCCCCGTCCCGCGGCTTCGGCAAGAACCTGACGGCGATCTTCCGCAAGGTGGCCGCCCGGCTCCGCTCGCTCGTCAATCCCCGGCACCGGGGACCGGCGGCCGGAGTGTGGGAAGCCCCTGAGCCCGTCCGGCCGAAGCACCACCCGGACATGGACGGCGCTGTCAACCGGGCGCGGTCCCCGGAGATTTACCGGGTGCTCCGGCGCATGGACGTCCTCGCCGGCCGGTACGCGCGCATCGAGTCGGCGCTCGGAAAGCTGGAACTGTCCACGGTCTACGTCACGCCTGGCGAGCGGACGCTTCCCACGACGCTCACCCGGGACGACCGACGACTGCTGCGGGAGCACACCCATACCGTCCTCTCCCGCCTCCACGACGAGGTCTTCGGCTCGGAGCACGGCGGCGACGGGGCCGGCCGGCCGCTCGCCACCGAGCGGGACGAGCGGGTCTGGACCGCGCGGCAAGCGCGTGTGATGCGGCAGGCGCGCATGCTCGCCGAGGAGATGGCAGGGCTCCGCGACGGTGCCGCGGACGCCGTCCCGCGCCTGCGGGACCGTTACCGCGCCGCCCTGGACGACAGTTCCGTCCCGCGCGACGACGCCGTGGCCAGAGCGATCGACGAGGTACTGTCCGGGGCCGGGCCGGACCTCCGCGCGGCCGCCACCGCTCACGTCGACCGTTTGCTGACGCCGGACGTGCTTGCCGCCTGGGAGCCCGGCGCGCTCCTCCTGCACGAGGGAGCCCTCCAGGAGCGGGTCTGGCGCCGGATCCTGACGCACGCCGGCTGGATGCTGCGGATGCGGGCCGTGGAGGAGGCCCGGGGGCTCGTCGACCGGGCACTGCCCCAGAAGGACCGCGGCCCGGTCGTCCAGGACCATGCCGAGCGGGTCAGCAGCCGCTGGAACGACTTCATCCGTTCCGGCCGTGCCCCGTCCGCGCCGGCCTCCGGCCCCGCCGGCCTCCTCGCCGCTCTCCCCGGCTGGCACGAGACGCACGAACGGCTCGGCACGGGCCTGCGCGCACGGGTGGACCGGCTCGTGCACAAGCGGACCGGGTCGGTTGACGGGGCCGTACTTTCCCCGGCGGAGGGGACGGCCGCTCGCGGCGCCTCCCGCACCCGGGGCGGGCCGGCGGCGCGCCCGGCCTTCGGTGACGGACGCACCCCCGAGGGCGCGGACGGTGAGGGAACGTTCTCGCCGGACGTGTTGGCGCAGGCGGGCGCCGTCCTCGCCGAGTACCTGCGGTCCCCCGTCGTCCTCGGGTCCGGCGCCGGGGCCGAACGGCACCGTGCCGCGCTGCGCGACGAACTCCTGCGGGTGGCGGCGGCACTGGGTCCGGACGGGCGGAACTTCGACGCCGCGCACGCGGTCGCCCGGGACATCACCGCAGGCGCGGATCCCGCGAGGGTCCGGGACAGGGGCGCGCCGGGGGGCGCCAAGAAGAAGTCCGGCGGCAAGAAGAAGGCCGAGGATCAGCCGTCGGATCCCTCGGCCCCGACCGCCGGTCCCGCCGGTCACGTGGCCGGCGCGGCACAGCCCGCCACCCCGGCTGCGGACGGCCCGCCCGCAGCGCACGCGCAGCAGCCGGCACCGTCGCGTGCCACCGACGTGGACAGCCGGCTGCCGGAGTACCCGCACATCGCGGAAGCCGTGGGCCGACAGCCGGAACTGCTCAGGCTGCTGAGACTCCACCCGCCGCTTCTCGACGCTGTCAGCCGCATGCCGACCGTCGTGGAATTCCTCGCCGACCGAAGCACGGACTGGTACCGGAAACAGGACGACCGAACGGCCGCCATGCTCGCCGAAGCGAAACTCCTCGATGTCATCGAGAAGGACGCGACGGTACGACGCACGCTGGGGTTCTATCCGAACCTGTTGCGGGCCGTCGGCGGACGAGAGGAGCTGGTGCAGGCGCTCTCGTGGAGCGCAGCCATCACGGCCCTCGTGAACGAGGAGCCCGCTCTGGCTCAGGCAGTGTTGAAGGCGGACAATCCCGTGGACACCGTCTACTCCATGGCCGGTGACCTGGGTGTGGTGTCAGCCCTCTACACGGCATGGTGGCTGCGCGGCCCCGGCTTCGAGGATGCCGCGTATTACGAGGACGTGCTCTCCCGAGAGGTACGTGCGCAGCTCAGACGGTATCCGCACCAGCTCATCCTGGCCCTGTCCACACCCGGGCTCCTGGGCAAGCTCAAGGGCAACTGGGGAGTTCTCGATGTACTGAGCCGGTCTCCGCTCCTGACCGCAGTGCTCGAAGAAAACCTTCCACTGGCGAGCAGGCTGTTGACGGACGAAAGCCGGATAACTGCTGCGGTCGACAACCCGGCTGTGGCAGCTCGCCTCTCACTCCAACCGTGGTACTACGACCAGATTGCCGATCACGACCTTGTCACCGCACTGGCGGAGACGACCCCGTTCATCCCGCCGACGAGCTTTTCCAGCATCCCGCCGATGTTCCGTGGCAGTCAGGCGGTCCGGCTCATCTATGCAGGTGGAAATCCCTCCTACCGACAGGTACTCGACCGGTTGCCGGCCATGTACCCTCTGCTCGCCAGAGCGATAAGCAGCCAGCCGCAGGAGTTCGTCCACCCTCACGAGCTGCAACGGCTGCTGAACCGTGGGCCGCAAGATTACGAGTCTCTGTACACACGTGTGCTCCGTGGCGCCATATCGGACACAAGCCTTCCGCACATACTCCGCATGTTCGGGCGGCACTCCCAGGTGCGCGGAGATGTTGATCTGCACGATAACGATGAGATATTCGTGGCGCTGTCCAACGCCATTGACCGGTCGGTCGCCAGCGGGGAATCCGTGCGTCTGCCCGATGTCCTGTACCGTGACCCGGCCGTTGCGTGGATCGCTCTCAAGGACCAGCGTCAGCTCATCCTGCCGAGCGCTGTGCTCGCCATCACGGCTGCGCCGGACATGGCCCTGCTGTCCGACGGCAATTACCGCTTTCTGTCGTCAGAAGGCGCCACGGATGCGCTCCGTATCGGGAACGGATCACTGGGGCGGCTTTTCGCTCGGCATTCCGAGATAGTCGAGCGCATCACTGCGGAAGAGCGGGGCGCGATCATCGAGAATGTGCGTCGGCACGGAGAATTGCTGACGAAGCTGGAGCCTTTCTTCGGCGCCATGTCACAGGCTCACTGGACGGCTCTGCTTTCCGGCCGCCTGTATAGGACCCTGTCCGAGCTGTCCTCGTCCGACAAGGCCGGCAGCAACTTGAGCCGGGAGATCCTCGCACACCCGGCTCTGCTGCGGGAAGCGGTGTCGCGTCCGGACTCCGCAGCACTTCTGCAGGCCGGGCCCGCCACGGCGGCGGACAGTGGAACGGGCCGCGCGGTCACCGGCATCCTTCTGAAGAGGGTCAGCAAGGCCAGGGAGAGGTGGCAGGCTGCGCTGACGGAGCCGGACAGGAAAACGTGGAGGGGTGACTACGAGAAGCAGGTGCGGCGACTTCGCACGGCCCTGGCGAACGACGCCCCTCTGCAGGTCATCACGGAAGAAGGACACAGGCTCGACAGCGCACGGGCCGAGAGCGTCAGCCGTCTGCTGGAGCATCTGAAGCAGGGCAGCACACCGGAGGAAGTGCGCGCCGCTCTCGGCGCCGACGCCCTGTCCGAGAAGACTCTGGACGCCTATCGCGTACTCACCGACAACGCCCGGCTCGGCAAAGCGGCGAAGGATGACAAGTACCTCGCTCAGGGACTGCTGTTCCACGAGGATGTCGTCGATCTGTTCCTCGTGCGCCCCTCGCTGCTCGATCTGGTTGCTCAGACGCCGGACATGCTGTACTTCATCATTGAGCATCCGAGGGTGCCCCGTCTGCTCGCCGAGAACGACGTGGCCTTCAAAGGCTTCATCAGCAACCCCGCGACGCGCTCGACCTTCGGCGAGCCGGACTGCGTCCTCGCCATCGGCGACAATCCCGCTTATCTGTCCGCCATGTACAACGCTGGCCGCCTGCTTCGCATGCCGGGCATGGAGAGGGTCGACGCGTTTGCCCAAGCCTGGCGGGCGGTGTCCGTGGCCATCGACGAGCGGGACAGTGCCGCCCACGTGCTGGCGAAGGCCGATCATCTGCTGGACACGCTCGGGGAGACCGGAGACGGACAGGTGATCGCGGCGGTCATGGCGACGCAGGACCGCTTGGAGGCCTCCGCGCAAGAGCCCCGGCTCGTACGGGGGATCGCCTCCGTCCCGGGGTTGGCGGAGTTGCTCGCCACGCGGAAGGACATCGTCGCAGACGCGGAGTCGTGGCGAACCCTTCTGGGCAACGAGGATCTGCTGCTCCACCTTCGGGCCGCCGGCGGTCCGACGGTCCACACCGTCCTGACCAACCCGGAGGTGCTCCGTGTCGCCGGCCGGGCACCCGCGTTCGTGGACGCGCTCGCGGCCACGACGTCGGGCGACGCACGCGCCGCGCTGACGCGGTGGCCGGTGCTCGACCTGGTCGCGAAGCACGACGAGATCGCGAAGTGGCTCGCCGAGTCCGCGGAGGCGCGTCGCCTCGTCATCCTCAAGCGGCCACGGGAGCTCACCGCGCTCCTCGCGTCCGCCTCCGTACGTCCAGCGCTCATGCGCCACCCCGAGCTGGTGAAAGCCGTCAACGAGCGACCCCAACTGGTGCGTGAGGCGGTCGCGGGCAGTCCGCTGTGGCAGGCGGCCGTCCGGCACCCGGAACTGGCTCCCTTCCTGGACAGGCAGCTGCGAAGCCAGGTGAACTCCACGGCGCGCCTCGTCGGACGGCTCGACGAACTGCCCGGGTCCTTGTCGGCCGAGGAGGCCGACCGGCTCGCGGCGGTGCTGCGCCGGCGGGGCATGGCCGCCCTGCTCGACGGCGAGGGCGAGACATGGCACGACTTCGCCCGGGAGTTCCTGCGGCGTCCGTCCTGGCAGGAGTCCGCCCTGCGGGACGAGAACTTCCCGGATCACGTCAGGCACCTGGCGCTCAGGCAGGAGCCGTTCCGCGATCTGCTCACCGCGCCGGATTCAGCGGCTCTGCCGACGGCCGTGGAGGCGCTGGGACGCCGTGCCGCCGTCCCGGCGCCCTCCGGTCCCACCGCGACGACGCCCGCGGGCACGGGCCGGGCGGCGCAAGCGGACGACGGTGCGCGGCAGCAGACGCAGACCGCCCCGGCAGGCGGCAGGAAGGGCGCATCGGGCACGGCGCCGACGGCCAGGGATGACAAGGGGAAGGCTCGCCGGCGGCCGGACACCCCGGCCGGGGCCGCCGATCGGACAACAGCCGCCGGCCCCGGTGACGCGTCGGCCCGCACAGGCGCGGAAACCGGCGGGCAGCACGCCGCCGACCCCGAGCTGGGGGCACTGCTGCGGGTCCGGCCGGACCTCTCGGAGTGGCTGGCCGAGAACCCGGAGGAGGCCGAAAGGTACCGCTTCCGTCCCTTCCTCGACCGGAACATGCCGCACGCGGAGGCTCTCGCCGACCGGGACGGACTGCTCTCCTCGCGGGACTTCGACCTTTTCTTCGACCAGTTCGCCGAGATGGCGGGCCTGGACGGGGACGCCTACACCGCCGTACGTGACGTGGCGCGGGAGACCTGGAACTCCGTGTCCGCCGGACGGTTCGCCGACGCAGCCCGGCTGCTCCGGCAACGGGCGGACCGCCTGGACCAGTTGGACCCCCGTCAGGACTCCACCTGGGAGTACAGCGGGCGCGTCAGGTATCTGGGGGAGTCCGGATCCGGGCTCACCGAGGCCGACTTCACCGACGCGCAACTCGATGTCCTGCGCCGCGTGGCCACGGGGACGTCCGCGCAGGAGCGAGCCGTCTCCCTCAACCATCCGGCGCACGCCCACATCATCTCGGGCAGTGGAGGCGTCGCCTTCTTCTACGCGCTGGCCGAGGACGGGCGCGTCGACACGGTCGTCTACGACATCAGTACCAACCGGCAGCGCAACGACTACCAGTGGCAGAAGTCCGGCACCAGGAGATTCGTCGCGGGCCCCCCGTCCCTGGAGTTCCACGCGAACGCCGAGCCCTTGGTCGCCTCCCGCAGGCGGGTGGCAGCCGCCGAGTCCGCGGCCCGCTCGGCGCGGGCTGCCGCGGACCGGCTCGATGCCATGGCCACCGGTGCGGACCCGCGCCGACGGGCCGCCGGCTCCGACCGGGGCACCGTCGGCAACCGGGCGGCCGAGCCCGGCCTCGCCCGGCTCGGAGGCAGCCGGACCCACGACCGCGACGGCGTCCCCGCGGACGACCGCCGGCCGGGGCGGTCGGCCGCCCGGCCCGCCGTACGGGAGAGCGATGCGGCAGCCGGGTCCCTCGCCGTACGCCGGCCGGACCCGGTGCCCGGCACCGGCGCTGCGGACCATCCGGTCCTCGGCGGGCCGGAATGGTCCAGCCGGCTCAGCCGGGCGCGGGAGGTCCTCGACGGTCTGAGCGAACAGGAGCGGGACCGGCTTTGGGCCGACGTGGCGCCGATCATGCAGCGGCCCTTCCGGCAGACGTCCTACGGCCCCCAGCCCTATCCGGCGCCTCGCCCCGTCCGTGACGGGACGGACGCCTACAGCGAGCGGTACCACGAGATCGGCGACCTCGTGGCCCTTGAGCTGGTCGAGAACCCGCATCGACCGGCCGAGGCCGGTCACCCGGCTCACGCCCTCGCGGAAAACCTGCTGGCCCAGCTGTACGCGCGCCACGGCGGCACGTCCGGGACGGACGCCGCCACTCCGCCGCTGCTCGGCGGCAGTCAGGCACGCGGAAGGCAGCCGGACCGTCGGGAACTCCACCGGACGCTGACCAAACGGCCTCCGACCCCGGGCCCGTCCGGGGCCGGGAGAGACCGGCGCCCGGCCTCCGCGTCGGCGTCCAGAGGGCCCAGCGAGGAACGCGGACGCAAGCTCACCAAGCCCGGTCCGAACACTGCGACCGGCGGACGCCGCTCGACTTCTGTGATGGGCAGGATCGCCGGCTCCGTGCGGAAGTTCTTCACGGGCCAGCGGGACGGTTCGGCCCCTGCCGGAGATGCCCGGCGGCGGTTCTCGGGCACGATCGTCAGCACGACTCGTCCCTGGGAAACCCGGGATGTGAGGTCCGGGCGGCCCGTGGACCGCGAGGGCGGTCGTCACGTTTCCGGGCACACGGGCGAGGCGTCCGAGTTCGTGAACCCTGGAATCCCCGCCCCGCATGACCCCGGCCGGGTGGCCGAGCGGCGGCGTCGACAGGCTGAAGTAGAGCCGTGGCGGCATGAGGCCGAGCAGGCCGCGGAACGCGGGCGGGGGGCCCGTAGGAGTTCGGGCAACCAGGCCAGGGTCTCGGCCTCGACAGCGCGGAGGCCGGTGCAAAACGCTCAGCCGGCTGCCCCGCCCGTCGTCATCGACCTGAGGTCCCAGAAACGTCGGGTCGAGAGGCCGATAGAGCAGCTGGATCCCAAGCGACAGATTCTTTACGGAGAGGAGTCGGAAGGCATCCAGGGTGGGAAATTCGAAGAACCGCCGTGGCGTGCGTCGGGCGATCCGCTGTTCATCTTTGCGCACGGTTCGCGTGAACGGTTGACCGTCGCTGCCGATGGCTCTGCCGAAAGGAGAATGAAGCCGGAGGAGTTCGCTGCATTCCTCGCCGGCCGGCCGGAACTGAAGACGGCCGGAGATGCTCCCCTTGTCCTTGTCCTGTCGGAGGGTGGCGCCGGCGGCCTGGAGTTGCCGCGTCTCATCGCGCACCACACGCAGCGTGCGGTGTGGAGTTACACAGCGCATCTGAGTCTGGTGTCTGATACGAGAACCAAATCGACGTACATCAGTCGCATAAAAAGGAACCCCAGAGAGCCGGTGGGCTGGTGGGTCCTCACCCTGCCCGGAGATTTCGACCCGCGAACGCTGCAGGAAAACGCTGCGACGCGCTTCGCGGACGTCGAACACGTCACTCTGGTGGACGGGGCGGGAAGGCCGATCGGGCGCTATGCTCGGAGTCACCGGGACATCAGGGGAGAAGAAGCCTATTTCCCTAGTCTTCTCACCACTACCGAGTACCGTCAGGGTGTGCTCCTCGGCGAGGAACGCCTGCATCGAGTGGGTACCGAATCCTGGGAGCTGCCCTGGAAGCGTGATTATCCGGACGGGCCGTGGTATGTCTTTTCTGCGCACGGGGAACCTCATGCGGTTTCCCTTCACGCGCCGCTGACCCCCAAGGGAAAACTGAACGTCAACGGGACCGAACTCGGGGAGATTCTCAAGAGGCGGCCGAGCTTCGACCGATTGCCGAAAGACGCCCCCGTGGTGCTGCTTTCCTGCTCCACCGGTGCTGACCGTACCTCGCAGGGTGTCGCCCAGCAGCTGGCGAATGAGACCGGGCGCGTGGTGTACGCGCCGACCAACACGACGAATGTCCAGTTCACGGTCGAAACCGGCCGAAGGAAGGGCCGTTGGAGGAGATTCGATCCCGACCACGGCGGATCCGCGCGGCAAGCCGACCGGGGGCAGACCGCTCAGCACGCACGGGCCCGTTCGCGCCGGCCCATGGCTCTGAGCGGGGCGCCGCGGGATCCCGTGCCCCCCGCCGCCCATTCTGCGCCGGACACAGACCCGACGAGCCCGGACCACACTGGCGAGGCGAGAGCTTCCCGTACGGCTGCCGGGCCGGTGCTCACGTCCGAGACGGAGGGCCCCGGCGCGCCGCAGCAGCACGCCCCCAGCACGCCACCGCGCGGCGATGACTTGAGCACCGGCGACGCGGACCCGTTCGTCCGCGACCAGGAGCTGCGTCGAGAGTTCAGGAAGCTGAACAGACGCCTGCGCCGACTGGCGAGCACCCCAGGAACCGACGACTCGGTTCGGTCCGCGGAGGTACAGCGCCTGACCGACAGCATCCGCAGGGTGCGGCAGGAACTGGACCACAGTGATCTGACCGCGTTCCTGCGCAGCTCGACAGCCGACCTGGAGGCGGGCCGCCGGGCGCGGGAGGAGCGGATCGAGAAGCTGAGGGGGCAGATCTCCGAACGGCTGAACGGCAGCACGCCGGACCGCGAGGAAGAAGCCCAAGTGCTGCGGCGTGAGGTCGAACGCATCGCGGACGAGATCTGGCGACGGCGGCATGACGGGCCGCTGCCCGGCAGAATCGAGCCCGGCCCGCAGGACACACGCATAGCCCAGGCCCTTGCCCCGGACGACGCCGGCCGACGCGTGGCCGACGAGCTCCGTGAGAACACGCTCAGCCTGCGCGCCATTTGGACGGAACGGGCTCGTTCCGGTGCGGACGAGACGAGTATTCTGGCGCATTCCCTGCGTACTGCCGAGGAGGACCTCGACCTGTATGGCGCCCTCGCCGAACGGAAGGTGTGGGACCGGGTCGACGAGGTGCAGGCCGGGCACCTGGTCGCGGCCGAACGCCATGCGCGCAGGTTCTTGAGCGCTGACCGCCTGGCCGCACGGGAACGGTTGCTGACGCGGGACATCAGGGCGCTCTACCGGATCGAGGGCGATGACCTCACCGGCTTCATCGATCGTGTCCACGGCCACCTCGACAGGCGCATGACCCTGGTCAGCGAGGTGCCACTGCGTGACGACACGCCAGACACGGAGCTGCTCGACACGCTTCTCGGCCGCGGCACGCAGACGCCGCTGCACGAGGTGCTGGCGGACCTGGCGGGCGGGCCCCGTCCGGCGGACGAGTACGGCACCGGACTACCCGCCGCGCTCGTCTCCGAACGCCGGCAGGCGGCGGGCACCGGCGACACGGTCGGACTCGTGCTTCACTGGAAACCGGCCGTGCGCGGGCGCACCCTGCACATGTTGAGCCAGGACCCCGACGACCCCGGCCGGCGCGCCACCCTGTCGTCGCTCCACGCCTTGCTCGCCCATGGTCCCGCCGACGCGGTGCGCCTGGCGCTCGCCGAGACCGATGGCTTCAGAACCGACCGAGAACTGCTGCGACGGCTGTCAGCGTTCAAACCGATGGTCAACGCGCACTTCGGCGCGCGCGTTCTCGGAGACCTGAAGTGGTCGGACGTGAGCAAGGTCTCGCTGACCTATTCGGACGACGTGTCGTATGACCGAGCGCTCGATCTCGGAGGTTTCTTCGGGCAGTTCGCCAGAGAGAACGGTCTCCGCTTCGAAATCACCACGGAGGTCGTCCAGGAGCGGTGGCTTCACGACCCTGATCTGGCGCTCGGTGAGGCCGGCGCATTGGTCACGCCGGTGCCCTCGACGGACGGCGTGCATGTCGTCGGGAGCGACTACCGGCCCGTGCACGAGCGGCCCACCACCATCATTGACGCGCTGGACACAGAGCACGTGGCGCTGGCAACGCTTCCGGCGGACCCGGTGCACTTCCGCGATTACGCAGTGGACCAGCCGAATGCCGCTCCATGGGCCGGTGCCGACCCCTACTTCGTGCTGGCCGCGGGGACACCCGAGCGCATCTCCGTGCAGTACGCCGGCGGCAGGACCGCCGAGCTGTCGCCGGAGCAGTTCGTGGACCTCCTGGCGGCGGATCCCGGACTGGCGCAGGCACCACGGGACCAGGCCATCGTGCTGGCCATGCCGTACGGCGGGGCGGGCGGACTGCACCTGCCGCGGTTGCTCGCCGCGAGGACGGGCCGCGAGGTCTGGTCAGCGACCAGTGCACTTGAGATCATGCCCGTCAGCGTGGGAAGGGACTGGCCGACGGGCTACATCACCCAGTTCCCCTCGGACTCGTCGGTGACGAGGGGCTGGTGGGTACTCAGCCGTCCCGACGACATCGCTTCCGCGCCGGCGGATTCGGCCGGGCCGGATGTCCTGCTGCGCACGGACGGTGAGGCGACCCCGACCACAGCACTGGTGACTCACACGCTGGTGGACGTAGACCACCGGCCTATCGGCCGGATGTCCCTCCCCGACAAATACGTCGCCAAACACGAGCGAGCCATCGACCGAGCGGTGTGGCGCGGAACTGACTCCACCGGCCAGGAGCACTTTCCCTGGGCCGGGGACGTCGAGGCAGGCAGGCCTCCCTACATCTGGATGTCCCACGGTGAGTCGACCAAGGCCGAGATGGGGTCCCAGGGCGGTTACCACCGGTACGACGGCACTGGATTGGCCGGCTATCTGCGGCGGCGGCCGAGCCTGGCCGCCCTGCCCCCGGACCGTCCCGTCGTGCTGCTCTCCTGCCGGACAGGTGCCGCGGAGGACGCCGGGGACCCCAGTGCGGTCGTAGCGCAGGTAGTTGCCGACGCGACGGGCCGAACCGTTTACGCACCTGACGTCGAAGTGTTTCCCGACGGGGATCTGGTTTCTCAGCATGGGGCATGGCACAAGTTCGTTCCATACGGGTTCGTGAGGGACGGCCAAAGGTCACCTCACCCGGCCGAGGACCAGTCGGCCGGGGATCGCCCTGGCGGCGATGAGCAGGCCGCTGCGGATTCCTCCCCATCCGCCGAACGCACCGGTCGTGACACCAGGACCGCGCTGAGCCTGTCACCGAGCGCCGACCGACAGCCCGGTACGGCCCCCCGCACCGAAGCCGCCGTCCCCACGCTGTCCCCCGCCTCCGCACCCACCGCCAAGCCCCCCACCGTCCCGCCCCCCATCGACGCCGAGCTGGACACCCACCGCCCGCCACGCCTGGACCGCACGCTGCTGCCGCCGGCCTGGGGCGGCGGCGTCCGGTTCACCGACGGGAGCCGACTGCCGGAATACCTGACGGGCGACGGCGAGACGGCCGGCTTCGTCAGTTACGGGCACGCCCTGGTCACGCTGCGCGGAGTCGACCAGGTCGTGCGGGAGATCGGCGCCCGCACGGGCCTCGCGGACTCGCCGGATCCCGGTGCGCGCCGTGCCCTGGCGGACCTGGACCGCGCGCTGCGTGAGACACCGTCGGTGTTCCATGGCGACGGCTATGAGTCGTCCCCGTTCCAGGACCGCGGCCGGCCCAGGGTGCTGCGGGTGACGACCCGGCCGCACGGCAACTGGGAGCGGTTCGCCGACGGCTACGGGGAGCCGTTCAAGATCGAGAGCACGCACCGCAGCCAGAGCACCACCGGCGTGGTGAAGTCCGTGGCGGCGTCACTGAGGTTCGCCCCGAACTTCACCGTCGGCCCGCCGTCCGGCATGCCACTGGCCGGCTACGCGCGCTTCGGCGGCGCCGGCGTTTTCACCCGCACGTCCGAAGTTGCCTTGCAGAGAACGACGCAGAGTCAGTCCGAGACCCGCCGGAGCGACGCGTCCCACCTGCACCTGGACGACGTCCAGTACGAGGTGTATCTCGCCGGACCGCGCTCCGACGCCCGGCCGCAGGCCGCGTTCTCCAGCGGCGAGGGCCATTTCTCGTTCGGCGTGCGAAACGGCCTCGCGGTGCGCCTGCCGGACGGTGAGACCGTGGCGACCAGCCCCCAGTCCGTGGCGGACGCCGACCGGGTACCGCGTTCGCTGAAGCCGGGACCGGGCGCGGACTTCCGCCTGGTGCACACCGAGGGCTACGGACCGGTCCGCGAGATCCGCGACTGGGCGCTGCGCCGGGTGGGCGCGAAGCCGGGAAGCAGCGCCTACGACGAGATCGCCCGGTTCTTCAGCAGCGACAACTTCCTCCGGATCGCCGACCGACTGGCGCACGGCCCGGTCGCCACGCGGCAGCTGATGTCCGACGAACGGGGGCGGATGCCGCTGGGCGCGTTCGTCGTGGAACGCGTCGTGTACGGAGAGGCGGAACTGGTCACGGGCACGACGGCGGCCGAGTTGCGTGCCACCGTCCAGCTAGCGAGCCGTAACGAGCGCACGCTGAGCAAGGCGTACACCCAGGAGGTCAGCGCGGCGGTGGGCCCCTCCCTGTCTCTCGGCCGGTTCTTCGGGACGCACGCCGGGCTGCGGGTGATGGCGGGCTTCGCCGGGCGGTACGCCCGTACGACCACGTACAGCACGGTGTCGGGCGGCACCGGAGGCCGCAAGACCGTCGGTCAGGCCAAGAAGGTGCACACGTACCTCTTCCGGAGGCCCGAGATGGTCTACGTGCGCCTGGTGGGGGACCCGAAGCCGAGGGCGTTCAAGACCTTCTCACTGGTCCGGATGACGCTGACCGAGGCGCGACGGCAAGCGGGCTGGGACGACGGCACCACGCTGCGCCTCAGGCACGGCAACGTACCAGCCGCCCCGGTGTACCTGCCGGTCGACAGCCCGGCATTGCTCGGACTGAGCCGTGTGGAGGCGTTCACGTACGAGGACGGCAGCCTCCTGCGCGGCGGTGGTGCGGATGAGCCCGGCCGGACGCTGGTGGACGAACTCGTGCACCAGGTGCTGCACCGGGCGGCCCGCGAGTACCCGGGCATGATCGCCCCACTGGAGGAGTTCGGGGAGTCCGCCAACGCGCGCTGGAAGGACCCCGAGCACCGCCGGATCGCCCTGCAGAACACCCTGAACGTGATCGAAACGCTGTCGCAGCCCTCCCTGGCGGGCAGCCTGGAGTCACTGTTCACGACCGGTGTGAGCATGCCTCTGACGGTCCTCGGCACCTTCCGCCGTACCCGACGCTGGCTCACGATCCGCGGCCGGCTGACGGACCGCCGTTACGAGGGCACTCGGAACGACCTGCTCGTGCGCTCCAGCCTCCCGGGCACCGAACGCCTCGACGGACACCGGAACGTGGCGCGCGGATACGACGTCGGCGTGGACGTGTCGGCCGCGGTGCTCGACGCCTCCAGGGACAAGGTGGGCGTCCCGAAGAACAGCGGCTCGCTGCAGGTCGGTCCTCGGTGGACGGGGCAGACGAGCCGGCGGACGGGGTTCGGCACCACGGTGTCGTCGGAAACCCTCACCAGCGGCACCACCCCCCAATCCGACTTGTACAGCTTCGAGGTGGGTTTCGATGTCTTCGTGTCGGGCCACTGGCGTCCGGGTCCCGCGGCGCGGCTCGGCACGCTCGGAATACTGGGCACCGGACCCTTCGTGCACAGTGAACCGATCGTCTATCTCATCGGGGGTGCCGCGGGCGCCCCGTTGACCGGACGGGTGCTGCTGGCCGTGCCCGCCGAACACGTACCGGCTCCGGGAACCGCCGAGGACACGCTCCGGCGAACGCCACCGAAGACGGAAGTGCTCTCGTCGGCGCAGGCGAGGGAACTCGCGCTCGGAACCGGTGCCCAAGGCGCCGAAGCGCACATGCCGAGCCCGTTCGGCGACCAGCCCCACGCCGCCCTGGACATCGCCGCCCACCGGGAACTCACCGAGGCCGTCGAAGCGGTGATGCGGGAGGCGTCGGGCGGGTCCTGGCATTTCGTCGAGCAGGGCGCTCTGGCGCACGACGCCGCCGTACGCCAGATGGACCCGCTCTATCTGTCGGCGCAGGCGGACGTGCTGTCGGGCCCGTCAGGGATGTGGGTCACGGGCCTCTATGGCAAGGGCCCCTACATCGACATGCGGGGCCGGCTCAACCACCGGATCCGGGTGCTCAACCCCCGCGTGATCTCCGCTCCGGTCAGGGTGGACACCGAGCAGAGCCTTGCCAGCGACGTGCAGGCGTCCGGGACCATCACGACCACGCGAGGGTTCAGCATCGCCGTCTCCGGTGTGTATGGCCACACGCATCGGGACGCCCCCAGCCTCGCGGGAGCGTACGGGGCGCTCGGGCGCTGGGCGTGGCTCGGTGCGGTCAGCGATCTCGCGGGCCGCGTCGCCACGTCAGAGATGGTCGTCGTCGACGACAGCCACAAGGTCCTGGTGGTCGCGGACACGCAGCACGATCTGATCGGCGCGGTCCAGAGCGACGGGGTGCTGGCGATCCCCCACTCGCTGCTGACAGCCCACGTCGCTCGCTGGGCCGGACGGCGTCTGACCTTCTCCGACGACTGGCTGGGTCATGTGCCGGAGAAGGCCGCGCACCGTCTGGGACTGCTTCGCGACCGGATGGGCGAGGTCCCCCTCTACCGGGAGCACCCCTGGGAACAGCCCGCATGGTTCCAGGACCGCCCGTTCGGTTCGTATCCGGTCAACACCCTGGACGCCACCGGCCTGTTGCGTGACTTCGACCGGCGACTGGCCGAACTCGGCGTCGACCGCATCGGCCGCGACCGGGCCCAGGCGATGGTCGGACCCCGTGCCCTGCGCGTGTTGCGCGAACAACTCGTCGCCACCGGGAGCAAGACCGGCGTCCGCATCAGCGCTCTCGACCGGCGCACGGTGCGGTTCAAGACGGAGAACGCCCATCTCGTCGTCGAACTGATCGCGGGCCCCCCGCGGTTCGACGGCCTCGGACACGGCGTCACGTTCAAGGACGGACGCCAGGCCACCGAGACGACCGAAACGGGCAGGACCGACACCCGCACCGGGACCGTCGGCATCAGTGTCAGCGAGGGTGTGCGTACCGGCAACAAGGTGGCCCGCGCGGCCGGTCCCACCTACACGGAATCCGGTACCACCACGCATCAGGTCGCGCAGTCCCGGACGACGACGCGGCTGCGGAGCCGCGTGGTCGAGGCCGACGGACCGCACGCCGCGTTCCTCAGGGACTACGAGCTGCGGCTCACGCTTCACCACGGTGACGGCGAGACCGTGTGGGTGCAGGGGCCGGTCGGGACGCTGCGCGAGCTGCTGCCGCTCAGCCTCACGGTTCCCGGCGAGCCGCGGACCGATGCGCAGCCGCCGACGGGTGCGCAGCAGCCGGCCGGTGCGCAGCCGCGGACCGGTGCCGACCCGCTGGGCGTTCCGGAGATCAAGATCCCGCCGGCAACCGTCACCGTCTGGGAACCGGGCAGGGGTACCCTGCCGGAACAGCGTGAGGCACTGCGCGCGCGGATCGAGGACTGGCGCGCGGTATCGCCCTTCACCATGCCGCCGCAGGGCTTCGACGTTCGCGGCGTCGCGGACCCGCACCTGATTCGGGCCGTAGGGGAGATCGCCCTCGCACGGGCTTACGGCGCCTCCGTCGGCCCGCGCACCGGACAGGCCGAGCTGTCCGGTCCCCGCCTCGGCGAAGCGCTGGAGAAGGCTCGGCAGACCCCCCTGACCCGCCCGGGAACCGCGCCCGCGTTCGCCCTGCACGACGGCATGTCCAACGCGGCGCTCGCGGCGTTCTTCGACGACAGCACCACCACCGACGGCTACCGGGTGGCGGGGCTGACGGAGAACAGCTTCCTGGGCGGCGCCCAGGGCGACTACCGGCTCTACTCGCGGCTCCACCTCCCCGGCGCCCGGTTGCTGACCGTTCTCCCGAGCGGCACCATGGTCGCGTCTCAGCGCCTCACCACCGGCAGCGACGTCTCGGTCACCCGTTCCGGGGCGTACGAGCCGGTTCCCGGCGGCGGCCCCTCCCTCGACACCGGCGGCGCCGGCGCGGCCGTCCCCACCGCATCGGTGTCCGAGTACACCGCTGCCGACGGTGACGCCGTCCGCAACGGAGGCAGCGCGGCCGACCAGGCCACGCTGAAACCGAAGACCACCCGCGCCTTCCTCTTCGCAATCCCCATCAGCATTCTCGGCCTCGCCGAGGTGACAGCCAGCTTCAAGGACAGCGCGGTCGCCGACTGGATGCGCGAGCATCTCGGCCCGTTCGGTCCCAGTCGCCCCGGTCCCCAGGCGGTCTCCGCCGAAACGGAGATCATCGCCTGGGTCCGTGAGGACGTCGCCCGCGACCTGGGCCTGGTCACCGACGACAACTTCCCCTCGCCGGTGGCCGATGCCTGGTCCAAGGTCACCAAGGCCGGCACCGCCTGGGTGGACGCCGACAAGGCGTACTGGAAGCTCCGCCGCAACGTGCCGGACATCCGGGCCGCCTACACACAGGCACGCCACGACCGCAGCGCCGCCAAGATGGACTTGTCCCGGGGACAGGGCGACGCGGGCGCCGAACCGGCCGCGCGACAGCGGCTGCGCGAGGCGACCGAGCGCTACCTCGCGGCCCAGCGGGAACTGCACCAGACGTGGTCCGGTCTCAACAGCAGGCGCGAGGCGGCCGACCGGGCCGCGGCGGAGTTCCACCGCGTCCGCGCCGCCACCGACCGGCTCACCCGCTGGTACCGCCTGTCAGCCGAGGAACGCGCCCGCGTCCCCGAACCGCCGGCCGTCGACTACACGGCCGCCGCCGCGAAGAGCGCCGCACGGCCCGCCGGCTACACCGTGGGAAGGGGCACGCTCACCGCCCCCGACGGCACGGGCCACACCCTGCGCGACGTGCCCCGCGACGGCGGCTCCTTCTACCACGCCCTCGCCGACGGACTGCGCCACCTGGCTCCGGGCGGCCCGGACGGCCGCGCGCCGCTGATCGACCCGCCGTACACGGTCCAACGGCTGCGCGACCTGCTGGCCGCGCGCCTGGACGGCACCGAGGACGCCGACCTGCTCGCGTTCGCCGCTCCGGACACCAAGGACACCTTCGTCCCCGCCGAACTGCGCGACGCCGGGATCGCACTTCCCGAAGGCTCCCCGGAGCTGCGGGAGTTCGAGGACACCGGCCACATGCCCCTGCACCACGCACTGTCCGCGTCCGAGCGCGCGCGTCTGGCCGCGCTCCAGCTGCGGCGGGACCTGGCCGCCGGGGACCCGGGCACCTGGGACCACGGCGCCGCCGACCTGCTGCCCGCGCTCGCCGCCCGCGTCCTCGGAGCGCGGGTGACCGTGGTCCAGAAGGACGGCCGCTTCCAGGACTTCGAACCCCCCGCCCGGCAGGAGGCCGGAGGCGAGGCCGCCGCCGCTGCGCGGGGACGGACGCCGCACGTCGTGCTGTACCTCGCGGACCGCCACTTCCAGTCGGCGGTCCCCGACACGGCCCTGGCAGCGGCGGAAGCGGCGCGGACAGCACCCGACGGCCGCGACGCCGCCGACTCCTCCGCGCGGCCGGCGCCCGAGCCGGGCCCGTCCCGCGTCGCCGAGGGACCTGTGGCGGGTCCGTCCCGCGCCGCGGAGGGATCTGTGGCGGGTCCGTCCCGCGCCGCGGAGGGATCTGTGGCGGGTCCGTCCGCCTCGCCACGCCCACGCCCGGCGCACGCCTCCGTCCCCTGGGCCGGCGTCACGTCCGCCACCGACGCCGACCGTTACCGTGTCACCGGCCGTGGCACGCTCACCGCCCCCGATGGCATCGTCCACGACCTGCGCGATCCCTCCGGCGACAGCGCGGGCAACGGCTTCTGGGACGCCCTCGCCGCCGCCTTCCACCGCGAGCCGGGCGACACCACGCCCGCCGCGTCCCGCAACGCGGCCCTCGACCGCGTACGCGAACCGGTCTCGGTGGTGCAGGCCCGTCCCCTGCCCGCGTCGGCGCACCTGGACCGCGGCGTCCCCTTCACCCGGGACGAACTCCTCCGCGCCGGCGTCGTCCTGGACCGCGCCACAGCCTCCCGCTTCCAGGACACCGGCGACCTGCTCCCCGGTCACGTCACCCTGACCCCGCCCCAGCGACACGCCCTGATCCGCACCCAGCTCCACACGGCCCGGCACTGGGACACCGGCAACGAGTACGCCGCCGTGGAACTGGCCGCGGCCTCCTACCGCGCCACCCTCACCGTGGTCGCCGAGGACGGCACCTCCTTCACCCACACCCCCGCCAACGCGGTCCCCGGCCGTACCGCGGTCCTCTACCGGCGCGGCACGGAATACCTCCTGGCCCGGCCGCGGACGACGTCGGAGACCTCTGTTTCCGTTGCCGGGGCGCGTCCGGGTGACGACGGTCCGGCAGCGCACGCGGCTGCCGCGCCGCGTCCGGCAGGGGAGGGGCGGACGGAGGCGCCCGGGGGGTACAGCCTGGTGCGCGCGGCGCTGTCCGACGGGGCTCCGCCGCTCGTGTACGAGGTGAGCCGGACGGGGCACATCAAGACCCCGGAGGGCGAGGTGCTGTCCCCGGACGGCTGGGTGGGTCATGGCGAGGACTACGCCCACCTACCGAGCGGTCATGTGCTGCGCGGTGCCACGGGACGCATCGAGCGCCTGTGGCAGCCGGCCGAGCACGAGGACGCGTTCACCGAGCTGGTCGCCCGGCAGGGCGATGACCTCGTGTCGTACGAACTGCGGGCGACCGACGACGGCCTGCACGTGGTGCCGACGGACCCCGAAGCGCGTACCGGGACGGTGCTGTCCTGGCACACGGGGGAGAACCCCGCCGCCGGGAACGGCACGGAGAACCGCATCGAGGCCCACGACCCGGCTGCCCTCACCTCAGGACACACCGCCGATGGCCCGCGCATTGCCCCTGGTGCACATGTCGCGCACACCGGCACTCCTGAGATCGATGAGACGTACGGCCCTCTCGCCGGTCCGAAGAAGGTCAAGGACCGCGAGTACGACGACCAGGGCCATGTACGGCTCAACCCTCTGTGGTACCCGCTTGAGGACTTCAAACCGGCGCTCCTCGAACGCACCGACGCCGTCTGGCACTTCACCGTCGACGAGGACGGGAGGATCCTCATCGGCAGCGACCGGCTCCTCACCGTCGCCACAGAGGAGGAAATCAGCAGGCTTTACCAGGCGATGCGGGAGAAGAATCCCGACCTGACCATCGAGCAGCTCAAGGAGGACCTCGACAACCAGGGGCACCCGACCGTCTCCGCCGGGTTCGACCCCGGAACGGGCACCACACGCGTCCGTCCCGCACGCATCAGCGGCGAACTCACCTATCAGAGGACGGCCCAGCGCTGGGAAGTCAGCGACAAGTCCGGGCGTTACATGAGTGAGAAGATCCGCCCCGGCCTCAAGGCCGCCGACGCCCAGATCTGGCTCACCAACGTGGCACGCGAAATGAGCGACCACCTCGGGGTCGAGGTCACCGCGGTCCTCCACAAGAGCGCCCAGCCGCCCACCGCCGACAACCACACCACCACCGCTGCGCAGGACCTCCAGCCGGGCACTTTGTCCGCGGATGCTCGTGCTCGCGGGTTGGTCGCGTTCGCCGCGCAGTGGGGGGCTGGGGGGAATTCCCGGAACCCACACGGCGACAGTGGAACGGTGCTGGACGCCTGGGAGGAGTTCCTGCGGGGGTCGGTCGCTGCCGCGGTCGGGCGGGTCGCCGCTGATGTCGGCGTGGGTCTGGACGCCTTCGCGGCCGACCCCACTGTGCTCAACTGCGTCACGCTCATGGGAGCCGTTCTCGACGAGTTGTTCCCCCATGTGGGCGAGCACGGTGAACGACTGTCGCCCTTCCGTGACATCCGCCCGGTGGGCACGCTGGACGTGGTGGCCACGGGCTCCGAGTCGGCTGAGTCGCGACTTGTTCCTGGCGGGACCTGGTCGCCGGTGTCATCGATGGATCAGCTGGTGGCGGCACTGGATATGGCCGGCCCTGGTAGTACGGCCGTACTCCTGGAACAGGGCGCGAGAGAGATCGGGCATGCGCTGCTCTATGCCCAGGTCGGTCACGACGCGACCACGGGCGAGCAGCAGATCGTGCGTGTGGACCCTCAGGCGTCCCCCCCCGTAAAGGTGCTTACCGGCCGGCAATGGACGGAGCGGTGGATTCGGGCTGGCCGCGGAACACGTATGACCGTGATCGACGGCACAGGGCGAGCGATCGATGCTGAAGGGCTGCCCGTTCAGCCTCAGTCCACAAGCACGGCCCAAGCACTGGTCGATGCCCCCACCAGCCACGGCTACGGCATGCTCGGGCGGGCTACGGGCGGGCACGGGGTAGGCGGCCTGTTGTGGAACAAGGGTGTTGCCGACCGGGAGGCCGAACTCAGTCAGAAATACGGCATTCGTATCGGACCGCCGCCGGATCGACCGAATGACCATTTCAGTCACTCCACGCTCGCCAGGATCGACAGTGTGCTGGCTGGCCTGCCTATCGAACACGTCACAAACAATCCGGAGTTGACCGCGATTCAGCCCGCAGCTCGGAACTTGGGGAGTAACGCCAGCGAATACAACGTTGAGACGCGGCTCATCGACGTCGTGTCTCCCCACGGGATGCCTTCCTGGCTGGCCACGGAGCTCAACCGCAGTATTGCGTGGCAGCGTGCCTTGATGGACAAGGCAGCATTGGCGGAGTATGAGGGGATCAGCCCGGCCGCAGACCGGGCGCTCGGCCGCGATTCCCGGCAGCGTCAGGTCATGGGCGGCGTCTCGGACGTGCTGGCAGAGGGAAACTTCACGAAGTGGGTGCTGCGGCACGAGGTCGGTCACTCCATTGATCAACGCATCAATTGGATGGCTGATCTGCTCCAGCAGGACCGGTTCGGCGGCTGGCGGATCCACACCGACAACGAACTTGAAGCGCTTGCCATGGCGGTTCTTCGCAAGGTTGGATTGGGTGAGTGGCACAACGTGCCCAGCAGGCATAGACAAACTCTACTGTCGGCGGTGACGATTGCACTCCACCCGAGCGTGTCACTGACCGATCCTTTGGTTGCCGATTTGGCTCATGGCTTCCAAGAGTCGTTGAGAGATGGAATATCTCGGGTTGTCGAATTCAAGCGGTTGGCCCACGCGCACCCCTGGACGTTCAAGGACGGGGGCGGTGACACGCTGGATATCGACGGTCGCATGCACCACGTGACCTTGGAGGGCCAATGGGTCAGCTACCTGCGTGCTGAGCGCACCAACCACGGTCTGTCCAATTACCAGTTCTCAAGCCCGGCGGAGTGGTTCGCCGAGGCATACGCGGCCTTTTACGGGACACGCCAGAAGCCTCGCGAGCGGCTCCACCCCTTGGTGCAGCAATTTTTCGCGACAGAACTGAAAGAATTCTTCCGCCCTCCCGTCGACAACCACACCACCACCGCTGCGCAGGACCCCCAGTCGGCGCCGCATGTCCGCATGGCCAACACCGATTCGTCCATGCAGAGCGGCCTCAGGGAGGCGCTGACGGATCACGTGGGCGCCATCGCGGCACGCCTGCACGAGGCCGGCGGACTCACCCGTGAGAGCCTTCGTGCGGCGGTGTCCGCCGACAGCCGGTCTCGGCAGCTGCACACGGCCCTGCGGAGCTACGACTCTGCGGAAGAGCTTTCGCGGCGGGGGACGGCGAGCGGTGATCCGCTCGGCGACCTGGTCGACCGGTGGTGGCAGGACAGGTCCCGGGACCTCCTCGGGGACGGTGGGGCCGCCGGTGACACCGCGGCCGCCGGAACCGGGCGTGGGTCCGTTGCCGAGACCCCCGCCGGGGACGGCACGCGGACGGCCGACGACCTCGTGGCCACCGACGGACCAGCAGGTCTGCGCGGAACGGAAGGCATCGCGGAAGCCTGGCGACGGACCATTGCCGGGCAGGCGCACTCGACGCGGTTCGACCGGATCACCGCAGCGGTGGACCGGTTGCGCGCCACCCCCCAGGACGTCGCGGCTCACCGGGCCGTGCTGGAAGCGACCGATGACTGGGAGAACGCGTCCCGTACCGGCACGGACGACACCGAAGAGTTGCGCGCCGCTGTGCACGACTTCAGGGAGCAGGTCCGACGAGCGGCCTCGGAACTGCCGCCGTATCCCACCGGCGAAGAGGGAGCCGGTGCTCTCACGGACGACCTGCTGCGGTCGGCTCGTATCCCCGACGTGCGTGTCACGGACTTCGGTCCCCTCGGTCCCGACTTGTTCGGGCACCGGGCGCATCCCCCTGTTCCCCGGTTTCTCCGCGACGCCGACGGGCGCCCTTACGACTACAGCGGCTTGACGGTCGACCAGAGCGTGCCCTTCCTGCACCTGGCCGACATGCTGGCCGACACCCTCAGCCCGGAGATGGATCCCCGGAGATGGCCTGCCGTTCCGGAAGGGCTCCACAGTGTGAGCCACCCGGACGTCGACCACCCGTTCCAGGAGGGGCTGATCGCCCCGCCGGTGAACTCCGGCACGATACGCACACCCCTGCTCGTCCACGCCATCTGGCTGGGGGAGACCCTGAGCCCCGACGGTGCGTCCGCGACCTTCTGGAGACGCTTCAGCGGGTCCGCGACCCAGCACCACGACGACGCGACGTTCGTCCTGTGGACCGACGTACCCAGGGAGCAGATACAGGCTGTGCTGCGTCGTCCGGACGCCGTCGGCGACGATCCGGCACTGTTCGCCGTGTCCCGACTCGTCTCCTGGGCCACCGACGCGGGTATCCGGCTCGTCAACGTGGACGAGGTTTTCAACGCGCAACGCCCGATGCCCCTGAACGACCAGTTCAGAACAGAACTGGCCAAGCGGACCGGTCCCGGTTACGCCGCAGCGAGCGACATCCTGCGCATCGAGATCGTCAAGGAGTTCGGCGGGCTCTACCTTGACGGTGACAATCAGCTCACCTCGTTGATCGACGTCAGGGACCTCGCCTCGCGCCACCGCGATCTCTTCGCCAGGAGCGAGGGTGCCAACGACGTGCTGCTCGCCCCGCCCCGGCACGCCTTCGTACAGGAGCTGGAGAACGCGGTCGAAGCGAACTACGGGCTCTCGCAGGTGGACCTCTTCGCACGTGCCCCCCGGCGCTACGGAGATCCCAGATCGCTCGACAGGGTGCGCAGGCGGTCGGTCATGCTGCGCACCGGGCCACAGGTCATGGACACGGTCATGGAGGGCATTCAGCGCCGGATGACCTCCCGCTCCTCGGGTCGTCCCGCCGTCGGCGAGTTCACCGGCTACCAGGAAGGAGGGGCGACCTCCTGGCTGTCCGCTCCCGCGGAGACCCACGCATCACCCTGGCCGCGGGCGAGGACGCTGCGGTTCGCTCAGGATCTGGCCCAGACCGCCGTGCGCAGCCTTTACAACCGCCGGGGCGACCTGCACATGGAACAGCTCGCGCAGGCGGTCGCGCGCGCGGACCATCCCGATCCCGACCTCCTGTGGCGCGCGGTGATGCGTTTTCTGGCCCGGCGTGAGGATCTGCGCGGCCAGGTGCTCGGAGCGACCGCCGCACGCTCTCACACGACCCGCTCCGGCAGGGACGTGACACCACCGGGCGACGTGACGGAGATGCTTGTTCGTACGGCCGACGCCCCTCCGCTGGGCGCCGAGGACAACGGTCGGTGGCTGGGCGAACGCTCCACAGCGGTGACGCTGCGGCTACCCGGGGAGCCGGCCGCGGTGGAGTCCGCATCGTCCCGAGGGGACGAAGGCATCCGGCTCCGACCGGAAGGCCCCCGACCGGAAGGCCCCCCTGACCTCCCGGACGACGACCACGCCGGGTCCGAAGGCCGTCATGACGAGAACGGCTCACAGCTCTCGGACGACGACAGCTCCATCGACGACGGCCCGTCCGACACCGAGACCGAGGCCGATCCCTTCCTGAGTCACCTGACAGAGGCCCTCGGGCCTGCCATCGTGTCGACACTGAGCGATCTCGAGATCATGCGGATCGAGGACATGATCGACTCCCGTGTCCTGCGGGTTGCCGATCTGGCCGACTTCGTGTGGGCGGTCCACCACGTCGAACCTCTTTTGCAAAGCGCCGACGACCGCCCTCTGGACGACCTGTGGGAGTCCGCCAGGGCGTTGCTGGCCGACATGCGCCGCCACCGTCGTGCGCCTGCCCCGGATGTGATGGCCCGCTTCCTCAGGGGCTTCGACCAGGCCAACCGCGCGCGTATCGCGGACGGTCGTCGGCCCCTGACCGTGCAAGAGGCCCTGGACAGGCTTCGCCAGAGCAGGAGCGAGGCCGACGCACCCGCACCGTCCGCGGCCTCCCGCGGCGCGGACCGACAGCACCCTCCAGGGTCCACGGGCCGCGAGGCACGGATGGTGCGTGAAGCGGAGTCCGGCGCCCGGCCGGCGACGGCGGACCGGATCACGGAGGACAGCACCTCACGGCGGAGCACGGACGACCATCCCGTGCGCTCGCGGACGGCTTCGGAGGCGTCGGTTTCCGTTGCCGGGGCGCGTCCGGGTGCCGACGGTCCGGCAGCGGACGCGGCTGCCGCGCCGCGTCCGGAAGGGGAGGGGCGGACGGAGGCGCCCGAGGGGTACGGCCTGGTGCGGCCGGCGTCGGCCGACGGGGCTCCGCCGCACGTGTACGAGGTGAGCCGGACGGGGCAGATCAGGACCCCCGAGGGCGAGGTACTGCCACCGCACGGCTGGGTGGGCTACGGCGAGGACTACGCCCACCTGACAACCGGACATGTGCTGCACCGCGCCACGGGGCGAATCGTGCGTCTGTGGCAGCCGGCCGAGCGGGGGAACGCGTTCACCGAGCTGGTCGCCCGGCAGGGCGATGACCTCGTGCCGTACGAACTACGGGTGACCGACGACGGCCTGCACGTGGTTCCGGCGGACCCCGACGCGCACGATGGCGCGCAACTCGGTCCGACCACTGGGAATTCCGTCCCTCTACCGAGTCCCGACACCACGACCGCCGCCTTCGTTCCCCGGCACACCGGTGACATGCCCGAGGCGCACCTCGCCGAGGAGGTGATGAGAGATGCCGCTGCCCCGGAGGCGGGAACCTCGCAGGCGGAGACCGACCCGCGGCGCGAAGTCGCCGGCCGGCTGGCGCCGGGTACTCGGGAGGCGTATGACTCCGCGGTGCGCACCGCCCGGCGGATCGCTGCCGGCACCCAGCCGGGCGACTCGTCCCCGCTACGGGCGGACGTCCGGACTTCGGACGAGTCCAGCGGCATCGACGCGCTGACCGAGCGGTTGTTGCTCTCCGAGGTCCAGCGCGAGTTCGGACGGCTTCGTCCAGAGCTGCCCCTGCCTACTCTGAGTGACGTCAAGCGGATCGGTGCGCTTTCGCGCTACGACAACCTGCCGATCCGGCAACGCGCTGAGGCCTTCGCCCAGACCCTGGCGGCCGGGCGCACCGTTGCGCTGCACGGTGGCGCTGCGGGAGAAGAGGAGACCCCTGTGCCTGGCGGCCGGGTCGTCCCCGGGGCGCGGGCCGCCGATCTGGCGGAACTGGCGCAGATCGCCGACGCGGTGGCCGAGCGGTTCGCGAGTTCCGGGAACCGCGTCCCGGCCGGTTCGGCTCGGGAGGAGCTGAGCCAGGCCGACTGCCTGACGCAGTTGCGGCAGATCCGTGATGCTCTGTACCCGGGCAGCGTCGGCGTGGGCGCGTCGCGTGTGCTGGATCTGCCGGGCGTCCGGGCGGCGAGCACGGCCGACGACATCGCGGTCGGCACCCGGAGTGCGGAGAACGCCCTGGCCTACGGACCGGGATGGGGGCCTGTCCGGTCCTGGGCGGAGCTGGCCGGGACGGTGCGCACAGCTGGTCCGGGAGCCGCCGCACTGGTGCTGTGGCAGCGGCAGACGGGGCTGGGCCACGCCATGGCGCTCTACCACTCAGCCGATGCTGGTGTCGTGCGGATCGAGGCGCAGGGCATGCCTGAGCGGCGTGTGCGGCGTGACCTGCCCCGTGATCTCGATGCCGTGCACGCCAGGGCTGTGGTCGTCGGACCCGACGCCAGAGTGCTGGAGGGCGTGGTCACAGGGGAGCAGGGCTCGGCCGTACGAGCGCTCATCGATCCTCCGCGGGACCACGGGTACGGGGCTCTGGGCGTGGAGGTCGAGGACCGTCACTATTTGCTGCCGAAGGAACCGGGCACAGTATGGCCCATTTACGGCACAGCGCTGGCGACCCATCCGAGCACGGGAGCGAAGATCGTCGTCGATTCGCACTCCTTCTACAGGACGGGGGACGGTCCGATGTTCTCGGATCGCAGGATCGCGGAGCAGTACGCCGCCGGGATCGGGAGCACGGAACGCTTGCAGTCCGTACAGCTCCGCATCCCGGAAGTCGTCGTAGGCCCGGCCGCCGTCGTTCCTGATGAGCAGCGAGCACCGCTCGGCCAGGTTCTTGAAACGCTGGGGACCGTGCGTCAGGCCTTTGGGAAGGCCGATGACCGCAGGGGTGCGGTCGCGTTCGAAGAAGTGCTGCCGGAAGGCTGGGAGGCGACATCCGTAGGGAAGCAGCTGAACATCCATCCGACGGGAGGAGGGGTGGGGCACGCGGCATACACGCAATTCACCATAGGTGTTCCGGCGGCCGCCCTTCCCAACGTTCTTGTCCTGGCGCAGTCCAAGTTGTTCTTCACGCAGCCCGTTCTGAACAGCTACTACTACTACTCAGACACCTTTGGCCGGCAGCAGGCGGCCCGCTACGTCGGCTGGCTGACCGGGAAAGACGTCGATTCGAACTATGTTCCTTACCTGAGCTCGGTACCTGAGGTGGGTGAGGCATGGGGGTACGGTTGGCTGGTCTTCAATCACGTGGGGGCTCGGCCAATGCAGAGGCTTGTGGAGATGGCTCTCATCAAGAACATGCTGCCCGCCGCCCTGCGCAACCCTTTCTCGGCGGGGCGCGCTGTCCTGGACCCGCAGGTGCGAGAGTTCTACAGATCCCACTATGGCCAGGTCCGGCAGGATTTCGTGACCTGGCTGGGTGCGACCCACGCTGCCTACGCAGGGGCCCTGGGGAGTCCGGCATTCGACCCGGCCGCGGTACTCAACGAGCCGGTCACCTCCGGAAGAACCACGGATGATTTCCTGTCCTATGCGCTGCGCGACGTAGGACCGAATGGTGTGCTGAGCGAGGAAAATATCCTCGAAATGGCCCCTTTCGCGGTCGACGAGTACAACGGCCGCCCGCTTCTTCTCTTGGAGATGCGACACTACGGAATGAGTGACCAGTTGATGAGCCCGAATGACATTGTCGTTGGTGCTCAGGAGCTGTCGACCCATGTTTATGACTCGTACATGGCGCCACCCATGCCGAATGATCGTAGGGGCCGGGCGGGCATTGACCTGATCTTGTCCGCCAGAGCCGATCTGGACAAGTTCGAAAGGGCGCTTCGCTCGGTCGAAGGGATTCTTCCCCTGGTCGACGGACTGATCATCCGTCAGGCAGTGGGCAGAAGTCTGCTGGGCCTCCCCCTCACGTATACGCAGACATACTCCTTGCAGAGGGCTTTGAGTCTTATCGGCGAGAGGATGCGGGGTGGCACGCACGCCCCGGCGGCGCAGACGGCACTCAACACGCTCGCGGAAGCCATCCGGAGGATGTTGCCTCGCAGCTAGAGAGGCGCATGGACGGCGAGGTGCGGCCGTCGGACGGTCGCAGGACGCAGAAGCACCCCAACACATGAGAACAGTGACACGGATGGAAGAGCACGTGACCGACGAAGCCGACCGCGTTCAGCGGAAGCCGCTACAGACCGACGGCGAAGCCAGCGCCCAGGACAACGGAGCCGAACGGGACGACCCGGACACGACCGCCCGCTGGGTGTCGCGGCTGCTCGCCGTCGAGGCGGCCGGGTCCGAGGGCGTGGAGGCGGCGGGCGGGGAGGAACTGCCCGAGGTGCCGGAGAACATCAGGGAGGCGGCGCGGCTGGCGCCGGACCACTGGCTGGGGGTCGTCGACCCCTACTGGCAGGGCACGGGCGAGCCGCCCGCGTGGGCCATCGTGGGGCAGTGGCGGACGGACGGCGAGGGGGAGGTCGTGGAGTGGTCGGAGAATCCCGACTACCGCCCGTCGCCGACGGCCCTCGGCTGGGACGACCCCACCGACGCCCTCGACGCCGCCATCCAGCTCGCCGCGACGGGGTACGGCCCCGAGGAGGACATCGACCGGCTGCTGCTGACGGCCGAGGTCGCCGTACTGGTCGACGCCTCTGACGCGCCGGTGACCGCGTCGGCGCCCGACGGCACACCGGTCGTACCGGTGTTCACCTCACAGGCTCAGCTGGACCGCGTGGGCGCGCTGCGGCACCGGCGGGTGCAGGTGGAGGAACTGCTTCCGGAGATCCCCTTCGGGCACGAGCTGTACCTGAATCCCGCGGGCGCCGTGGCGTACGTCGCCGATCACATGGCGCTGCTCGGCGGAGGTGGAGAAGGGGGCGAAGACGAAGACGGGGCGGAAGGCGGGGAGTGACCTCCCCGTCTTCCTCCCCGTCTTCCCTCAGCGCAGGGACAGCCCCCGCACCAGCAGATCCAGCAGCGCGCACACGAACAGCGCGATCCCGATGAAGCCGTTGACCTGGAAGAAGGCTCGGTTGAGGCGGGACAGGTCGTGGGGGCGGACGATCGAGTGCTCGTAGACGAAGGCGCCCGCCACGATCAGCAGGCCCAGCCAGAAGAACGCGCCGGCGTGAGTGGCCAGGGCGAACCAGACGAACAGGCCCGTCGTGATCGTGTGGCACACCCGCGCGCCCCAGATCGCGGCCGGGATGCCGAAGCGGGCCGGGACCGACTTCACGCCGATGCGCCGGTCGGTGTCGACGTCCTGGCAGGCGTAGATGAGGTCGAAGCCGCCGATCCAGATGCCGACGGCGAGGCCGAGGATCACGGCCTTCCAGGACCAGGAGCCGCTGACCGCGAGCCAGGCGCCGACCGGGCCCATGGACTGGGCCAGCCCCAGGAACGCCTGCGGGAAGTTCGTGAACCGCTTGGCATACGGATAGACCACCATCGGGACGACGGCGACGGGCGCCAGGGCCAGGCACAGCGGGTTCAGCAGGGCCGCCGCGCCGAGGAAGACGACGACGGCGACCAGCGCGCCCGTCCACGCGTGCCGCACCGACATCGCACCGGTGACCAGCTCGCGGTGGGCCGTGCGCGGGTTGCGGGCGTCGATCTCACGGTCGATGATCCGGTTCGCGGCCATGGCGAAGGTGCGCAGCCCCACCATGCAGACGGTGACCAGCAGCAGTTTCACCCAGTCGACGGCACCGTCTCGCTCGTACATCGCCGTCAGGGTGGCGATGTAGGCGAAGGGCAGCGCGAACACCGAGTGCTCGATCATCACCAGCCGCAGGAAGGCCTTGGTGCGCCCCGGCTGTGGGACCGCCGCGGATACTGAACTCACAGGACGACTCCTTGCACGAGCGCGCCCGAGCGCGCATTCGGAAGTGTGAAGATCGTACCTGTCCAGGTGAGTCGACACATGACTGTCCTGGGTGACTCATGTGTCGGTCGTACATGAGTCGGTGTCGGCTCGCGGTACGCACCGACTCAACGCGTCGGTCCGCGCCTCCGTAACCGGGTGCGCGGACCGCGTCGTGGGCACCGGATCGGTCGGTGCGTGCCGAGTCAGGGCCGGATGATGTTATCCGCCTGGGGGCCCTTCTGGCCCTGGGTGACGTCGAACGTCACCCGCTCGCCTTCGACGAGCTCACGGAAGCCCGTACCGGAGATCGCCGAGTAGTGGGCGAAGACGTCAGGTCCGCCGTCCTGTTCGATGAATCCGTAGCCCTTCTCCGCGTTGAACCACTTCACCGTGCCGCTGGCCATGCTGTGTTCCTTCGGTCGTGCTGGGTGTGTCCCAGGTGAACTGAGATGAGGGCGGCCGTCAGCGGTGACGCGGTGCGGCCCCCTGGGGAACCACCCTGCCGTGTCACGAAATTTCCGGCAACCGATAGCGGGCGGTTCGGCTGGATGCGCGGTCGGCTGGACGAGGGCCGCGATGAACGCCTGTCGCCGCTGGACGTGTCGGGATGTCGGAGCCGTCGCCGAGCCGTGCCGCGGACGGACGCAGTCCAGGGCCGTCCGGCCGGAGACGGCCTGCTCGCCCTGGTGGAGCAACAGGGTTCCTCGCGTGGATCGGTGAGGGTCGAGATCCCGCGAAGCCCTTGAAGTCGATGACGACGGTGTGGTCGACTCGCAGACCGGTCGGTTTCGCCGCCGTGTTCAGGGGGGGGCCCGGGTTGCCGGTGCGTGACCCTCCCGTGGAGAAGGCGGAGTTGAGTGTCGCCGGTGCGGACCCGGCTCCAGCTGCCGTCGGGAAGCCGGCACGGGGGAATGGTGACCAGCGTGTCGCGGGGCAGGGAGCCAGTGCGTCAGCTCATGATGTGACGTGCTTGTCATCCGGGAGAACCCGGCCGGCCGGGGTCACTCCTCGAAGGCCGCCCAGGCCCGCTCGAACTGGTCCACCTCTGTCTCGAGAAGCGCGACAAGTTCCACGGCCCGTTTGGCCACGGTGGTCCCGAGCGGGGACAGACTGTAGGTGACCTTGGGCGGGATCGTGGCCTCGACGTGCCGGTTGACCAGGCCGTCCCTGCGCAGTGTGAACAGGGTCTGCGACAGCATCTTCTCGCTGATGCCCTCGATGCGGCGCCGCAAAACGTTGAACCGGCACTGCCGCTCGTACAAGGCCGACAGGACGAGGATGCCCCATCGGCCCGTCACGTCCAGGAGCACCTGGCGCGAGAGACAGTCCTTCGAGAACACACTGATGGTGGACTCGTCTTCTGTAGTCGTCATAATCAGACACTATCCGGCCGGACCGTAGTCAGAAACTCACTCTACAGCGGGAACATGTGAGTGTCAGCCCCTGAATACCGCGGGTCCGGCCGGAGGCGCCGTCAGCTCGCGAAGCGGAAGCTCTTCCCGACGAACCCGCCGAAACTGTGAAGGTCACCCGCGGGCAGCGTCAGCGTGGAACCGGTGCACCCGGCGCCGTCGTAGACGAGAACGGTCCGGTAGCTGTAGTTCAGGTCGGCCTGCACCGAGAACGGCAGGGTGACGCACGACGTGCCGACCTGCGACGGCGAGTACTCCAGGGTGGGGCCGGTGAATCCGCCCTGCCAGAAGGTGACGTAGCCGGGCGTACCGGGATCCACGGCGAAGGCGGGGGAGCCGGACAGTGCTACCGCCACGGCGACGGCGCCTGCGGCCACGGCGGCGGAAGCGAGGTTTCTCCTCAGGCTGCGCACAAGAACCTCCGATGGGGGAGCGGGGGAGTGCGCCGAGGGTCACTAAGGTCGGCGAACTCATGTGTCAGCTGAAATATAGGATGTGACTCAACCCAGCGTGAGCCCCGTGATGTCATGTTGGCCGAGCGGCGGTTGGTCTCCGGCTGGATGGCGCCGTTGCCGGTGGGAAAACGGCACTCGTTCACACGTCCGCCCTGCCGGGGGCGGCGGTTGCCGAGCCTGGGAATCACGGGTAAACCCGCACCCGGAAGTGGGGTCCTCCGCACGCCGGGCGGCGCCGGGCCGTAGGGCGCGCTCCATGGTCCGGGACGGGTGCCTGGAGCGAGAGTAGGGGAGTCCGGGCCGCCCGCGACGAGCGTTCACGGGGGTGGTACCGGCCCCGACCGGACCTCGCCTTCGTTCCCGATCTCCGGCCGGTGTCTGGTCAGTCGGTCGCTCGTGTGCGAGGAGTAACGGGAAATGAAAGTGCTGTGCGTCCTCTATCCGGATCCACTGACCGGGTACCCGCCCGAGTACGTCCGCGACGCGCTTCCCCGGCTCACCGCCTATCCGGACGGCATGAGCCTGCCGACCCCGTCCGCCGTCGACTTCACCCCCGGTGAACTCCTCGGCTGTGTCTCAGGAGGACTGGGACTGCGCTCCTACCTGGAGGACCAGGGGCACGAGTTCGTCGTCACCAGCGACAAGGACGGAGAGGACTCCGTCTTCGAGCGGGAACTGCCCGACGCGGACGTCGTGATCTCCCAGCCGTTCTGGCCTGCCTACCTGTCCGCCGAGCGCATCGCCAAGGCGAAGAAGCTCAAGCTCGCCCTCACCGCGGGCATCGGCTCCGACCACGTCGACCTGGAGGCCGCCATCCAGCGCGGCATCACCGTCGCCGAGGAGACCTACAGCAACAGCATCAGCGTGGCCGAGCACGCCGTGATGCAACTGCTCTGCCTGGTGAGGAACTTCGTCTCCTCCCACGAGTGGGTCCGCAACGGAGGCTGGAACATCGCCGACGCCGTGTCACGGGCCTACGACATCGAGGGCATGGACGTCGGCGTCATCGCGGCCGGCCGCATCGGCCGTGCGGTGCTCAAGAGGCTCAAGCCGTTCGACGTCAACCTGCACTACATGAACCGGCACCGGCTCCCCGAAGAGGTCGAACAAGAGCTGGGGCTCACCTACCACCCGGACGTGCGGTCGCTGGTGCGCAGCGTCGACGCGGTGTCCGTGCACGCGCCGCTCCAGCCCGAGACGTACCACCTCTTCGACGACGAACTGCTCGCGACCATGCGCCGCGGCTCCTACATCGTCAACACCGCGCGGGCGGAGATCATGGTGCGCGACGCGGTCGTGCGCGCGCTGAAATCGGGCCGTCTCGCCGGGTACGCGGGCGACGTCTGGTATCCCCAGCCCCCGGCACCCAGCCACCCCTGGCGGACCATGCCGCACAACGCCATGACTCCCCATGTGTCGGGCTCCACCCTCTCGGCCCAGGCACGTTACGCCGCCGGCACGCGCGAGATCCTTGAGGACTTCTTCGCCGGCCGTCCCATCCGCGACGAGTACCTCATCGTGGACGGCGGCAAGCTGGCCGGCACCGGGGCACACGCCTACACCACGTCGGGGGAGGCGAGCCCGGGCAGTACCGGCGCCTGACCATCCTGAACCACGCGTGACGCCAGGGGCCCTTCCCCCGAGGCTTCCCGGCGTCACCCTCCCCAGGGGGCGCGGGCCCGGTCACCGGGTCCGCGCCCCCTTCCTGGAACTTGTGCTCACGCCCTCCGCAGCCGCAGCGTCACCAGCTCGAACGGGCGCAGGCGGACAGTGATCCGGTCGCCGTCGCGTTCCGGGGCGGCCGTGTCCGCGAGGGGCCGTTCCAGCAGGTCGGTGACGGTGAGGTCGGTGACCTCGAAACCGGTGGTGAGGGTCGCCCGGACCCGGCTGCCGTGGGCTTCGTGGAAGCGGACGACGACGTCGCCGCTGCCGTCGTCGGCCAGCTTGACCGCCGTGATGACGACGGCGTCGTTGTCGACGCCGACCAGCGGGGCGACCTCACCCGCGCCGGTGAGGCGGCGTTCGGGGAGGTTGATCCGCCAGCCCTCGCGGACGGCGTCGCCGATGGAGGCGCCGGGGACGAGGGCGTGGCGGAAGCGGTGGACGCCCTGGTCGGTCTCGGGGTCGGGGAAGCGCGGGGCGCGCAGGAGCGAGACGCGGACGGTGGTGGTCGTACCGCCGTCGCCGTCGGTGCGCACCGTGCGGGTGACGTCGTGGCCGTAGGTGGAGTCGTTGACGACCGCGACGCCCCAGCCAGGTTCCTCCAGGTGCAGGAAGCGGTGGTTGCAGGCCTCGAACTTGGCCGCTTCCCAGGAGGTGTTGGTGTGGGTGGGCCGGTAGGCGTGCCCGTACTGGGTCTCGGAGGCGTAGCGCTCGGCGTGCACGTCGAGCGGGAAGGCCAGCTTGAGGAACTTCTCCGTCTCGTGCCAGTCGACCTCGGTGTCCACCACGAGGCGCCGCTCGCCCGGCGGCAGGGACAGCACCTGGGTGACACGGGAGGCGCCGAACGCCCGCACCACCCGCACGGAGGTGCCGTCCTGGCCGGGTGTGACCGACTCGGTGTCGGTGAGGTCGGTGACGGTGTTGCGGTAGAACTCGTCCACATCCCAGGCGTCCCACATGTTCGGGAAGTCCGGGTGGAGCTGGAGGAGGTTGGCGGCACGGCCCGGGGCGATGGTCTCGCGGTCGGCGGCCAGGTCGTAGGCGGAGACGACGAGTCCCTGGGCGTCGATCTCGATCCGCAGCAGACCGTTGTCCAGCACGAACGCGCCGTCCTCGCGCGGGGCGAGCTGCGTGTGCCCCGGGAGAGCCGGTGCGGCGGCACCACCCGCGACCACGCCCGCCCGCTCGTGCGGCGCGGAGTTGAAGACCAGCTCGGTGCTGCCTTCACCGGCCAGCGCCCGCTGAGCGCCCTCGATGATGGCGTTCAGCTCCCCGGCCAGACGCTCATAGGTGGCCCGTGCCTCGCGGTGGACCCAGGCGATGGACGAGCCCGGCAGGATGTCGTGGAACTGGTGCAGCAGAACCGTCTTCCAGATCCGGTCCAGCTCCTCGTACGGATACGGGAACCCGGCACGGACGGCGGCGGTAGCGGCCCACAACTCCGCCTCCCGCAGCAGGTGTTCGCTGCGTCGGTTGCCCTGCTTGGTCTTGGCCTGGCTGGTCAGGGTCGCCCGGTGCAGTTCCAGATACAGCTCGCCCACCCACACCGGCGGCTCGGGGTACTCGGCCTCGGCCTTCTCGAAGAACGTCTGCGGTGTCTCCCACACCACCTGCGCGGAGCCTTCCAGGTCCCGCAGCCGGGCGGCCTTGGCGACCATCTCCCGGGTGGTGCCACCGCCGCCGTCACCCCAGCCGGTCGGCGCCAGGGAGTGCCGGGCCCGGCCCTTGTCCTTGAAGTTCTTCGCCGCGTGGGCGATCTCGCTGCCCTTCATCGAGCAGTTGTAGGTGTCCACCGGCGGGAAGTGGGTGAAGATCCGCGTGCCGTCGATGCCCTCCCACTGGAAGGTGTGGTGGGGGAACTTGTTCGTCTGCGACCAGGAGATCTTCTGCGTCAGCAGCCACTTCGAACCCGCCGCCTTGATGATCTGCGGCAACCCCGCGGCGAACCCGAACGTGTCGGGCAGCCACGCCTCCTCGTTCTCCACCCCGAACTCGTCGAGGAAGAACCGCTTGCCGTGCACGAACTGCCGCGCCATCGCCTCCGAGCCGGGCATGTTCGTGTCCGACTCGACCCACATCCCCCCGGCCGGCACGAACCGGCCCTCGGCCACGGCCTTCTTCACCCGCGCCCACACCTCGGGCCGGTGATCCCGTACCCACGCCCACTGCTGCGCCTGCGACATCGCGAAGACGAACTCCGGCTCGTCCTCCAGCAACGCGGTCATGTTCGACGTCGTCCGCGCCACCTTCCGCACCGTCTCCCGCAACGGCCACAGCCACGCCGAGTCGATGTGGGCGTGCCCGACCGCGCTGATCCGGTGCGCGGAGGGCACGGCGGGGGCGGACAGCACCCCGGTCAGCTGCTCGCGGGCCCGCTCGGCGCTGCCGCCCACGTCCTGGAGGTCGACCACGTCCAGTGCCCGGTCCACGGCCCGCAGGATGTCGTAGCGGCGGGCGGAGTCCTCGGGCAGCTCGGCCATCAGCTCGCCCAGCACCTCCAGATCCATCACCAGCTGCCACACCGTCTCGTCGAACACGGCGAGGTCCATCCGGGTGAGCGTGTACTGCGGCTCGCTCCCGGCGGTCTCCTTGTCCCCGAGCTGGGTCGGCAGGAAGGGGTGGTAGTCCAGGATCACCGGGTTGGAGGCGGCCTCGACGTGCAGGCGGACCTCCTCGCCGCCCGCGACCGGCGCCCCGATCCGCACCCACTGGTTGCGCGGGTTCAGGCCCTTCACCGGGGAGCCGTCGGGCCGGTAGACCAGGCCCTCGCACTGGAAGCCGGGCATGTTCTCGTCGAAGCCCAGGTCGAGGATCGCCTCGACCGTCTTGCCGGCCCACGCCTCGGGCACCGTCCCGGTCACCCGGAACCAGCTCGTCCCCCAGGGGGCGCCCCAGCGGGCCCCCACCGCGATCGGCTCGGGCTCGGCGGCCAGGCCCTCCTCGACCGGCACCGGTTCACCCGGCGCGTTCCACACCGCGACCTCCAGCGGCACCGACTCCGGGTACACGGCGGGGCGGATACGTTCGTCCAGGACACGCTTCAGGCGGGCTTCGATCAGCGTGCGGTCGTCATGCATGCGGGGCGCTCCATCGGTGCTGCGGGGTGAGAACCTGCTCGGCCGTGACGGTCTCGGTGATACCGCGGGCCAGTAGATGATCCGTGTCGTCCGCGCGGACGTCCAGCACCGTGGTGGGCCGGGCGCCGTCGGCGGTCAGCCGGAAGAAGGCGTCGTACACCGCCCCGCCCGGAGCCAGCGCGGTGCGCTGTTCCGGTTCGGCCGGTACGACGAGGGCGGTGGTGCGGGGTGCCGGGGCGGGGTGGGTCCGGCGGGCGGCGTCGGCCAGGACCCGTGCGATGTCCTTCGGGCGCCGGTCGTTGGTCAGCAGTCCGAGGGAGTACTCGAGTTCGGGGAAGTCGGCGAGGCCGCGCGAGACGTCGTGGGAGCACCACCAGGTGATGCCCCACAGGCCGGGGCAGTCCAGGGCGTTCGTGACGGTCGCCTCGGCGAAGGCGGCGGCGTGCTCGGCGGGGACCAGCGGGGCGGGGGCGCCGACCTCCTGGAGCCAGACCGGGCGGTGCGGGTCGTCGGCCCAGGCCTTGGAGAGTTCCACCAGGTAGGCGGCGTGGTGCTCGCTGGGTACGGAGGTACGGCCGTGGCGCTGGGCGGTGCCGTTGAACACCCACGAGTGCACGGCGGTGACGCCGCCGTACCGGGCGGCCTGCGCCGGGGTGAACGGCATGTCGTGCTGGTACCAGGTGGCGTCGTACTCGGCGTGCAGGTGGAGCCGGCCTGGGGCGCCCTCCTCGCAGGCGGCGAGCATGCGCTCCAGCCAGGTGTCGATCTGCTCGGGGGTGGCCCGGTCGGGATCGGGGTGGGGGTCGGCGCTGAACTGGTTGACCTCGTTGCCGACGGTCATGCCGATGAAGTTGGGCCGGTCGGCGAGGGCGGCGGCGAGGGTGCGCAGGTAGGCGGCCTGGCCGTCGATGACCTCGGGGTCGGTGAAGAGGTTGCGCCGGTGCCAGGTGCGCGTCCAGGCGGGGAGGAAGTCGAAGCTGGACAGGTGGCCTTGCAGGCCGTCCACGTTCACGTCCAGTCCGCGTTCGGCGGCGGCGTCGGCGAGGGCCACGAGCTGTTCCACCGCGCGCGGCCGGATGAGAGCCCGGTTCGGCTGGAAGTACGGCCACAACGGGAACACCCGGACGTGGTCCAGGCCCAGTGCGGCGATCGAGTCCAGGTCGGCGCGTACGGAGTCGAGGTCGAAGTCGAGCCAGTGGTGGAACCACCCTTCGCTGGGGGTGTAGTTGACGCCGAAGCGCACGGCAGGAGGCATGGATGTCCTTGCGGGGGGTTCGGTACGGTGGTCAGCCCTTGACGGCACCCTCGCCGACCCCGCGGAAGAAGTACCGCTGGAGGCAGGCGAAGAGGGCGATGAGCGGGGCCACGGCGATGACCGTGCCGGCGGCGACCAGCCGCTGGTCGTTGGCGAAGGTGCCGTGCAGATAGTTCAGGCCGACGGTGAGAGTGAACTTGTCCGGGTCGCCGAGCACGATCAGCGGCCACAGGAAGTCGTCCCAGGCACCCATGAAGGCGAAGATCGCCACGACGGCGAGCGTGCCCTTGACCGACGGCAGCGCGATCCGCAGGAACCGCTGCCAGACGTTGGCGCCGTCGACGAAGGCCGCCTCCTCGATCTCGTACGGCAGGTTGAGGAAGGCGTTGCGCATCAGCAGCACGTTCATCGCGGCGACGCAGGCGGGCAGCACCACGCCGATGAGGGTGTTGTTCAGGCCCAGCGACCGCATGGTCGTGAACTGGGCGATGATGATGCTCTCGGCGGGCACCAGCAGCGCCAGGATGAAGACCAGAGTCACCGCCCCGCGGCCCCGGTAGCGCAGCCGGGCCAGGGCGTAGCCGGCCAGGGCGGAGCCGACGCAGTTGGTGATCACGCTGGCGACGGCCACCTTGAGGGAGTTCAGGGCGTAGTCCCAGACGGGGATGACGCCGGCGACCCGGGTGTAGTTGTGCAGGGTGGGGTGCTCGGGCAGGAACGACGGCGGGGAGCTGTAGATGTCCTCCGTCGGACCCTTCAGCGAGGTCGAGAGCTGCCACAGGAACGGGCCGATCGTCAGGGCCAGCACGGCGAGCAGCAGCAGGTAGCGGAGGACGAGTTCCCAGGGCCTGACCTGTCGGCCGGTCTCGTCGGTGAAGCGGGGGCGGCGGCCGGTCCGCCGCGCGGTGCCGGTCGTCGGGTGGCCCGGGCGGGCGGTCCGCTCGCCCGGGGTGCGCAGGGTGTCGGTCATGCCTGGGCCTCGTCCTTCCGGTCCGCGCGCAGCACCAGCAGCATCAGCACCACGGTGATCACGAAGACCACCACGGAGATCGCGGAGGCGTAGCCGACCCGGCCGCTGAGGCCGGTGCCGGTGCGCTGCACGAGCATCACGAGAGTGGTGTCCTCGCCGGCCGGGCCGCCGGTCGGGCCGGCCATCAGGTACACCTCGGAGAACACCTTGAAGGCGGAGACCGAGGCGAGCGCGGCCACCAGGACCATCGTGGACCGCAGGGCGGGCACGGTGACGCTGAGGAAGCGGCGCACCGCGCCCGCGCCGTCCACGGCGGCGGCCTCGTGCAGTTCACGTGGCACGTTGGCGAGCGCCGCCAAGTAGATGATCATGTAGTAGCCGAGGCCCTTCCACACCGTGACCGCCATGGCGCTGAGCAGGATCAGCCACTGGTCGCTGAGGAACCCGACCGGGCTCGCGCCCAGGGTCTCCAGCAGCGAGTTGATCAGGCCGCGTTCGTCCAGCAGCCACACCCAGATCAGGCCGACGACCACGATCGAGGCGACGACCGGGGTGTAGAAGGCGGACCGGAAGAAGGCGATGCCGGGGATGTGCTTCTGTACCAGCAGGGCGAGCAGCAGCGGCAGGATCACGAGCGCGGGGACGACCCCGAGGATGTACAGCGTGCTGTTGCGCAGGGCGATCCAGAACATGTCGTCGTGGAGCATCTCGCGGTAGTTGGCGAGACCGACGAACTGGCCCGGGATCAGCGTGCGACGGTCGGTGAAGGAGTTCACCACGGTCGACACGAACGGGTACAGCACGAACGCGGCGGTGACCAGCAACCCGGGTGCGGCGAAGAGCCACGGACTGGTGGGCAGCTGACGCCGCACCCGGGAGCCCCGGCGAGCAGGGGAGGAGAGGGCCACAGCGGATCAGCCCTGCTTGAGCAGCTGGTCGCAGGCCTTGACAGCGTTGTCGAGCGCCTGCTTGGGGCTCTCCTTGCCCTGGAGCGCCTTGGCGACCTCCTGCTGGAGCGCGGTCTTCATCTGGTCGCTGAACAGCACCGGCGTGTAGTTCACGGCCGTCTTCAGGGACTTGGCGGCGGCCACCCGGACCCGGGTCTCGTCGGTGCCGTCCTCCTTGGTGAAGTACGGGTCGTTCAGGGAGCCGCCGGTGCTCGGGAAGATGGCGACCTGCTTGGCGAAGGCCATCTGGTTCTTGGCGTCGGTGACGAAGTGCGCGAAGGCCACGGCCGCGGGCTTCTGCTTGGACTGGGCGTTCACCATCACGTTCTGCACGTACATGTTGACGTGGCCGGTGCTGGTGATCTGGTCGGTGATGCCGATGTTCTTGTACAAGGTCGGCGCCTGCGTCTTGAAGTTCTTCAGGTCCAGCGCGCTGCCGGGGTTCATGGCGACGGCGCCGGTGAGGAACTTCTGGCCGGACGACTCGGGCGTTGCGGTCAGGGCCTGCGGGTCGAGGGCCTTGGCGTCGTACAACTCCTTGTACTTGGTGAGGAGTTCGACACCCTTGGCGTCGTTGAAGGTGAAGGCGGTGCCTTCCTTGTTCATCAGCTGGACGCCGTAGCGGCCGAAGTCCTCGACGGCCGGCACGTTGGCGAGGGTGGCGACCTTGCCGTCGGTCTTCTTGGAGATCTGGAGGCCGTCCTTGAACAGTTCGGCGTACGTCTTCGGCGGCTGGTCGGGGTTGAGGCCGGCCTCCTTGAACAGGGCCTTGTTGTAGAACAGCGGGCCGGTGTTCAGGTACCAGGGGAACGCCCAGGTGCCCGGCAGGCCCGGGATGTCGGTGCTGCTCCACGCACCGGGCAGGTACTCGCTCTTGTACTTCGCCGCCGTCTTGTCCTTGTCCAGGTCCAGGGCGAGCCCGGCCCTGGCGAGCGGGGCGGCCAGGTCGGGAGAGACGTTGACGACGTCGGGCAGCGTGCCGCCGGCCGCCTCCGCGCTGAGCTTGTCCGCGTAGCCCTCGGCGGGCTGGTCGACCCACTTCACGTGGGTGCCCGGGTACTTGTGCTCGAAGTCGGCGATGACGCCCTCGAAGTAGGGCTTGAAGTTGGCGCGCAGGTTCCAGGTCTGGAAGGTGATGTTGCCCTCGATCTTGCCCGAGGCGTCGCCCGACGAGCTGTCGTCGTTCCCGGAGCCGCAGGCACTGAGCGGCAGCAGGGCCGCGACGGCGACAGCGGTGGCGAGGGTTCTGCGGGATATGCGCACGGCTGGGGGCTCCTTCGGACGATGGGCCACGGCGACGATGCCGGCCACGGGTTCAGGGGCAGACATTGCATCCTTCGGCGGAAAAATGTCAATGGATTCGGCTGAAAACTTCCCGGCATCGATAGAAGTCGCAGGTCAGGCGGGGTTGACGTGGGCCGGACAGGCGCGTGGCGCGGCTCTTGCCTCTGATCGCTAATGCGCTTTAGGCTGACAGCGCTCAAGCGCATTAGTGCTCGATGGCAGGGAATGGGAGCGGACGTGGCGGACAAGCGTGCACCGGCTCGCCGGCCGACGATGAAGGACATCGCGCGGCGGGCGGGGGTCTCCGAGAGCGCCGTCTCCTTCGCCCTCAACAACCGCCCCGGGGTCTCGGACGTGACCCGGGCCCGGGTGCGCCGGGTGGCCGAGCAGCTGGGCTGGCGGCCGAGCACCGCCGCACGCCAGCTGTCCGGTGAGGGGGCGGCGACGGTCGGGTTCGTACTGGCCCGGCCCGCGCACACCCTCGGTGTGGACTCGTTCTTCCTCCAGTTGGTCTCGGGCATCCAGGAAGTGCTGGCCGAGAGACATCTCGGTCTGCTCTTCCAAGTTGTAGAGGACATTGCCGACGAATGCGCGGTATACCGGACCTGGTGGGCCGAGCACCGGGTCGACGGCGTCCTCATGGTCGACCCCCGCACCGACGACCCCCGCCCCGCCCTCCTCGACGAACTCGGCCTGCCCGCCGTGGTGATCGGGGGCGCGCCGGCCGGGCTGGACCCACGGCTGTCGGCGGTGTGGGCCGACGACGCCGGCGCGATGGCCGCCGTCGTCGCCGAACTGCACGCGCTCGGCCACCGGCGGATCGTGCACATCGCCGGGCTCCCCGGCCTCGCGCACACCCAGCGGCGGGTGCGGAGCCTGCGCGCCGAGGCCGAGCGGCGCGGGCTGACCGAGGTCCGCTCGGTGACCACCGACTACTCCGACGCGCAGGGAGCCGCCGTCACCCGCCGGGTGCTGACCGCCCCGACCCCGCCCACGGCGCTGATCTACGACAACGACGTGATGGCGGTCGCGGGCGTCGCCGCCGTGGCCGAACTGGGCTTCACCGTGCCGGACGACGTGTCGGTGGTCTCCTGGGAGGACTCCGCGCTATGCCGGATGGTCAAGCCCTGGCTGTCCGCGCTCTCCCGGGACACGGTGGCCTTCGGCCGTACGGCCGCCCGGGAACTGGTGTCCTTGCTGGACGGAGCCGCCCCGGGCACGGTCCAGGTACCGCTGCCCGAACTCATAGCCCGGGACAGCACGGGACCGGCGTCGAGCTAGGAACGGGGCCGCCCCCCGGCCGTGGGGTGATCCCCATGGCCGCCCCGTCCGGCCATGGGGATCACCCCATGGCCCTCCCGCGGGCCGCCTGACGAGAATCGGGGAACCGGCCGAGGCGCCGCAGCACGGAGCCTCAGGGACCGCACGCCCCAGCCCACGGCACGCGCCCCGCTCATGTCGCCGGCCAGGATCGGAGGACCTCCCCGTGACCGCGACAGCGGAGCAACTCGTCGACGTCCACGCCCACTTCGTGACCCCCGACTACGTCGAGGCCGCCAAGGCCGCGGGGCATCTGCTCCCCGACGGCATGCGGGGCTATCCCACCTGGTCGGCGGCCGAGCACCTGGACCTCATGGACGCCCACGGCATCCGCACCAGCGTGCTGTCCGTCTCGTCGCCCGGTACCCACTTCGGCGACGACCGCGCCGCGCGCCTGCTGAGCCGGCGGGTCAACGAGTTCGCGGCGGACGTGCTGCGCGCACACACCGGCCGCTTCGGGCACTTCGCCTCCCTCCCGCTGCCCGACGTGGACGGCGCCCGCGCCGAGGCCGCCCACGTCCTCGACGTCCTCGGCAGCCACGGCGTCGCCGTCGAGACCAACCACGCGGGCGCCTATCTCGGCGACGCCCGCTTCGAACCCCTCTGGCGGGACCTGGACGAGCGCGGCGCCGTCGTCTTCGTCCATCCCACCTCGCCGCCCTGCCACGAGGCCGTCGCCCTGGACCGGCCCCGGCCCATGCTGGAGTTCCTGTTCGACTCCACCCGTACCGTCTCCGACCTGCTGTTCAGCGGAGTGCTGCGCCGCTACCCGCGCATCCAGTGGGTCTTCACCCACGGCGGCGGCGCCCTGCCGCTGCTCGCCGACCGCATGGAGCTGTTCCGGACCGTGTTCGGCATCGGCGCCCAGGACGGCCCCACCGTGCAGGAGCAGCTGCGCGGCCTCTGGTTCGACATGGCCGGCAGCCCCTTCCCGCACCAGATCCCGGTGCTCACGACGACCTTCGGCTACGACCGCCTGCTCTACGGCAGCGACTACTGCTGGACCCCGGCCGCCGGAACCGTCGCGCAGATCGCCTCCGTCGACGCCGCCGAACAGCCGGCCGGCGGCACCTGGCGCGCGCTGACCACCCGCAACGCGGCCCGGCTGCTGCCGGACCTGGCCGCCGGTCACTGAGCGGACCGGTCACCACGCTCGCGCGAAGACGCGTCATGATCACGGCCATCCGTCCGGCCGCCGTCGTCCAGGGCGAGGCCCGTGCCCAGCAGCGGCCGGTGAGAGAACGGCGCTGCTCGCCGCGGTCGCGGCCGGGGGGCGTCGGCTCCGTCGCGCGCTACGGCGCCGGACAACTGTGTCCCACGGGCCCGGCACCTTCCCCTGGACCACCTCCGCGCTCGGGGCGGTCGGGTGCGCCGCGGCGGTGACCCACCGGCTCCTGGCACGCCCGCGGCGGCGGGGTATGACCGCCGACACGCCGTGAACTGGCTTCTCGTCGCGGTCGGCGGGCTGGTGGGCGCGTTGCTGCGCTACCTCACCGACCGTGCCCTGCACGCGTGGACGGGCGGCGTCTTCCCCTGGGGCACGTTCACCGTCAACGTCACCGCCTGTCCGGGTCGGTACGGCTGCGTTCTCCTACGAGACGTTGACCCTGTTCATGTCGGGTGCCCGGCTCCTTGCCGGGGCTGAGCGGGGTGCCGGCACCGGCCGCGATGCCATGACGCGCGGTACCCCGTCGAATGACTGATGCCCGCCCGTGTGCCGTCGGGAAGCCTGGTGAGTGAAGAAACCACCAGGAGCCGCACGGAGGAAGACATCGTGTTCGATGCGCCCGGACCGGATCAGCCGGACGGCCACCGACTTCTGCACTGGCCGATCGGTTACTCCCCCGACTTCTCGGACCTCTGGGCCGTCGCCGAGGCCGACATCGACGCGCGGCCGGCGGCCGTCTTCGGACACTTGGCCGACCTGTGCAGCTGGGCACGGGATGTCACGCCGATCGACGACGGGCCCGCGGAGGACACCGAGTCGCCGGGGCTGCGGACCGACAGCGAGTTCGCCTATCGGCTGGAGGGGCTGGAGGTGCGCGCACGGGTCGGCGAGTACAGCCCCGGCAGCCGCCTGGCGTGGTTCGCGCAGGGCACCGATATCGGCCTGTACCAGGAGTGGCTGCTCCTGGCCCACGGCGGCCGGACCCTGGTCCTCATGGGGTTCGCGGCGCGCGGCCCCGCCGCCATCGCACACCGGGAAGCGGATCCGGAGTGCGCCCAGCGCATGGTGGAGGGGTGGCTCACGGGGCTGAAGGGGCGGGTGGAGGTCGGCTGGACTTGGCTCCGATGACCGGGTGGTGCGAGGTCCGCCTCGCGGATCAGGCGTCGTCGCTGCCGATCGCGTCCCGCAGGGCCGCCCGCTTGGTGATGCCCAGCTTCGGGAAGATCTGGTACAGGTGACTGCTCACCGTCCGCGGTGAGATGAACAGCCGCTCGCCGATCTCCTTGTTGGTCAGACCGGACGCCGCGAGCCGCGCGATCTCCAGTTCCTGCGAAGTCAGGGCGGCCACCCCCTGGGTGGTGGAGGCGGTACGCGCGGCCTGCCCCGCCGCCCTCAACTCTCGTTCGGCGCGCGCCGCCCAAGGCGCGGCACCGAGCTTCTCGAAGGCGTCGAGTGCCTGCCTGAGCTGGGCCTTCGCCTCGCTCACCGCCCGCGAGCGGCGCAGCCGTTCGCCGTAGAGCAGGCGGACCCGCGCGGTGTCGAAGGGCCACTCGCCGGTTCGCGGCGCCGCCAGGGCGCGGTCGAAGAGTTCCACGGCCTCGTCATCGGCGACGAGTGCCGCGGCGGCCGCTTCCCGCATCGCGAGCCGGGGCGAGAGAGCGGCGACGCCCGACTCGCGCAGCACGCGTACGTGCCGCTCGGCCTCGGCCCTGCGGTCCGTGCGGACGGCGGCCTCGACCAGTTCCAGGGCCACCCAGAGACTGTGCGGTACATGTGAGGCGAGGGTCCCGGCGGGACTGATCTCCGTCGCGTGCTGATAGGCCGACTCGAAGTCGCCTTCCCCGAGGTGGGCCAGGACCAAGGCATGGCGGGCGTACGTCTGTGCCATGCCCACGCCGCGCGGACCGGCCCAGCCGATCATCTGGTCGGTGAGGGCGCGGCTGGTCTCGAACTGGCCCTGAACGGCGGCGAGGAGAGCCTGGTGGTAGCGGAAGTAGAAGCTGAAGAACCTGCCCCCGAACTCCTCGCACACCGTGAGACCCTCGGCCGCGAGTTCGCCGGCCTCGGCCCATTCACCGCGGACGAAGTCGTCGAAGCACACATCCATGAGAGCGACGATCCGTCGCCTGCCGGGTCCGTCGGCCCGGCCCTGCCGGATGGACCGCCACAGTGCCTCCCGCACCTCGGCCAGCCGGTCCGCGTAGATCGCGCTCGCCGCCACGTTCTGCACCACCTCGGGATCCCGTTCCTGATGGATCGTCGCGAGCCGGGCGTCCAGCACCGGCAACAGGGCCACGCCGGTGCGGACGGGATCGGCGGCGTACAGGCCGGGGGTCATCACCAGCAACTCCGGCGGCTCGGGCCGGAGACGGGCCACCGCTCTGTGGAACGCCGTCCACAGGTCGGCCCGTCCTCCGACGAGGCAGACCAGGGCGAGGGTGAACAGCGCGATGACCAGTTCCTCGTCGTCGGCGTCCGCACGGTTCGGCCACGCCTCGATCGCCTCGGCCAGCAGGCGGTGTGCGGTGTCCACGTGCCCGTCCGATTCGAGGAGCTGGAGCGCGGCCGCCGACGCGTAGTGCAGGGAAGCGGACGGCTGATCGTCGGACTGGTGGACGTCCCGCAGCAGTTCCGGGGTGCTGCCCGCCGCCAGGCCTTCCGCTCCGATGTAGGCGGCCTCGGCCAGGCGGCCGGCGCGTGCCTCCGCGGTGGGACTGAGATCGGCGGCCCGGCACAGCAGAGAGATGACAGCCTGGTAGTCCCCGCGTCCCCGGACACGGCGGGCCGCCGCTTGCAGCAGCGCCGCCACCTCCTCGTCGGGTTCCACGGTGGCTTCGCCCAGGTGCCACGCCCGGCGCTCCAGATCGTCGCGGAAGACCTCCGCCAGGACCTGGTGCGCCTGCCGGCGCTCGGCCGAGGTCGACTCCGCCACGACAGCGGACCGGATCAGCGGGTGCCGGAAGGCCACCGTGTGCGAGGCGGCCGCGACCCTGACGAGCTGGTCCTGCTCGGCGGGTGCGAGATCGTCCAGCCGGTAACCGGCGCCTGCCGCGGCTTGCAGCACCCTGAGGTCACCGGTGCTCTCCAGCGCGGCGGTGAGCAGCAGGGTACGGGTCGCGGCGGGCAGCGCCGCCACCCGGGCCGCGAACAGCCCTTGCAGGCGCTGGTTCAGCGGGAGTATCCGGGGCACGGGCTCGGCGGGGCCGCGCCGGGTTTCCCGCACGGCGTGCGGGAGTTCGAGCAGGGCGAGAGGGTTGCCCTGCGCGGTGCTCAGTATCCGCGCCCGGACCTGAGTGTGGAGGCCGGGGAAGCGCTCTGCCAGCAGCTGGGCAGCCGCTTCGTCGTCCAAGGCCCGCAACGGCAGCTCGGGCAGGCCGCTGATGTCGAAATAGCCGGCCGATCCGGTTCTGAAGGCCGCCAGGAGCCCGGCCCTGCTGCCGATCAGCCGGCGTGCCGCGAAGCTCAGCACCACCGCACTGGCCCGGTCCAGCCAGGGCAGGTCGTCGATGATCAGGAGCAGCGGCGCACGCGCGGCCACTCTGCGGAACAGCAGGGTCACGGCGTTGGACAGCAGGAGCCGGTCCGGAGCGGGACCGACCGCGAAGCCCAGAGCGACCCGCAGCGCCCCGGCGTGTTCGTCTCCCAGTGCGGAGAATTCGTCGACCAGGGGAAACAGGGCCTGGTTGAGCCCGGCGAAGCTCACCTCGGCCTCGAACTCGGCTCCGGTCACGCGCAGGATCGTCGTCCCCGACGCGCGGGCGGCGTCGGCGGTCGCCTCCAGCAGGGCCGTCTTGCCCACACCCGCGTCTCCGGACAGCAGCAACGTGCCGCCGTTCACTCCGGTCTGCTGGAGGAAACGCCGCAGAAAGTCGATTTCTCGCAGGCGTCCCACGAGGGTTTCGGGTCGGTCGCCGGGCTGGATCACCCGTGAAGTCTCCCTCGGGGGCTGTCGGCGCATCAAGGCGGGGTTCGCACGGCGGGTCTCAGCCGCACCGCCACCGGTGGTTTCCGAGGGGAAGTACGTTTCTCCGGAACGAAGGCCACGCAGGCCCCGCACCTGGTTGGGCCGCCACGGGACAGCTGATGGGACATTTCACACCAGCTCGGGTTGTGATTCCGGCTGTCGTGCCCGAGCGGCCTTCGGTTCCCGGAGTCCGGTGATTCGTACGTAGCCGTGGACCACTGAGGCCATCGCCAGAATGAGAAGTGGTCCGGACAACCACGGATGTTCGGCCATCTCCACCGGCAGATAGCGATAGGACACCAGGAGCGCGGCGAAGACCGCGACCCCGTAAGCGACAAGCCGGACTCCTGACCGATCCCAGCCGCGGTCGAGCGAGCGCAGGGCCGCCTCGATCGTGAGCGCGAACACCACGCCGACGACGAGGTCCGTGCCGTAGTGGTAGCCGAAGCCCAGCGTTGCGGCGAGCGTGGCGATCAGCCAGAACGTGCCCGCGTACCGCAGAATCCGTGGGCCGCTGCGGGTATGGATGAAGATCGCGGTGGCCCACGCCGTGTGCAGGCTGGGCATGCAGTTGCGGGGGGTGATCTCGTCGTAGGGCATCGGGTGCGGGGCACTGAGGGGCGGCGGTGTGTGCGGCCACAGGTTGGCCACCGCCCACTGCACGCCGCCGGTGCCGGAGGCACCCGGGCCGTAGGCGAAGACCGGTCCGACCACCGGGAAGAGCATGTAGATGCCCGGCCCGAGGAGGCCGATCACCAGAAAGGTGCGCACCAGATGATGGCGTGGGAAGCGGCCGTCGACCCTCACGTTGCGCAGCTGGTACAGCGCGACGACGACCGCGGCCACCGCGAGCTGCGCGTAGACCAGGCCGAGGAGATGGGTGCCGATCGGGCCGGTGGCCTCGACGAACCGGCCTATCAGCCACGAGGGGTTGCCCAGCGCGTGATCGGCGGTTGCCACGTACTGATCGAGCACGGCCGGGCGGGTCTTCGAGGTGATGAGCAGCCAGGTGTCGCCCGTCTTGCGGCCGGTCACCAGCAGCAGGCCCAGCCCCACGCCCTTCAGCAGCAGGACACGTTCCCGGCCGCTGCGGCGCGTGACGGCGATGACCGCGTAACCCAGCAGCACCCACAACGCGCCGTTGCCGAAGAAATGGCCGTCGGCCACCCTGGCGTCGAACGCCCATCGCACCAGTACGAAAACGACGTCGATGCCGATCGCGACAACAGCCGCGATGAACCGTTGCCGCCCGGTGAGTACCACCATCATCAAGGCCAGACCGGCGTACGGCGGCCCCGGCTTGGGCGCGAATATCGCCTCTTTCGCCTGTTCGGTCAACGGCCCCGGTATACCTGCGTAGCGACGCGCGACTATCTCCAGCGTGATGAGGAAGCCGAGTGCCGCCACACCAGCCGTGGCCCACAGTATCGCGCGTGGTTGACGCCACACGGCGGGCGTCGTTCTCCCGTTTGTTCGCGAAAACATCCGCGATGCTCTAGATGTCAACTGTCTGGCCGATTTGTTATGTGGTTGACCGGGTCACTTTTCGCACTGCATGGCATGGTTTCTGGTGTGAGGCGGAGGGATGATCGTCGTTAGTTCGAACATGCTATCGGAGCGGTGAGGGTGCACGGCAGCCGTCGGTCAGGAAGCGCCATGACCGCCTGGGGCCAGATCGGATACGGAGCCGCGCCGGTCCGCTCGCCTGGGAGCGAACCGGCCGGTCCTTCGCGCGGACGTCGGCGTCGGACGAGGCGGGGTCGGCCGCCCACAAAGATCGGCATCGTCATCGGCGGCGCGTGGACCAGAAACCGCGTCTCAGGCAGGCTGCCCTCGGGGACATGTATCCCTTGCCTTCTTCTACGTCGGTACGGACTCGGGGCCGGTTGGTGGCCCTGGGGTCGCACTTCTCGGTGCTCTGATGGTCCGGCGCTTGGGGCGCCGTCCGGGCGACTGTGACTTCAGGCTTCTCGACCCACCGGAAGAAGTCGGTCCGGGACAGGAGTCGGCCGCTTGAACGTGAGTCGACCGCGCTCGGAGGCGTCGGGCTCCTGGGCGTGCACCAGCGCTCCTTGGGAGCCGGATTCCGAAGTCGGCTCCCAAACGGCTCCCAAAACATCCCGGTGGCGGGATTCGAAGCCACGACCTCTTCGTCCCGAATGAGGTTCGGTTGGTGAGCCTGCCAGCTTCGATCACGTTTCCCCAGCTCAGACGGATGGGCTCGGTTGGTGTCGCGGGGCCTGGAAGGGGTCCGGGGAGCGGGTTGGCTCCCAGATGGCTCCCAGGACGTGCACCCGAAGGGCTCTGCACGCCTGCCCGCCACCCGTTCGACCCCGAGTTCTGGCTGAGGCGCGGGCCCGCATCACCGCGGCCCCGTTGGTCATCTCTTCGGCTGACGAGGTGATCACCCACCCGCTCCTCGGAACGTCATCACGGCCAACCAGCAGGAGAACTCTGAGACGAATGGTCGACGGGCCCCATCACGCGCAGGGCCGACATGGCACTCCCTTTACCCGTCTGCCCTATGGTCGGAGCCGCAGCTGCGAAGGGGGAGGCGACGGCGATGGGCGACGGCAAGGTGCCCGGCAAGGTCCTGGACATCAAGACCGCCGACATCAAGGCGGCCGCACCGGCCTTCCACCAGGGGGCCATCGATCTGAGCAAGGCACTGACGACACTCATCCAGACCCTGGACGGCCTCGGTGAGCCCTGGGGCCACGACGAGCAGGGCGACAAGTTCGGCAACGCCTACAAGCCGCAGCAGAAGAAGATCGAGAGCGCGGCGGGCATCCTGGTGCTCGGCCTGACGAGCATTCACGAGGCGCTGGCGGACCTGTCGGACGGGCACGTGGACAACGACCAGCTCATCGCCGGCATGTTCACTGAAGTGAAGACCGACAAGCAGAGCGACGGTGCCGGTGAGCGTTGAGGACAAGGCCCGCCACATCCTTCTGAAGCTGGGCCTGTGGTGGCCGGAGGCGGACTCCGGCAAGCTGAGGGACGCGGCGAAGGCCTGGCGTGCCTTTGCCGATTCGGTAGACGATGTCCGCGCTCCCGTGCACCGCAGTGCGTCCTCGATCATCCACAACAACACCGGTGAGTCGATCGAGGCGTTCGAGAAGTTCTGGGGCCGTTACGCGAGGGACCAGGACGGCGGCTGGCTGAGCGACCTCGCGAAGTCCTCGCGGGAGATGGCCAAGGCGCTGGAGAAGTTCGCCGACGCCATTGACGACGCGA
>NZ_JBVHWM010000053.1:0-53795 GCF_055564375.1 Streptomyces sp. NPDC029138
CCCCCCCCCCCCCCCCCCCCCCCCCCCCCCCCCCCCCCCCCCCCCCCCCCCCCCCCCCCCCCCCCCCCCCCCCCCCCCCCCCCCCCCCCACCGCCTTGTCCCCTTACGTTCGTCCCGCTGCGAGCCGCCAGGACAACGGCGGCTCCCCAGACGGGAGATCGGGGGTGCACACGTGCGCATAGGACTGGTTACCGAGGGTGGCTATCCCTATGTGAGCGGTGACGCCATGCTCTGGTGCGACCGGCTCGTGCGGGGACTCGAACAGCACGAGTTCGACGTCTACGCGCTCAGCCGTGGCCAGCACCAGGAGGCCGAGGGCTGCGTTCCGCTCCCACCGCAGGTCAGCCGGGTGCGGACCGCGCCGCTGTGGACGGCCGGGGGCGAGGGGGCCGCCTACGGCCGACGCGCACGCCGGCGCTTCGCGGAGTGCTACGGGGAACTGGTGGCGGCGGTGTGCGCCGGGGCCGACGGGGGCGAGGGCGCAGGGGGTGACGGGGCCGGGAGCATCGCGGCTGGGGCCGGCCGGGCGTCGGACGTCCGGTCGCAGGACGCGCCCGCTGATCTGGCGGACCGTTTCGGCAGCGCGCTGTACGGGCTCGCCGAACTCGCCCGCGAGGAGGGCGGACTCGTCGGCGCCCTGCGCTCCGACGCGGCCGTACGCGCACTGGAAGGCGCCTGCCGCGCCCCCCGCGCGCTGCGCACGGCACGCGAGGCGCGCGTACCCGATCTGCTCACCGTCGCCGCGCACCTCGAACGCGCCCTGCGCCCCCTCTCCCTCGACTGGTACGGCGACGACGGCCTCGGCGCGGCCGACCTCTGCCACGCCACCTCGGGCGGTGCCGCCGCCCTCTGCGGACTCCTCGCCCGGCACTTCTCCGGCGTACCGCTGCTCGTCACCGAATACGGCGTGCAGCTCCGCTCGCACTACCTGACCCTCGGTCCCGACGCCGCCGCCCCCGCCGTACGCGCCCTGCTCGGCGCCTTCTACGGCCGGCTCGCCGCCGAGGTGTACCGGGGAGCCGAGATCCTCACCCCGGGCAACACCCACGCCCGCCGCTGGCAGGAACGGTGCGGTGCCGACCGCGCCCGGATCCGCATGGTGTACCCCGGCATGGCGGCCGACCGCTTCACGGAGGTCGGCGAGTCCCCGGACCGCGCCGACCCGCACACCCTGGTCTGGGTCGGACGCGTGGACCCCGCCAAGGATCTGGTGTCGCTGCTGCACGCCTTCGCGGAGGTGCGCAAGGAGGAGCCCGAGGCGCGTCTGCGGATCGTCGGCGCGCCCTCCGGCGCCGAGGGTGCCGCCTACCTGGGCCACTGCCGGGCGCTCGCCGCGCAGCTGTTCCCGGACGAGGCGGAGGGCGCGCACGCCGTCGGCGACAACCCCGTCTCCTTCGAGGAGGTCGGCGCCCCCGACGTGCCGACGCTGCCCGACGCGTACGCCGCCGGCGCGGTCGTCGTCCTCTCCAGCGTCGTGGAGGGCTTCCCGATCAGCCTCGTCGAGGCCATGTTCTGCGGCCGTGCCACCGTGTCCACGGACGTGGGCGCGGTGGTGGAGGTCATCGGCGGCACGGGCCTGGTGGTGCCCCCGCGCAATCCCCGGGCGCTCGCGGAGGCGTGCGTGGCGCTGCTGCGCGACCCCGAGCGCCGTGAGCGCCTCGGTGCCGCCGCGCGCGCCCGGGCGCTCGAACTGTTCACCGTCGAGCAGAACATCGCGGCATTTCACGGCATTTACCTGGAGATCGTCTCGCACTGCCCGGTCCGCCGGGTGGTCCTGGACGAGTCCGGCGAGCCCCTGCCGTTCGCCGCCCCCGCCGAGTCCCACGTCCCCGGCCACTGGACCGGCCCCGCACCCCGCGTCCTGTCCCGAGGCATCCCCACCTGGGCCACGAACACCCCGGTCAGGGCCACACCACTGGCGACGGAGGGCGCCCGATGAGCGAGCTGGACAGCACCTGGACGCCTGGTGGCGGTCTCGCCGGCGGGGGGCTCGGTTCCGACCTGGCGGGGGAGCTGGATGCTCGTCCGGAGGGTGAGCCGGTTGTGCGTTCTAGGGATGGGGCGGGTGAGCCGGATGTGCGTCCGACGGATGGGCCGGCTACTGGTCCGGCGGGCGGGTCGGGCGGTGCCGACTTCGCCGGGGGCGGCGACACACCGGGCCGGAGCGAGCCGACCGGAGCGGACCGGCCGGGGATGCCGAGCGGGGCCGGTCCGTGGGACACGTGGTCGGGGGAGTGGCTGGCGGGCGTGCCCGACGACGTCGCAGGCGGGGAGCCGTCGGCAGAGGTCGCCAGGACGACCACCGCCCCTGTGCCCTCGGCCGCCGGGCTCGGCACAGCCGACGCGACCGGCCGGACGGATCAGCGCGCCTTCACTTCGACAGCCGATGCCATAGGTGAGCCGGCCCGGCATGACTCCGGCTCGTCGGCCGGTCTCGCTGGGGAGGCGTCCGGGCCCGAGTCGGGATCGTCGGATGCGAGGGCGGGTGCACGTGCCCGGCGGCAGTGGGCCCCCGCGCCCCGCCGGGGGTCCGGCGACCCGGTGAAGGCCCTGCTGCACCGGCACCGGGAGCTGTGTGAGCGGGCCGTGGATCCCCTGGAGATCGCCGCGGGGCTGGAGGCGCACGGGGTCACCGACCGGACCGCCGCCCGCTTCCGGCACCGTGACGTCTTCTCGCTCGCGGAAGAGCTGTACGCGCGCGTGCCCCGCGCCACCGAGCCGCGCGCGGAGCCCGAGTCCCTGCCGGTGCCCCGCGTCCGCGTCGGCTGGGTCCTGCTCGCTCTCCTGCCCGGAGCGCTCGGCGCGGCCACGGTCGCCGGACCGCGGCTCACCCAGGGACACCTCCGCCTGCTGGTGGCACTCGGCGGTCTCCTCGCCGTCGCCCTCGCCACGCGAGCGGCCCTGCGTCACGGCCCGCTCGCCGGCCCGCCCGGCACGCGCGCGTGGGGCACCACGCCCGGCACGCGCGCGTGGGGCACCGCCGTCGGCACGCGCGCGTGGACACTCTGGCTGCTCGGGTACGCCCTCGTCGGCGACGGCCTCCTCCACACCGTCCTGACGGGCGGCCCCGACGCCCTGCCCACCGGAGCCCCGGACGCCCCCTGGCCCACGGCCACCGTGCCCGTCCTGGCCCTCCTGCTGGCCTGCGCCCCGGCGGCCTGGTCCGCGCACCTCCTCACCGTCGGCGCCCGGCGCAGGCTCGCCCGCAGCCGGGGCCTTGAGGACTTCACGGCCGCCGCGAAACCCTTGCTGCTCGGCGCGTTCGCCCTGTTCCTGGCCGCCCTCGCCGCTCTGCTCGCGCTCTGCGGCGCCTTCCTGCGCGAGCCCGCGGCCTACCCGCAGGCGCTCACCCTGGGCGCCCTCCTCCTGCTCGCCCGCCTGCTCACCGTGCACCGCCACCGGCACGCCCCCGCCCTCGCGCTGGGCGCCGCCGTGGCCACGGAGGCGGCGGCTGTCGCGCTGCCGCTGGCCGGCCGACTGCCCGGCTGCGCCTTCCTGGCGCCCCCCGTCGAGACCCTCGTCGGTGCCTGGGGCGAGGCCGCCGTACCGGCCCTCGCCTGCGGCACCGTGGCCCTGGCCCTGCTCTGGCACGCCGGCCGCACCCTCACCCAGGCCTCGGCCCACGCGCCGACGGGAGCACCCGACTGAACCTTCCGCCCCGGCCCGACCCACCGCCGGAGGCAACCGCACGACCCCCCTGAAGGAGAACACCAGATGACCACCTCCCGACCCGGAGCGTCCGGAACCCCCGGCACCACCGGAGCGCCCGGCGCAGCCGCAGGAGCCGTCGACCCGGCCGGTACCACCGGCGCGCACACCCCGGGAGCCGGCCGATGAGGGTCCTGCTGATCGGAGCCAACGGATTCATCGGCCGTTTCGTCGCCGACCGCCTGCTCGCCGACCCGGCCGTCCAGCTCACCGCGCTCGGCCGCGGCGACGACGCCGACGTGCGCTTCGACCTCGCCACCGGAAGCCCGGGCGCGCTCACCCGCTTCCTCGACGCGGTCCACCCCGGAGTCGTCATCAACTGCGCCGGCGCCACGCGCGGGGGCGCCCGCGAACTCACCCGGCACAACACCGTCGCCGTGGCCACCGTCTGCGAGGCCCTGCGCCGCAGCGGCTGCGGCGCCCGCCTGGTGCAGATCGGCTGCGGTTCCGAGTACGGCCCCAGCCAGCCCGGTTCCTCCACGGCCGAGGACGCCGTACCGCGCCCCGGCGGCCCGTATGGCGTCAGCAAGCTCGCCGCCACCGAACTGGTCCTCGGCTCCGGCCTGGACGCCGTAGTGCTGCGCGTCTTCTCACCGGCCGGCCCCGCTACCCCGGCGGGCTCCCCGCTCGGCCGGCTCGCGGAGGCCATGCGCCGCGCCATGCAGTCCGGCGACGGCGAACTCAAGCTCGGCGGCCTCGGCGTCCAGCGCGACTTCGTCGACGTCCGCGATGTCGCCCGTGCCGTGCACGCCGCCTCGCTCTCCGCCGCGCAGGGCGTGATCAATATCGGCTCCGGCCGCGCCGTCCGTCTCAGAGACGCCGCCGCCGTCCTCGCGCGTGTGGCCGGATACGGCGGCGCTCTCCACGAACTCGACGCCCCGCCCGGGCCGCTGCGCAGCGCCATCGGGCACCCCCGCGCCGACTCCGAGCACGCGATCCCGGTGGCGTACCCGTACCCGGACGGCTGCGGCAGCTGGCAGCAGGCCGATGTGCGCACCGCGCGCGACCGGCTCGGCTGGCGGCCCCGCATCAACCTCGAAGAGTCCCTGGCCGACATCTGGATGGAGGCGGCGTGCCGCATCTGACCAGCACCACAGCCGGCGCCACCGGAACCGGCGTACGCACCGCCCTCGGCATCCCCGGCTACGCCCATCCGCTCGTCGCCCCGGCGCAGTGGGCGGAACTCGCCCGCCCCGGCACCCCGCTGGACTGGGTGGTCCTCGACGTCGCCGCCGGCCCCGGCTCCCGCCCCGACCCGCACTGCCTGGAAGCCGCGGGCCGGCTCCACGCCGCCGGCGTCCGCGTCCTCGGCCACCTGGACCTCACCTACGGCGCCCGCGCCTTCGGCGACCTGCTCTCGGACGCCCACCGCCACCTCGACTGGTACCGCGTCGACGGCTTCCTGCTGGACCGCTGCCCCACCGAGCGCACCGCGCTGTCCGAGGTCCGCCGCGCGATCACCACGCTGCGGGCGATCAGCGACACCGCCCACATCGTCCTCGGTCACGGCCGCCACCCGTACCCCGGCTACGCCGAGAACGCCGACCAGCTGGTGACCTTCTCCGGCCCCTGGTCCGACTACCGCTGGTCGCAGGCGGCCGAGTGGACCGCCGACTACCCGCCCGACCGCTTCTGCCACTTCGTGCACGGCGTGCCCCGTGGTCACCTGGACGAGGCGCTGCGGATCGCGCGCTGGCAGGGGGCGGCCACGATCTACTTCACGGACCGTACGGACAGGGACGGTCGCGTGGACCCCTGGGAGACCATGCCCGGCTACTGGGACGACATCGTCTCGCGTCTCGGAACGGGTGTCTCGGAATGAAGAAGGCCGTGGCAGTGTTACAAGGAGAACAACTGTAGTGATTGACCGACCAACGGAGTCCCCGTGTCGCTGCCACCCCTGGTCGAGCCAGCTCCTGAGCTCACCGTAGACGAGGTCCGCAGGTACTCCCGCCACCTGATCATCCCCGACGTGGGCATGGACGGGCAGAAGCGGCTGAAGAACGCCAAGGTGCTGTGTGTGGGCGCCGGCGGCCTGGGCTCGCCGGCGCTGATGTACCTGGCCGCCGCGGGCGTGGGCACCCTCGGCATCGTGGAGTTCGACGAGGTCGACGAGTCGAACCTGCAGCGCCAGATCATCCACAGCCAGGCCGACATCGGCCGCTCCAAGGCAGAGTCCGCCCGTGACTCGGTCCTCGGCATCAACCCGTACGTGAACGTGATCCTTCACGAGGAGCGGCTCGAAGCCGAGAACGTGATGGACATCTTCAGCCAGTACGACCTGATCGTCGACGGCACCGACAACTTCGCGACCCGCTACCTGGTCAACGACGCGTGCGTGCTGCTCAACAAGCCGTACGTCTGGGGCTCGATCTACCGCTTCGACGGCCAGGCCTCGGTGTTCTGGTCCGAGCACGGCCCCTGCTACCGCTGCCTCTACCCGGAGCCCCCGCCCCCCGGCATGGTCCCCTCCTGCGCCGAGGGCGGCGTCCTGGGCGTGCTGTGCGCGTCCATCGGCTCCATCCAGGTCACCGAGGCGATCAAGGTCCTCACCGGCACCGGGGAGCCGCTGGTCGGCCGCCTGATGATCTACGACGCCCTGGAGATGCAGTACCGCCAGGTCAAGGTCCGCAAGGACCCCGACTGCGCGGTCTGCGGCGAGAACCCGACCGTCACCGAGCTGATCGACTACGAGGCCTTCTGCGGCGTCGTCTCCGAGGAGGCCCAGGAGGCGGCCGCCGGCTCGACGATCACTCCCAAGCAGCTCAAGGAGTGGATCGACGACGGTGAGAACATCGAGATCATCGACGTCCGCGAGATCAACGAGTACGAGATCGTCTCGATCCCCGGCGCCAAGCTGATCCCGAAGAACGAGTTCCTCATGGGCACTGCCCTGGAGACCCTCCCGCAGGACAAGAAGATCGTCCTGCACTGCAAGACGGGTGTCCGCAGTGCGGAAGTCCTCGCGGTCCTGAAGTCCGCGGGCTTCGCCGACGCGGTCCACGTCGGCGGCGGCGTCATCGGCTGGGTCAACCAGATCGAGCCGGAGAAGCCGGTCTACTGACCGGCCGTCCCGCCGACCGGCGGGCCAGCAGAAGCCCACGGCATCTGACCAGGTCAGATGCCGTGGGCTTCTGTTCGTTCTGCCGGATGCGTAACGGATACACGGCTCAGCGGCGGCTGATACACGGTCATCGTGATCCCGACACACGGGCCCGGGAATGTGGGCGGCATCCCACTTTCCCCGGTTCGGAGGTCGTCCGATGCTGCTGTACTCCCCGCCCGGCCGGCGGCTGCGCCATGTGCCGCCGTGGATCGCGCTCGTCTGCCTGTCGGCCGTCGCCGTCGCGGCCGTCGCCGTCGGCGTCGGCCGGCCCGGGCTCACCGACGGCCACAGCGCGGCGGCGGACCGGGACCTCGCCGCCTTCGCGGCAGAGCTGCCGTGGCCGGACGACGGTCAGTCGAGCGTGGAGGTCGAGGGGCTGGGCAGCCTCGGGACGCGGGGCGAGCAGACGCCGGTACCGATCGCCAGCCTCACCAAGGTGATGACGGCGTACGTGATCCTGCGCGACCACCCGTTGCACGGCACGCAGCAGGGCCCGGAGATCACCATCGACCCGCGGGCGGCCGACGAGTCGGTGTCCGGGACGGAGTCGACGGCCCCGGTGCAGGCGGGACAGAGGTACTCGCAGCGCCGGCTGCTCGAACTGTTGTTGCTCCCGTCGGCCAACAACATCGCCCGGCTGCTGGCACGTTGGGACGCGGGCAGCCAGGAGGCGTTCACCGAGAAGATGAACAGGGCGGCGTCCGGGCTCGGCATGGACCACACGACCTACACGGGCGCGAGCGGCATCGAGACGACGACCGTCAGCACCTCGCGGGATCAGCTGAAACTGGCCCGGGAGGCAATGAGGAACAAGGTGTTCCGGAAGATCGTCGCCACCCGGAGTACGACCGTACCCGGGGTCTCGGGGACGGTCACGAACACGAACACGCTGCTGCGGATACCCGGGGTCGTGGGCCTCAAGACCGGCTCCAGCACCCCGGCCGGCGGGAACCTCGTGTGGGCGGCGACGGCGGACAGCGACGGCCGGGAGCGGCTGGTGCTGGGGGTGGTCCTGCACCAGCGGGCGGGCACGTCCCCGGCACAGGGCCTCGAGGCGGCCCTCGATCGCAGCGAGCGACTGATCACAGCGGTCCGCGCGGCGCTGGCTTCGGGACGGGGGACGTCGGCATGAGCGGTGGTACGGGCACAGCGTGGCAGGTATCGGCCGGACCCGAGCAGGGGGCCAGGGCCAAGGGCCTCACATCACCGTGGTCGTGGGGGCGCGGGCGGGTGACGGCGGGGCTCGCGCTGCTGTGCACCGCCGCGCTCCTGCTGCACCGCCGGATACCCAACGGTCCCGGCCGGCTGCCCAGCCTGGTCGAGAACTTTCTGCCCTGGGTGGGCGCGGCCGTGCTCCCTCTGCTGGTGATCGCCCTGGTCCGGCGGTCGGCGACGGCGCTGGTCACCGTCTTGCTGCCCGCCGTGACCTGGGTGTCCCTCTTCGGGGGCACGCTCGCCGACAAACGCGGCACGGGTGGTGACCTGACTGTGGTCAGCCACAATGTGGGTGACGCCGACCCCGGCCCGGCCGGCCGTGTACTGGTCGCCTCCGGCGCCGATGTGATCGGGTTGGAGGAGCTGACCGACGCGAACGCCCCCGGGTACGAGCGGGCGCTGGCCGGCACCTATCCGTACCACCAGGTGGACGGCACCGTCGGCCTGTGGAGCAAACGGCCGTTGCGGGACGTGCGGCCGGTGCCGATCATGGCGTGGACGCGGGCGTTGCGCGCGACGGTCGAGACACCGAAGGGGCCTGTCGTGGTCTTCGTGGCCCATCTGCCGTCGGTGCGGGTGCGGCCGGCCGAGGGGTTCGCGACAAACTGGCGTGACCACGCCGTGGTGCGGCTCGCCGGCGCGGTCCGCGAAGCTCCGGAGCGGCGGCGGATCCTCATGGGCGATTTCAACGGAAGCCTCGATGACCGCGGACTGGCCCCGGTGGCCTCGGTGATGCGGTCGGCGCAGCAGGTGGCCGGCGCGGGCTTCGGGTTCACCTGGCCGGCGGCCCTGCCGGTGGTGCGGCTCGACCAGGTGTTCACGCAAGGGGTCGAGCCCGTGGCGGCATGGACGCTCCAGCGGACCGGGAGCGACCACCGGCCGGTCGCCACCTCGGTCAACTTCTGATCGCAGTCTTCCTTACTCTTGCGGTGGCTGATCGTGAAATCGTGCGTATGTGACAAGCAGGGCAGGTGTGGCAGGGGTGTCCGAGACCGTGAACGTGCTCCTCGTCGAGGACGACACCGTGATCCGCAGGGCCGTGGGGCTCGTGCTGGAGCGCTACGGCTACACCGTGGCATCCGCGGAGGACGGGCTGGCGGGCCTGGACCTGTTCCGCGCGGGCGGACACGACCTGCTGCTTCTGGACGTGATGCTGCCGGGCCTCGACGGCATCGGTCTGTGCCGACGGGTGCGGGAGACCAGCTTGGTGCCGATCCTGATGATGTCCGCTCGCGGCGACTCGATCGACGTGGTCGGGGGACTGGAGGCAGGCGCCGACGACTATGTCGTCAAGCCCGTCGAGCCCTCGGTTCTGGTGGCGCGGATACGTGCGCTGCTGCGCAGGGCCTCCTTCACCCGTGCCGAGCCGACCGCCGAGCCTGCCGCCGCCGGGCACCGGGTGCTCACCTTCGGAGATCTGACGCTCGACACGGAAGGGCTGGAGGCGCGGTTGGCCGGCGAGCCCGTGGCCCTGACGCCGACCGAGCTGCGACTGTTGCTGGAGTTCGCCGCGCATCCGGGGATGGTGCTGGAGCGGCAGAGGCTGCTGCGCGATGTGTGGGACTACGGCTGGGACGGCGACAGCAGGGTCGTGGACCTGTGCGTGCAACGGCTGCGAAAGAAGATCGGCGCCGAGCGGATCGAGACGGTCCGCGGCTTCGGCTACAAGCTGGTGCGCTGACATGCCCCGCCCTTTCGCCTCGCTGCGTTGGAAGATCACCGCTCTGGTGGCCACTGCCTGCGGCGTGGTCGCCCTGGTCATCGGTGTCCTCGTGCACTCCGCGACGTACGAGCGCTCGATCGCGGAGGGCGAGGCCAAGGCCGTTCTCCAGCTCGCCGACGCGGTGCGGCAGGAGCCCGGCGCGTACGACCCCGTCATCAGGAGTCCCGACGAACTGCCCCCTACCCTCCGCGAGCAGGTACGCGAGGCCGGGGGCAGACCGCAGACCTGGTACGACACACGTGTGGCTCATGTGCCCTGGATGTGGGCCGCCCAGGAGTCCGAGGGCCGATGGACGGGCGTCCGCGTCGCCATGGACCTCGACTGGCTCAGCCGTAAGGCACTCGACCGGCACATGGTGTACGCGGCGATCGCGGCGCTGGCCGTGGTGCTGCCCCTGTCAGCCCTGGCCACCGGGCTGATGGTCCGGAGACTGCGCCGGGTCGCCGCCACCGCACGCCGCATCACCGACGGCGAACTCGACGCGCGCACCGGCGGCCCGGGCCGGGGCAGGGACGAGATCGCGGACATCTCGGTGGCCGTCGACCAGATGGCGGGCAGCCTGGAGCGGCGGCTGCGCAGCGAGCAGCGGTTCACCGCCGATGTGGCGCATGAACTGCGGACCCCGCTGATGGGACTGGTCACCTCGGCGGAACTGCTGCCCGGGAGCGAGGCGACCGATCTGGTGCGGGACCGGGTCCGGGTGCTGAGCACGCTGGTTGAGGAACTGCTGGAGGTGTCGAGGCTGGACGCGGGCGCGGAACAGGCTGAGACGGTGACCGTTCCGCTCGGCGAGGTGGTGGAGGACTCGGTACGGCGCACCGGGCTGACGGTGCGGATGTCGGCGACGGATGCCGGGACGGTACGCACCGACCCGCGGCGGCTGGACCGGATCCTCGCGAACCTCGTCGGCAACGCCCACCGGCACGGACGGGCACCGGTCACAGTGACGGTGGACGGCGCCACCGTCGTCGTACGCGACCACGGCCCGGGCTTCCCGGCGGAGCTGCTCGCCCACGGGCCGCAACGCTTCCGAACCGGAGCGGTCGAGCGCGGCCAGGGCCACGGCCTCGGGCTGACGGTCGCGCTGGGCCAGGCACAAGTCATCCAGGCACGTCTGGAGTTCGCCAACGCGCCCGACGGAGGCGCGCTGGCCACACTGCGTCTCCCGCCCGGCTGACCGACGCCCCGGTTGCGAGGACCAGCCTTCGCGGACGGCCCGGACACCGGTGACGTCGGCGTCCGGGGCCCCGTCCGCGGGCCCCGTCCGCGTCAGGAACAGACCGTTCCGGCCTTCGGCGTCTTCCCGTCCAGCAGGTAGCCGTTCACCGCGCTCTGCACGCACTCGTTCTTGCTGTCGTACGAGCCGTGCCCCTGGCCCTTGTACGTCAGCTCGACGCCGACGCCCTTGCCGAGCGCGTCCACCATCTTCCGCGCGCCCTCGTACGGGGTGGCCGGGTCGCCGGTGTTGCCGACGACGAGGATGGGCGCCGCCCCCGGTGCGCTGACGTCGGGATGGTCGGCGGCGCCCGGCACCGCCCAGTCCGTGCAGCCGACCATGCCCCAGGCCAGGTAGTCGCCGAACAGCGGGGAGGCGGCACGGAACTCGGGCAGCTTCCGCTGGACGTAGTCCGCGGTGTACCGGGGTTTCTCGTCGGAGCAGTTGATGGCGATGTTCGCCGCCGTGAGGTTGCTGTACTCGCCGTTCTCGCTGCGGCCGTTCATCGAGTCCGAGAGCAGCATGAGGACCTTGCCGTCGCCGTCGTACGCCTGCTCCAGCCCCTCGGTGAGGTACTCCCAGAAGTCCTTCGAGTACAGGGACTGCGCGATGCCGTTGGTGGCGGCGGTCTGCGTCAGCTGACGCGGGAAGATGCCCGGGATCGGCTTCTTCTCCAGGTCGGCGAGGAGTTTCGCGATGCGGTCCTTCACCTCCTGCTCGGTGCTGCCGACCGGGCATTCCTCGGTCTTCGAGGTGCAGTCCTTCGCGAAGTTGTCGAGCGCGAGCTGGAAGCCCTTGGCCTGTCCGAGCGCACTCTGCTCGGGGTTCTGCGTGGGGTCCACGACCGCGTCCAGGACGGCCCGGCCGACGTTCTTCGGGAACAGGTGGGCGTAGACACCGCCGAGTTCGGTGCCATAGGAGATGCCGAAGTAGTGCAGTTTGTCGTCGCCGAGGACCTGGCGCATCAGGTCCATGTCGCGGGCCGCGTCCGTGGTGCGCACATGCGGCAGGATCTTCTCGGACTTCTTCTCGCAGGCCGCGTTGAACTGTTTGGTGCGGTTCAGGAGCCCGACCTGTTCGGCGCGGTCGTCCGGGGTCGCGTCCTGCTGGAAGTACTCGTCCAGCTGGGCGTCGCTCTCGCACTCCACCGGTGCGCTGCGGCCGACCCCGCGCGGGTCGAAGCTGACCAGGTCGTAGCGGGTGCGCAGGGCGGTGTAGTCCGCGCCGAACGCGGGCAGGGTGGTCACGCCGCTGCCGCCCGGGCCGCCGAAGTTGAACACGAGCGAGCCGATCCGCCTGCCGGCGGGGCCACTGGCCCGGGCGCGGATCAGGGCGATGTCGATCGTGTCGCCCTTGGGCTTGCTCCAGTCCAGCGGCGCCTTCATGGTCGCGCACTGCCATGTCCCGCCGTTCGGCAGCGGGGAGGGAGGGCTGCCGCCGCCCTCCGCCTCGGACGGGGCCGGGCAGTCCTTCCAGTCCAGCTTCTGCGCCGTGAGGTCCCCGTCCTTGCCGCTGTCGCCGCATCCGGCCAGCACAGCGGAGAGCAGCACAGCGGTGGTGGTCAGCACGGCGGCGCGCAGCCGGAACGGGTTCGCCATACTCCCATCGTGGGGGCGCGCACGCCGGGGCGCGCGGGACGCGGGCCGTACGAGGTACAGCACGGCAGCGCCGGGACCGCACCGGACAGGCTCGCCTACAGGGCTCCCTTGCGGGTGAGGTGGTTGAACGCCAGCCAGCCCGGCAGCACCGGCAGCCACAGGGTCAGCAGCCGGAACAGCAGTACGGCCGGCGCGGCGACCTCCTTGGGCAGGCCCACGGCGATCAGACCGACGGTGAGGGTCGCCTCGACCGCGCCCACGCCACCGGGGGTGGGCGCGGCGGAGCCGAGCGCGTTGCCGGCGAGGAAGACGACGGCGACGCTGGCGATGCTCAGCGACACCGATCCGTCGCCGAAGGCCCGGATGGAGGCGTCCAGGCACATCACGAAGCAGGCGGTCAGCAGCAGCATGCCGCCGATGCCGGTGATGAGCTTCTGGGGCCGCTGGAGCACGTCGAGCATCCGCGGCACGACACCGGCGAACAGCGACCTCACGCGCGTGACGACGAATTTCCGCAGGAACGGCACCGAGGTGACCACGAGGACCAGGACCGCCACGGTCAGCAGGCCCGCGATGACCGTGCGGGACGGCGACAGCGACGGCGTCTTCTCGGTGCCGGTCAGATAGCCGAAGGACAGCAGCATCAGGATGTGACAGCCGAGCCCGAACAACTGCGACGCGCCGACGCTCGCCACCGCGAGCCCCGGGCGTACGCCGGCGCGCTGGAGGAAGCGCGTGTTGAGGGCCACACCGCCGACCGCGGCCGGTGCCACGATCTTCACGAAGGACCCGGCGACCTGCGCCGCCACGGTCCGCGGGAACGGCACCCGCTCCGGCACGAAGCCCAGGAGGGCCATCGCGGCGGCGACATAACTGAGCGCGGAGAACAGCACCGCCGCGGCCACCCAGCCCCACTGGGCCTGCGCGAACAGCGTGCCGAACTCGATGTGGGTGAGCTGCGTCAGCAGGTAGTACGCGCCGATCGCACCGGCGATGAAGCTGATCAGCGTGCGCGGCCGGACCCGCTCCAGGCGGGCCGGTTCCACGGGCGCCTGGGGCCTGATCCGCAGTACCTGGTGCCGGATCTGGGTGAGCAGATCCTCCTCGCGGGCCTCTTCGAGGGCTTCGTCCATGGCCCGCTTCTCCGCGCGCTGCTCGGCGCGGACCGCCTTCTTGTCGGGCTTCTCGAGGGCGGACGGGGCCGTCTCGGGAGCCTCCTCCAGACGGGCCAGCTTGGCCTGCCGGGACGCTTCGAGCACCGCTTCCCGTTCGCGCTGGGCCCGCTCGCGGGCCAGCCGGCGCAGCGTCGCGCGCGTGGAGCGCGTCAGCGCGATCGGCTGGAGCATCGGCAGACAGTCGGCGACCGCGTCCGGGCCGAGCACCCCGACCGCCGAGGCCACCGCCCGCTCGGCACCGACCCGCAGACCGAGCGTGGTCACCAGCTGGGCGACGTCCATGCGCAGCAGCAGATCACCGGCCGCGATCTCGCCGCCGCGCAGCTCGGTGAGGATCACCCTGCCGGAACGATCCACCAGAATCGCGTCTCCGGCCAGCCTGCGGTGCGCGATGCGCCGGGACTGCAATGCCTGCACCTGGTGCCAGGTGTTGCGCAGCAGCTCGTCGGTGATGTCCTCGTCGGCCAGCGAGTCGAGCGTGCGCCCGCCGGTGTGCTCGTAGACGAGCATGACCGCGTCCGGGCCGAGTTCGGAGGTGGCGATCAGCTTGGGCGCGTTGGCGCCCGCCGCGATCGCCGCGTACGCCAGCAGCGCCTCCTGCTCCAGTGCCTGGCGCAGCGACTGGAGGCTGGAACGGGTGGCGAAGCCGCGCAGGGTCAGATTGCGCCAGGCGCGGTAGAAGAAGCCCTGCGCCTGCTGTTCCCGGTCGACGACGGTGACGTCCAGCGGCGGGCCGTTCTCCAGGGTGACGAAGTAGCGCCGGCCCCGGTCGCCGTTCTCCGTCTCCACGGCATCTTCGCGGGCCGCGCTGACGGGGTGGAAGCCGACGTGCCTGAGGCCCGCCATCAGGGTCTGGCCGGTCGGGCGGACATTGGGGGAGCCGACCGCGTACAGGGTGCCGTAGGCGATGGTCCAGCCGATCAGTACGGTCAGGATGATCGAGAAGGGGGTCGTGTAGCCGGTGACCAGCATCGAGAACGCGTCGAGCAGCAGCACGATCCACAGCACCGCGCGCCATCTGGGTCTGCGGGACATGCCGACGGCCGTCATGTAGGCGATCACGGGCGCCAGGTAGCCGTGCACCGGATCGGTCAGGGCGTGGATGTCGCCCGGCGAGGGCTGGGTGAGCGCCTCCTGGATCGAGTCCGGTGCGGCCCGGGCGACCCACAGGTCGGTGGCGAGTGTCACTCCGTGCGCCAGGACGGCCGCCAGGACGCCGTCGGCGATCCGCAGCCCGTCCCTCTTGATCAGCCGTTCGATCGCGAAGGCGACCGGCACCAGCAGGATCGCGATGCTGGACGCCAGCCCCGCGATCTTGATCAGCAGGTCCGGGGCCTGCCCGGTGCCCTTGTTGATGTCCTGTTCGAGACCCGAGGTCGTCCCGTGCGCGAACGCGGCGATCGCGAGCAGCACCACGATGCCGAGCAGGCCCACCAGGAGGCGCATCAGGTCGGAGGGGCGGTGCACGCGCGCGGGGAGCAGCGGTTCGTCGCGCTCCACCTGCTCGGCGTGGGGGTCGTCGTCGGCGCACGGGGGGTGAGCCGGGGGCGCGCTCTCGGGGACGTGCGCCGCCTCGGGTGCGCGTGCCCCCTCGGTGCCGTCGTCCTTGCGCTGGCCGGTGTCTTCCTGATTGCGCCGGCCGGCGTCTTCCTGCGCGTGCGGACCGGTGCCTTCCTGCTCGTGCGGACCGGTGCCCTTCTGCGTCTGCGGACCGGTGCCTTCCTGCGCCTGTGGACCGGTGTCTTCCTGCTGCGCGCCGGTGCCGCCGTCGTCCGCGCGGGCGGGACCGGGGCGCGCCGAGGCGTCAGGGGTGCCCGCCGCTCCTTCGGGGTGCACGCCCTGCTCCTTCATGGTCTCTTCTTGGTCTCGTATCACCAGTCACCGCCCGCACGATGGTGGCATGCCCCACCGACACTCACGGGCATCAGGGTGCGGATGCGCGGGCGCACAGTCTGCCCGAAGGACCGCGCGGGGGCGAGAGGACCGTTCCTCACGGCCCCCGCCGGAACGTCGGCGGGGTGCGGCAGGATGGGGTGGATGAGCGAGCAGAGCCCTCCCCGAGACGCCCGCGCGGAGTACGCGGACGCGCTGCCGGAGTACGCCGAGCGGGTACTGGACGTCGCCGAGCGGATTCCGCCGGGCCGGGTCATGACCTACGGCGATGTCGCGGAGTGGCTGGAGGAGGGCGGGCCGCGCCAGGTCGGCCGGGTGATGGCCCTCTACGGCGGCGCCGTCCCGTGGTGGCGGGTCGTACGCGCCGACGGCGTGCTGCTGCCCGGACACGAACTGCGCGCGCTCGCCCACTACCGCGCGGAGGGCACGCCGCTGAAGCAGGCGGGCAGGAGCACCGAGGGCCATCTGCCGCGGCTCGACATGCGGCGGGCCCGATGGGACGGCGGCGCGGGTGCGGAGGGTCACACCTGACAGCTTCCGCCATCGGATGCCGCCGCGGAGGGCCTGTGGCCCGTTCGGGGGACATGGGGGACGTCCGTGGCATGCCGTACGTTCGTGAGGTGTGGGACACGCGTGACCGCAGTGCCGCGAGGTAAGAATCGGAAGCCCTGCTTCCTGCCGGAGCGGCGGCGTAGCGTCGGCAGCACGTGTCCCCCTCATCCCGTGGCCACCGCCCCGCGCGCGTGACCGCCTGCCCGCCAGTACGACCACCAGGACCGGCACATCACGTGAGCTCCTCTTCCTCCACCAGGCGCCCGCCGCACCCCCCGGTGCGGCAGGGGAGCCGTGGCGCTTACCGACTGGTCCGTACCCCTCCGGCCGTCGTGGACCCCCCTCGTCTGGACGCGGCGCAGCGTGCCGTGGTTGACCACCGGACCGGACCGCTCCTCGTGCTCGCCGGTCCCGGCACCGGCAAGACCACCACGCTGGTCGAGTCCGTGGCCGCCCGGATCGCCCATGGCGGCGACCCGGAGCGCATCCTGGTGCTGACGTTCAGCCGCAAGGCCGCCGTCGACCTGCGCGACCGCATGGCCCTGCGCATGGGCGCCGCCCGCGCCCCCAGGGCGACCACGTTCCACTCGTACTGCTACGCCCTGGTCCGCGCCCACCAGGACAGCGACCGATTCACCGAGCCGCTGCGCCTGCTCTCCGGCCCCGAGCAGGACGTCACCGTCCGTGAGCTGCTCGCCGGCCAGCCCGAGCTGGAGCGGCTCGGCCTGACCCATGTGCGCTGGCCGGACGAACTGCGCGCCTGCCTGACCACGCGCGGCTTCGCCGACGAGGTCCGTGCCGTCCTCGCCCGCAGCCGTGAGCTGGGCCTCGGCCCGGACGCCCTGGACGCCTTCGCGCGCCGCATCGGCCGCCCCGACTGGCAGGCGGCGGCCGCGTTCCTCGCCGAGTACCTCGACACGCTCGACCTCCAGGGCGTGATCGACTACGCGGAACTGGTCCACCGCGCGGTCCTGCTCGCCCGCCGCACGGAGACCGCCGCACGGCTCGCGGCCCAGTACGACGCCGTGTACGTCGACGAGTACCAGGACACCGACCCCGCCCAGGTCCGGCTCCTGCACGCCCTGGCCGGCGGGGGACGCACCCTGGTCGCCTTCGGCGACCCCGACCAGTCGATCTACGCCTTCCGGGGCGCCGACGTGAACGGCATCCTGGACTTCCCGGCCGCCTTCCCGCGCGCGGACGGCAGCCCCGCCCCCGTCGCGGTGCTGCGCGCCGCGCGCCGCTCCGGCGCCGCCCTGCTGGCCGCGACCCGCCTGATCACCCAGCGCATGCCGCTGTCCCGGCTGCCCGCCGACACGGTCCGCGCCCACCGGGAGCCGGTCGCCGTACGGGACGGCGGCCGGGTCGAGGTCCAGACGTACCCGACGTCCGGCGCGGAAGTGGACAACATCGCGGACATCCTGCGCCGCGCGCACCTGGAGGACGGCGTCCCCTGGAGCGACATGGCCGTCCTGGTGCGCGCCGGCTCCCGCCTCCCGACCCTCCGCCGGGCCCTCACCGCGGCCGGCGTCCCCCTGGACATCGACGGTGACGACCTGCCCCTGCGGCACGAGCCCGCCGTCGCACCGCTGCTCACGGCCCTCCGCGCGGTGGCCACGGCGGAGGCACGCCACCGCGACGAGGAGTCGGCCGGGGGCTCCGAGGAGGGCGCACAGGCTGCTGAAGAAGCCGCCGGGGAACGTGCTGAAGCCACCAGGGAACGTATCGAGGCCGCCGAAGGGCTTACCGAGGCCGCTCGGGAAAGTAGCGAAGCCGCCGAAGGGCGTGCCGAAGCCGCTCGGGAAAGTAGCGAAGCCGCCGAAGGGCGTACCGAGGCCGCTCGGGAAAGTAGCGAAGCCGCCGAAGGGCATACCGAAGCCACCGGGGAACGTACCGAAGCCGCCGATGGACCTGCCGAAGTTGCCGGCGAGCGCCGCGCAGCCGCCGCGCAGCCGGCTCCGGGCGTCTCCTCCTGGCTCGACACCGAGACCGCCCTCACCCTGCTCACCTCCCCGCTCGCCGGCATGGACGCCGCCGACCTGCGCCGCCTCGGGCGTGCCCTGCGCGAGGAGGAGCGGGCCGGCGGGAACCCCCTGCCGCCCCCGTCCGACGAACTGCTCGCGCGGGCGCTCGCCGAACCCGAGCGTCTGGCCGTGCACGATCCGGCGTACGCGCGCGGGGCGCAGCGCCTCGGCGCGCTGCTCCGCAAGGCCCGCGAGCGCCTCGCCGGCGGTGGTACGGCCGAGGAGGCGCTGTGGGACCTGTGGGTGGGCACGCCGTGGCCCGGGCGCCTGGAGCGGGCCGCGCGGCGCGGCGGCGCGGCCGGCCGCAACGCCGACCGGGACCTGGACGCCGTGTGCGCGCTGTTCGCCACCGCCGCGCGCGCGGAGGAGCGCATCGGAGGCCGCGGCGCCCTGAACTTCCTGGAGCAGATCGAGGCCGAGGACATAGCCGCCGACACGCTCGCCCGCCGCGCGGTACGCCCCGACGCCGTCCGTGTGATGACCGCGCACCGCGCCAAGGGTCTGGAGTGGCGGCTGGTGGTCGTCGCCGGCGTCCAGGAGGGACTCTGGCCGGACCTGCGCCGCCGCGGCTCGCTGCTGGAGGCCGACCGCATCGGCCGTGACGGGCTCGCCGAGCCCCTGCCCCCCGGCGCGCTGCTCGCCGAGGAGCGCCGACTGTTCTACGTCGCCGCCACACGCGCGCGTGAGCGCCTCGTCGTCACCGCCGTGAAGGCACCGGCCGACGACGGCGACCAGCCGTCCCGGTTCCTCACCGAGCTGGGCGTCGAGCCCAAGGACGTCACCGGGCGCCCCCGCCGGCCGCTGTCCGTCGCCGCGCTCGTCGCCGAGCTGCGCGCGACCACGGTCGACCCCCGCGCGTCGGCCGCGCTGCGGGAGGCCGCCGCCCGCCGGCTCGCCCGGCTCGCCGCGCTCGCCGACGAGGACGGCCGCCCGCTGGTGCCGTCCGCGCACCCCTACCGCTGGTGGGGCATGTTCGAGCCGACCGAGAGCAAGGTGCCGCTGCGCCACCGGGACCAGCCCGTGGTGCTCTCCGGCAGCGCCCTCGACCAGCTCGCCAACACCTGCGCGTTGCAGTGGTTCCTGGGCCGCGAGGTGAAGGCCGACGCCCCCGCCACCACCGCGCAGGGTTTCGGCAACGTCGTCCACGTCCTCGCCGACGAGGTCGCCTCCGGCCGCACCCCCGCCGACCTCGACGTCCTCATGGAACGCCTGGACTCCGTGTGGAACGCGCTCGCCTTCGACGCCCCCTGGAAGTCGCGGCAGGAGAAGGACAACGCGCGCGTCGCGCTCGAACGCTTCCTGAACTGGCACGTGCTGAACCGGGCCGGCCGCACCCCGGTGGCGAGCGAGCACGACTTCGACGTCACCCTCGAAGCGGGCGACTACGAGGTCCGCATCCGCGGCCAGATGGACCGTGTGGAGACGGACGCCGAGGGCCGCGCCTACGTGGTCGACTTCAAGACCGGCAAACAGGCGCCCACCGCGGGCGAGGTGGAGCGCCACCCCCAGCTCGCCGTCTACCAGCTCGCCGTCCGCGAAGGCGCCGTCGACACGGCCTTCGACGGCGTACGCCCCGAGCCGGGCGGCGCCGAACTGGTCCACCTCAGACAGGGCGCTCCCCAGCGCGACGGGGGAGACACCCTGCCCAAGGTGCAGACCCAGGAGCCGCCGACGGGGGAGTGGGTCGGCGAGCTGCTGGCCACCGCCGCAGGAAAGGTCCTCGACGAGCGGTTCACGCCGAGCGCCGGCCAGCACTGCGCGCACTGCGCGTTCCGGGCCTCGTGCAGCGCCCGCCCGGAGGGACGGCACGTGGTCGAGTGACGTGACCGTGACCGGGGTGACGTACGGCACCACATGGGCTGACCTGCGCTTCTTCGGCCCTGGGTGGCCTGGCCGGCCTCGATTGTCAGTCCCCGCCGCTAGCCTCTTTCGACATGCCCGCCCATATCACCGACCCCGAGCAGCTCAAGGAGCTGCTCGGCATCCCGTTCACCCCGGAGCAGACGGCCTGCATCACCGCGCCGCCCGCCCCGCAGGTGATCGTGGCCGGCGCCGGGTCGGGCAAGACCACCGTGATGGCGGCCCGCGTGGTCTGGCTGGTCGGCACCGGACAGGTCGCCCCCGAACAGGTCCTCGGCCTGACCTTCACCAACAAGGCCGCCGGTGAGCTGGCCGAACGCGTCCGCAAGGCGCTGATCAAGGCCGGCGTCACCGACCCCGACGCCCTCCCGCCACCCGGCCACCACCCCTCAACGACCGCGCTTCGCGCCGACACCTCCTGGTCGGACCCCGACAACCCGCCGGGCGAGCCGGTCATCTCGACGTACCACTCCTTCGCCGGCCGCCTGCTCACCGACCACGGCCTGCGGCTCGGCCTGGAGCCCAGCTCACGCCTGCTGGCCGACGCCACCCGCTACCAGCTGGCCGCGCGCGTGCTGCGCGAGGCCCCCGGCCCGTACCCGGCACTGACCCGCTCCTTCGCCGACCTCGTCAGCGACCTGCTCGCGCTCGATGCCGAACTCGCCGAACACCTCGTCGACCCCGAGGAACTGCGCGCCTGGGACGCGGGCCTGCTGCGCACCCTGGAAGGGGCCAAGCTCACCAACGCCGACCTGCGCAAGGTCCCGGAGACCGCCGCGTCCCGCCGGGAACTCGCCGAGCTGGTCCAGCGCTACCGGACCGCCAAGCGCGCGCGGGACCTGCTCGACTTCGGCGACCAGATCGCCCTGTCGGCCCGCCTCGCCGGCATCCCCGAGGTGGGCCGCCTGCTGCGCGAGGAGTTCCGCGTGGTGCTGCTGGACGAGTACCAGGACACCTCCGTGGCCCAGCGCGTCCTGCTCGCCGGCCTGTTCGGCGGCGGCACCGGCCACCCGGTGACCGCCGTCGGCGACCCCTGCCAGGCCATCTACGGCTGGCGCGGCGCCTCCGTCGCCAACCTGGACGATTTCCCCGACCACTTCCCCCGCGCCGACGGCAGGCCCGCCACCCGGCAGGCGCTCAGCGAGAACCGCCGCAGCGGCGGGCGCCTGCTCGACCTCGCCAACGGCCTCGCCGAGCCCCTGCGCGCCCTGCACGCGGGCGTGGAGGCCCTCCGCCCGGCCCCCGGCGCGGAGCACGACGGCACGGTCCGCTGCGCCCTGCTGCCCAACCACGCCGAGGAGATCGACTGGATCGCCGACTCCCTCGCCCACCTCGTGCGCACCGGCACGCCACCCGGCGAGATCGCCGTCCTGTGCCGGACCGCGACCGACTTCGCCGAGATCCAGGGCGCCCTCGTCGCCCGCGACATCCCCGTCGAGGTGGTCGGCCTCTCCGGCCTGCTCCACCTGCCCGAGATCGCCGACCTCGTCGCCGTCTGCGAGGTACTCCAGGACCCCGGTGCCAACGCCGCCCTGGTGCGCCTGCTGACCGGACCGCGCTGGCGCATCGGTCCCCGCGACCTCGCCCTGCTGGGCCGCCGCGCCCGGCTGCTGGTCGCCCACGCGCGCGTGGACGGCACCGACGACCCCGACCGCCGGCTCGCCGAGGCCGTGGAGGGCGTCGACCCGTCCGAGGTGATCTCGCTCGCGGACGCCCTCGACACCTTCCTTGAAGCGCCCATGCAGGAGGGTGACGACGACGGGCTGCCGTTCTCCCCGGACGCGCGCGTGCGCTTCGCCCGGCTCGCCGCCGAACTGCGCGACCTGCGCCGCTCGCTGTCCGACCCGCTGATGGACGTCCTGCACCGCGTCCTCGCCGTCACCGGCCTGGAGGTGGAACTGTCGGCGTCCCCGCACGCGCTCGCCGCCCGCCGCCGCGAGACCCTGTCCAACTTCCTGGACGTCGCCGCCTCCTTCGCCGCGAGCGACAGCGAGGCCACCCTGCTCGCCTTCCTCGGCTTCCTGCGCACCGCCGCCCAGTACGAGAAGGGCCTCGACAACGCCCTGCCCGGCGGCGAGAACACCGTCAAGGTGCTCACCGCGCACAAGTCCAAGGGCCTGGAGTGGGACGTCGTGGCCGTCCCCGGACTCGTGACCGGCACGTTCCCCAGCGCCCAGGGCCGCGAGAAGTGGACCGCCCAGGCCAAGGTGCTGCCGCACGCCCTGCGCGGCGACACCGACACCCTGCCCGACGTGGACTCCTGGGACTCGCGCGGCATGAAGGCCTTCCACGAGGCCATGAAGGAGCACCAGCACACCGAGGAACTCCGCCTCGGCTACGTCACCTTCACCCGCCCCCGCTCGCTCCTGCTCGGCTCCGGCCACTGGTGGGGGCCCAGCCAGAAGAAGCCGCGCGGCCCGTCCGACTTCCTCCAGGCCCTGTACGACCACTGCGCCGCCGGGTACGGCGAGATCGAGGTGTGGGCGGACCCGCCCGCCGAGGACGAGGAGAACCCGGCCCTGCACACGGCCACCGCCGACCAGGTGTGGCCGCTCCCGCTGGACGCCGCCGCCCTGGCCCGCCGCCGCGCCGCCGCCGAGACCGTCCTCGCCCACCTGGACGCCCTGGCCGCCCAGCCCGCCGACGGCCGCCGGCCGGCCCTGCACGACCCCGCGGGCGCCGATGACCCCGACTGGCCCGCGCCCCCGGACGACGAGCCGTACGGTGACGACCCGTACGGCGATGGGCCGTACGACGAGGAGCGGTACGGGGACCTCTCTTATGAAGAGGACCTTCCGTACGACGATCCCTTGGACGGCGATCCGTTCGACGACGACCCATTGGACGCCGATCCGTTCGGTGACGATCGCTTCGACGGCGAGCCCTCCGGCGGCGACACCTTCGACAGCCGGCCCTTCGGCGACGTGCTTCCGGACGACACAGCCGTCCCCGCCCCGGCCACCCCCGCCGACCGGGACGCCCGGAGCGCGGAACGGCCCACGGTCCCGCACCAGGCATCCGCCCCCCAGGACCGCCCCCGTGCCGCCGAACCGCGGCCCACCACCGCCCTCACCCCGGAGGAGGCCCGCACCATCGCCTCCTGGGACCGGGACCTGGACGCGCTCACCGGAGAGCTGCTGCGCGCCCGGCAGACCGTCACCGAGGTACCCCTGCCCACCACGCTCACCGCGACCCAGCTGCTGCGCCTCGCCGAGGACCCGGACGGGCTCGCACAGGAACTCGCGCGCCCCATGCCGCGCCCCCCACAACCCGCCGCACGCCGAGGCACCCGGTTCCACGCCTGGGTGGAAACCCGCTTCGAGGAGCTGACCCTGCCCCTGCTGGAACCGGACGAGCTGCCAGGCGGCGACGCCGAGATCGCCGACGAACGCGACCTGGAAGCCCTGAAAGAGGCCTTCGAACGCACCGAGTACGCCCGGCGCACCCCGTACCGGGTCGAGGCCCCCTTCCAGCTCACCCTCGCCGGCCGCGTCGTCCGGGGCCGCATCGACGCCGTCTACAGAAACGGCGACGGCGAGGAGGCGACGTACGAGATCGTCGACTGGAAGACCGGCCGCACCGGCACCGCCGACCCGCTCCAGCTCGCCGTGTACCGGCTGGCCTGGGCCGAGCAGCAGGGCATACCGCCCGAGTCGGTCACCGCCGCGTTCCTCTACGTGCGCAGTGGCGAGGTCGTACGCCCCGAGGGCCTGCCGGACCGGGCCGCGCTGGAGCGGCTGCTCACGGGTGAGACGGAGCGCACACCGGAGGCCAGCTGAGTGTGACGAACCGCCCGCCGAGGATGTCGGTGCGGGCGGATAGGCTCGGGAGCATGAGCCAGACCCCGGACAGCGCCGTCCGCACGTACATCGAGCAGCATCGCGCCGCCTTCCTCGACGACCTCGCCGCATGGCTGCGCATCCCCTCCGTGTCGGCCCAGCCCGATCACGCGCCCGACGTACGGCGCAGCGCCGACTGGCTCGCCGCCCAGCTGAAGGAGACCGGCTTCCCGACCGCCGAGGTCTGGCAGACCCCCGGCGCCCCCGCCGTCTTCGCCGAGTGGCCCTCCGGCGACCCCCAGGCGCCCACGGTCCTGGTCTACGGTCACCACGACGTGCAGCCCGCCGCCCGCGAGGACGGCTGGGACAGCGACCCCTTCGAGCCGGTCGTCCGCGACAACCGCCTCTACGCGCGCGGGGCGGCCGACGACAAGGGCCAGGTGTTCTTCCACACACTCGGCGTCCGCGCCCACCTGGCCGCGACCGGCCGCACCGCGCCGGCCGTCAACCTGAAGCTGCTGATCGAGGGCGAGGAAGAGTCCGGCTCGCCGCACTTCCGGGCCCTGGTTCAGGAGCGCGCGGGCCGCCTCGCCGCCGACGCCGTGATCGTCTCCGACACCGGCATGTGGTCCGAGGACACCCCGACCGTGTGCACGGGCATGCGGGGCCTCGCCGAGTGCGAGATCCGGCTGTACGGCCCCGACCAGGACATCCACTCCGGGTCCTTCGGCGGCGCCGTGCCCAACCCGGCCACCGCGGCCGCCCGCCTGGTCGCCGCCCTCCACGACGAGCACGCGCGCGTGGCGATCCCCGGCTTCTACGACGGCATCGTCGAGTTGACCGACCGTGAGCGCGAGCTGTTCGCCGAGCTGCCCTTCGACGAGGAGCGCTGGCTGCGCACCGCCAAGTCCTCCGCCCTTCACGGCGAGGCCGGCCACTCGACCCTGGAGCGCATCTGGGCCCGCCCGACCGCCGAGGTCAACGGCATCGGCGGCGGCTACCAGGGCCCCGGCAGCAAGACGATCATCCCCGCCACGGCCATGGTGAAGCTGTCCTTCCGGCTGGTCGCCGGCCAGGACCCCGACCACATCGAGAAGGCCGTCCGCGCCTGGGCCGCCGAGCAGGTGCCCGCCGGAATCCGGTACGAGATCGACTTCGGCTCGGCCACGCGCCCGTGCCTGACCCCGCTCGACCACCCCGCGTTGCAGTCCGTGGTCCGCGCCATGGGCCGCGCCTTCCAGGGGCCGGTCCGCTTCACCCGGGAGGGCGGCTCCGGACCCGCCGCCGACCTCCAGGAAGTCCTCGGCGCCCCCGTGCTCTTCCTGGGAATCTCCGTCCCGTCCGACGGCTGGCACGCGCCCAACGAGAAGGTCGAGCTCGACCTCCTCCTCAAGGGCGTCGAGACCAGCGCCTACCTGTGGGGTGACCTGGCCCGGAACTGGCGTACCGCACCCTGACCGGCCGGCCCCGTACGGCGGGGCACCGCGCGCGGGGCACACTGGAGGGACCGCCCCGACCGTTCCGTCCGCCCCGGCCGCACCCGGCCCGGTGCCCTCCCGCCCTACGTCCCGCCGAACCGCCCGCCGAAAGAACCGCCGTACTGGGGGAGTTGGAAGCACCCGTGACCACCTGGACCGACCACACAGCCGACCGACCCATCTCGCTGACCGCTCCGAGCGGCATCGACCGCGCCGCCCACCACCGGCTGGACGAGGCCTGGCTCGCGGCGGCGTGGAGCCACCCCACGACCCGCTGTTTCGTGGTCTCCGGCGGCCAGGTGCTCATCGACGAGACCCCGGACGGCCGGACCGAACTCGTCATGACGCCGTCCTTCGAGGCCCCGCTCACCGAGGCGCACCGCTACTTCCTCGGCATCGACGAGGAGGGCGTCAGCTACTTCGCGCTCCAGAAGGACTCCCTGCCCGGCCGTATCGACCAGTCCGCGCGCCCGGCGGGGCTGCGGGAGGCCGGCCTGCTGCTGTCGCCGCGCGACGTCGGGCTCATGGTGCACGCGGTCGGGCTGGAGAACTGGCAGCGCACCCACCGCTTCTGCTCCCGCTGCGGCGAGCGCACGGTCATCGCCGCGGCCGGCCACATCCGCCGCTGCCCGGCCTGCGGCGCCGAGCACTACCCGCGCACCGACCCCGCCGTGATCATGGCGGTCACCGACGAGGACGACCGCATCCTGCTCGGCCGCCAGGTCCACTGGCCCGAGGGCCGCTTCTCCACGCTCGCCGGGTTCGTGGAGCCCGGCGAGTCCATCGAGCAGGCGGTGCGCCGCGAGGTGTGCGAGGAGGTCGGCGTCACCGTCGGCCCGGTCGAGTACGTCGCCAGCCAGCCCTGGCCCTTCCCGTCGAGCCTGATGCTCGGCTTCATGGCCCGCGCCACCTCCACCGAGATCGACGTCGACGGGGACGAGATCCACGAGGCCCGCTGGTTCTCCCGTGAGGAACTGCACGCCGCCTTCGAGTCCGGCGAGGTGCTGCCGCCCTACGGCATCTCCATCGCGGCCCGCCTGATCGAGATGTGGTACGGCAAGCCCCTGCCGACCCGCAGCTTCGTCTGAGACGGCGAACGGCGGCTCCCGAGCCGATCAGGACTCGGGAGCCGCCGTCCGGTGCGGCTCGCGGTTACGCGGCGAGCTTCTGCTTGACCTGGGCCAGCGACGGGTTCGTCAGCGTGGAGCCGTCCGCGAAGAGCACGGTCGGGACGGTCTGGTTCCCGCCGTTCGCCTTCTCCACGAAGGCGGCGGACGCGGGGTCCTGCTCGATGTTGATCTCGGTGTAGGCGATGCCCTCCCGGTCCAGCTGGCTCTTCAGCCGCCGGCAGTAGCCGCACCAAGTCGTGCTGTACATCGTCACAGTGCCCTGCATGTCTCTCGCGCTCCTCAGGCAGCTCGGAAAAGGTCGTCCGGGGGGACAACGTAAGGGACCGGCCCGCCATTCCCGGGGGGCCGGCCCACCAGTTCCGGTAATGCGGTCGCGGCTGTGACGCCTGCCGCATCAAGCGGCTGTGACGCCTGCCGCATTAATACGACTGCGAGCCCCAGCCTGTGGACAACCGGCACAGCCGTCCCGGGCGACCTGGCAGCATGGCGGTGTGACAGCAGCAACGCACTCCACCCTTTTCCCGCAGGGCACCGGTGGCTCTCCGCACGCGGCTCCGCCGAGCGGGGCCGACGCGGTGCTCGAAGGGCTCGACCCCGAGCAGCGCGAGGTGGCCACCTCCCTGCACGGTCCGGTGTGCGTGCTGGCCGGAGCGGGCACGGGCAAGACCCGGGCGATCACCCACCGCATCGCCTACGGGGTGCGCGCCGGCATCCTCCAGCCGTCCAGCGTGCTCGCCGTCACCTTCACCAACCGCGCCGCCGGAGAGATGCGCGGCCGACTGCGCCAGCTCGGCGCCCAGGGCGTCCAGGCCCGCACCTTCCACTCCTCCGCCCTGCGCCAGCTCCAGTACTTCTGGCCGAAAGCGATCGGCGGCTCCATGCCCCGGCTCGTCGACCGCAAGGTCCAGCTCGTCGCCGACGCGGCCGCCGCCCTGGGCACCCGGCTGGACCGCAACGAGCTGCGGGACGTGACCGCCGAGATCGAATGGGCCAAGGTCACCCAGACCGTCCCCGCCGACTACCCGTACGCGGCCGCGAAGGCCGGCCGCGAGGCCCCCCGCGACCCGGCCGAGATCGCCCATCTCTACGCCGCATACGAGGACCTCAAGCGCGACCGCGCGGTCATCGACTTCGAAGACGTCCTGCTGCTCACCGTCGCCATCCTCCAGGACCGGCACGACATCGCCGAACAGGTCCGCGCGCAGTACCAGCACTTCGTCGTGGACGAGTACCAGGACGTCAGCCCCCTCCAGCAGCGGCTGCTGGACCTGTGGCTCGGCGACCGCGACAACCTGTGCGTCGTCGGTGACGCCAGCCAGACCATCTACTCGTTCACGGGAGCAACGCCCGACCACCTCCTCGACTTCCGCGCCCGGCACCCGGGCGCCACCGTCGTGAAACTGGTCCGCGACTACCGCTCCAGCCCCCAGATCGTCCACCTCGCCAACGGCCTGCTCGCCCAGGCCCGGGGCCGGGCCGCCGGCCACCGGCTGGAACTCGTCTCCCAGCGCCCCTCCGGGCCCGAGCCCGTCTACACCGAGTACACCGACGAGCCCGCCGAGGCCGAGGGCGCCGCCCGCCGCATCCGCGAGCTGATCGACGCGGGCGTCCCGGCCGCCGAGATCGCCGTCCTGTTCCGCACCAACTCCCAGTCCGAGACCTACGAGCAGGCGCTCGCCGACGCCGGGGTGCCCTACCAGCTGCGCGGCGCCGAGCGCTTCTTCGACCGGCCCGAGGTCCGCAAGGCCGGCATCGCCCTGCGCGGCGCCGCCCGCTTCGGCGGCAACGACTCCCTGCTGGACGACGCCGTGGACCTGCCCTCCCAGGTCCGCGCCGTCCTCTCCGGTGAGGGCTGGACCAGCGAACCACCGGCCGGCTCGGGCGCCGTCAGAGAGCGCTGGGAATCCCTGGCCGCGCTGGTCAACCTCGCCCACGACCTGGCCGCGGCCAGACCAGGAGTCACCCTCGCCGACTTCGTGGCGGAACTGGACGAGCGGGCGAACGCGCAGCACGCTCCGACCGTCCAGGGCGTCACCCTGGCCTCGCTGCACGCCGCCAAGGGCCTGGAGTGGGACGTCGTCTTCCTGGTCGGCATCGCCGAGGGCATGCTGCCCATCACCTACGCCCGGACCGACGAGCAGATCGAGGAGGAACGCCGACTGCTCTACGTCGGCGTGACCCGCGCCCGGGAACGCCTCCATCTGTCCTGGGCCCTGTCCCGCTCACCCGGCGGGCGCCCCAACCGCCGGCCGAGCCGCTTCCTCGACGGTCTGCGCCCCGGCACCACCCCCACCGTCGGCCGCACCGGCGCCGGCGCGGGCGCGGGTGTCGAGCGCGGCACCGCCGCGAGTGCCGCCGTCACCCCCCGGCGCACCCAGCGCAGCCCCGCCCGCTGCCGGGTCTGCGGTCGCACGCTCACCGACGCGGGCGAGATGAAGCTGATGCGCTGTGAGGACTGCCCCTCGGACATGGACGAAGGGCTCTACGAGCGGCTCCGGGAGTGGCGCGCGGTACAGGCCGGGCGCAGCGGCCAGCCGGACTTCTGCGTCTTCACCGACCGGACGCTGATGGCCATCGCGGAGGCATGCCCGGAGAGCCCCGCCGAACTCGCCCGCATCCCCGGTGTCCTCAACCGCAAGCTGCGCAGCTACGGAGCCGACGTTCTGGCCATCTGCGCAGGTCAACAACCCGGTGGAGACGACGGGCGCGACTGATGCCAACTCGTCGGAAAAATAGTTTGCGCATGCCCCGCGAATCCCCATAGGTTCTAGGCACGGAAGCGGCGGCCTTCTCCAAGGCCGGTGTTCCGTGTTGTACTTGCATACCCGAACGGGACCGGTTCACCGCAGTCCCTTGAGACGCCGAGAGGAGGCGAGTCCAGTGATCAGCATCAACATCAGCACCACCGTCAGCGCGGCCAAACTGACCGATCGCTCGGCCGTCTCCACGTGCATGCTCGGCGCCTCGAACCAGGGCACCGGTCTGTCCGGCATCCGTGCCGTGCGTCCGGCGTCCTCCCCTGCCCTCGCGGGTCTTCCCATCCGTGAGCGCAATGAGCGACCGACCAAGGCACTGGAAGCGGTAGCGGCACAGGCGCATGCCTATGCCTTTGCGGCGGCCGGTGCCGGATTCCGGAAGCAGACGACGCAGCACCACCTGATGTGGGCCTTCCGTGGGCCAGAACCCTGGAGTGATCCAGCCTGATCGCCGATCAGGCCGGCGCCTTCAGGGCCGCGGAACCCCATCCGGGATCCGCGGCCCTTCTGTTTTCCCCGAACGGGGACGACGGAGCGAAGGGGCCTCGGGACAGGAAAAGAACCCGGTACCAAGCCGACACCCGGTCAACCGGCCGGACCGACCAGACGAGGAAGACAACTCGTGCAACTCGAAGCGCACGCCCCGTCCGTACCGCCTTCGCAAACGATCCCCCCGCCCGGCCTCACGGAGGACTCCACCTTGACCCCCCTCACCGCGCTCACCGCGCTCGACGACGCCATCGAGAACCTCGGCGTACCCGTCCCCTGCCGCTCCTACGACCCGGAGGTCTTCTTCGCCGAGTCGCCGGCGGACGTGGAGTACGCCAAGTCCCTCTGCCGCACCTGCCCGCTGATGGAGGCCTGCCTCGCCGGCGCCAAGGAGCGGCGTGAGCCCTGGGGCGTCTGGGGTGGCGAGCTGTTCGTCCAGGGTGTCGTCGTTGCCCGGAAGCGGCCCCGTGGCCGCCCGCGGAAGAACCCGGTCACGGCATGAACACCGCAGGAACGATCGACCGCCCCCTCACGCACGACCCCAAGAAGCAGGCCCCGATGAAGCCGTCCACCAGCGAGCCCGCCGGCTCCGCGACCTCAGACTTCACCACCACCGGCGCGACCGAAGCGCGCCAGAACAGGAACCGTGAGATGCAACTCATGCAAGAAGCCCTGGCTCGTGCGCATATGCACGAGCGACTCCATGACGCCCTGCGCGAACGCCGGGCCGTGCGCCTGGCCGCCGCCCGGCGGATGCAGCGGCGAGCCGAGCGTGCCTCGATGCGCGCCCGCCGCGCGCTCGCCATGGCCGTCATGCAGTAACGCACACACCTGAGCAGCGGTGGCCTCCCGGAGCAGGGAGGCGAAACCTCCCCGCGGGGGCCGGTCCGGCCGAACGGACCGGCCCCCCCGGTGCGTTGCGCAGGCGATCCGCCCGTCACGGAGTTATCGTCACCGGGTGACGAGTCTTCCCGGCGGTAGTGATCAGGGCGGCTCCACCGCGGAGCGCCACCGCCTGGTGTGCGCCCGCTGCGGCACCCCCGCCGACGGTCCCCAGCCGGCCACCTGGACCTGCTCCGTGGAGAACGGCGTCCGGCAGTACTTCTGCGACGCCTGTTCCCGGGAGAACCTCCGGGCGATCGAGGGGCGGCTGGACTCGGCCTGGTGGTGAGATCCCTTCTCCCGGGGCCCCGCCGCTACGACGAGAAGATCACTCAGGGCACGCCGATCACGCCCCCGCCACGGACTCCTCCTCACCGGTGTCGTCCTCGGCCAGGTCGGTCACGAAGCCCGGCAGCCACTCCTCCAGTTCCTCGCGCAGCCGTACCGTGGCGCCCAGCTGGCACAGGACCCCGATCGTGCTGAGCGTCACCCGGTGTATCAGCAGATAGGCCGGCGGCAGGTTGAGCTTCTTGCCGAGCTGGTAGGCGGGGGAGCGGGGGTCGGCGATGCGGGCGGCCTGGCTGCGCACCCAGGAGCGGGTGAAGGTGAACGCCTCCACCCGGGCCGGCTCGATGATCGGCAGCAGGTAGTCCAGGACCGCGTCCGGGTCCAGCTCGATGGTCTCCTTCACGAAACCCTCGGCGCACAGCAGCTCGTAGACCGTCTCCGCCTCCCCGTCCAGCGTCATCCGCAGCGAGATGCCGATCGGAGCCGGCAGGCCGCCGGGGAGCCGGTCGACGGTGCCGAAGTCGAGGACCCCCAGGCGCCAGTCGTCCGCGCCGTCAGGGCCGCCGGGCAGCAGACGGAAGTTGCCCGGATGGGGGTCGGCGTGCAGCAGGCCGGTGCGGGCGGGGCCGGAGAAGAGGAAGCGGGCGAGGAGCTGGCCGGCCCGGTCACGCTGCTCCTGGGTGCCGTCCGCGATGACCTCGGACAGCGGGATGCCGTCGATCCACTCGGTCACCAGCACCTGATCGCACTGGTGCACCACCGCCGGGACGACCACGTCCGGATCGCCCGCGAACTCCTCCGCGTGGGCGCTCTGCGCCTGGGCCTCCAGTCCGTAGTCCAGCTCCTCCGAGACGCGGTCCCGCAGCTCCGCGATCAGCGGCTTGATGTCCATGCCCGGGATGAGCGGGCCCAACAGCCGGGCGAACCGGCTCAGTTGGCCGAGGTCGGAGAGCAGTGCCTCGCCGGCGCCCGGGTACTGGACCTTGACCGCCACCTCGCGGCCGTCGTGCCACACCGCCCGGTGCACCTGGCCGATCGAGGCGGCGGCGGCCGGCTTGTCCTCGAACTCCTCGAACAGGTCGCGCCAGTCCGGACCGAGCCGCTCCTGGAGCACCGCGTGCACGGTGCGGGTCGGCATCGGCGGGGCCGCCTCCTGGAGCTTGGTCAGGGCCGCGCGGTAGGGGCCGGCGACCTCCTCGGGCAGCGCCGACTCGAAGACGGACAGTGCCTGCCCGAACTTCATCGCGCCGCCCTTCAGCTCGCCGAGCACCTTGAACAGTTGCTCCGCCGTGCGCTGTTGCAGCTCGCGGCCGACGATCTCCGCGGACTCGCCCACGATCCGCTTGCCCAGCCCCCAGGTCGCCCGGCCGGCGAAGCCGAGCGGGAGTGCGGCGAGCTTGGCGGTCCGGGTGACCGCCTTCCGGGGAAGATCAGACATGCGCCCTCCAGGTCCCAGTCGGCCGTGCCGCGCCTTCGCGTCGCCGCTTCGTCGACGGCCGTTGCACCGCCATTGTCGCGCGCGTCTCGCCATCGGTTGCGGAGTGCTCCCGTTTCTCTCTCTCCGCCGCCCCGCAGGCGCATCCCGGATGCGGCCGGACCGGCCGGGCGCGCCAGTGCAGACCGGGCAGGGACACCTCCCAGCGAGTACCCGCGGTGGACGGTGTCCCCCCGTCGAGGAAGGCCAGGGCGTGCGCCGCGGCGAGACCGGCCACCGCCGTGGCGAGGGTCAGATCACAGGCCCCGACCCGGCGTGCCCTGCCCGACCGCCACTGGGTGACCAGGCGCGGCCAGGCCGGGTCCCGGTCCGTGCGGTCCCGGTCCAGGCAGCCGGCGCAGCCCGACTCGCCGGGCAGGACGAGCGGGCCGACGACACCCGTGCCCTCCACGACCCCGGCATACAGATGAGGGGTGCCGGTTGTCATGAGCGGTTCGGCGGTGAACGGATCGGGGGCGTGCACGGCGACGTCGTCGCGGGGCGCGAAGATCACCAGGGAGAGGCCGGGGTCCTCGGCGCCGGAGCCCGGGGAGTGGGCGTGGCGCGGTGGGCGGTCCGGTGCGGCGCGGCGGACGGCGGCGCGCGCCGCCGCGTCCCGGCGGTCGCCCAGTGACTCGGCGGTCAGCCCGCCCGGCGCCACGTCCCACGGCTCCACCCGGCCCACGTCGCACACGTCGACCTCACCGACGCCGGCGCCCGACAGGACGGACGCCAGCAGGGCGCCGACCCGGCCCGCGCCCCGCACCCGGACCCGCAGCGCGCGCCGGGCCGCGAGCCGGGCCAGCGCGCCGCCCGGCTCGGGCGTGATGAGGGAGAGCGAGGCGAGGTCGGGGCGCAGCCGATCGAGGACGTCCGTCTTCTCCCGCAGCGCGTCCGCGGCCGGTCCACCGCCGCGCGCGTCGTCGACGAGGCCCGCGCGGGCCAGCCGCTCCACCAGCGCGTCGACGTGATCGGCCGGCACGTCCGCCCGGCGGCCCTCCTCGCGCAGCAGCGGCAGCCCGCGGGTGCCGTCGAGCAGGTCCAGGAAACTGCCGGTCGCCGTGGCGACCGGGCCCAGTGTCAGGGCGTGCGCCGGGGTCATCCCGAACTGCACGGTGTTGCGATCCCGCCAGCCGCGCCGCAGCGCGGGCTTCACCACCGGATGCATGACTCGCCCCCCGTGTCCGTGTCGTCGTGTCTGCGCCAGCATGCCCGGCCCCGTGCTCCGGGCGTCGGGAGTTATCCACAGGCTGGGGGTGTTCTTCATACCAATCAGGTGAGGCCAGGTGGGGTGAAGTGGTGCAAAACGGATGTACGGATCGGTCGTACTAATCAAACACATGGTGGGGGATCAGGAGTGAACCGTCCCCGGGCCGGGACTTTGCCCCTGCCCAGCGGGTAACGTCGGGGCGTGCCCGCCGACCCACTGCACCGCGCCGGTGAACCACAGCGCAGCACGACGAGCCAGCCGCCCCGCGGCTCGGGGACGAGCGCGATCGAGGTCCGCAGGAGCGCCCGGCGCCGCCGGACCGTCTCCGCGTACCGCGAGGGCGACCGCACCGTCGTACTGATTCCCGCCCGGATGTCGAAGGCGGAGGAGCAGCGCTGGGTCACCGTCATGCTCGACAAACTCGCCGCCCAGGAGAGCAAGCGGGTACTGGGCGACGCCGAGCTGGCCGAGCGTGCCGAGCGGCTGTCCGCGCAGTACTTCGACGGCCGCGCCCGGCCCGCCTCCGTGCGCTGGGTCACCAACCAGAACACCCGCTGGGGTTCGTGCACCCCGGCCGAGGGCAGCATCCGGCTCTCGCACCGGCTCCAGGGGATGCCGGAGTACGTCGTCGACTACGTGCTCTGTCACGAGCTGGCGCATCTGCTCGTCCCCGGCCACGGCCCCGACTTCTGGCGGCTGCTGGAGGCCTTCCCGCGCACCGAGCGGGCCCGCGGCTACCTCGAAGGGGTGGTCGCCGCCGCGCGGCTGCCGCACGTGCCGGGCGCACGCGATGAGCAGGACACCTGAGCGCCCTCCTGTAGGGCCGAGCGTCCTTCCGTAGGACCGAGCGCCCTCCCGTAGGACCGAGCGCCCTCCCGTGGCACCGGGCGCACTCCCGCGTGCCGATCGGCCTCCGTGTGCGCGGCCGGGTGCGGTTGTGTACCGGGTCTGTACCGACCAGCACCCTCGGGGGTCGCTGTCGGTCTTTGCCGTTAGCCTGGCGCGACGCACTCACATTCGGGATGGGGGACGGTCGTAACGCATGGCCAGGGAATTCCAACGCGGCCACAAGGCCAGGATCAGTGACCTCACCGCGGGCACGGATCTGTACGTAGGCGTGCAGATCTCCGGCCCCGGACTGACCTTCGACATCAGCTGCTTCGGTCTGGACGCCGACGAGCGTCTCTCGGACGACCGGTACTTCGTCTTCTTCAACCAGCCGAAGTCCCCGGAGGAGTCCATCCAGCTGCTGGGCGCCCAGGCGGGTGACACGGAGTCGTTCCGGGTCACGCTCGACCGGATCCCCTCGCACATCCGCAAGCTGTCCTTCACGGCGACCCTCGACGGCGCCGGACAGATGTCCCAGATCGCTCCCGGATACCTGCGCATCGTGGCGGGCGGCGAGGAGGTCGCGCGGTACTCCTTCAGCGGTGCGGAGTTCTCCACCGAGCGGGCCGTGATGCTCGGTGACTTCTACTTCAAGGACGGGTGGCGGTTCGCCGCCGTCGGACAGGGCTTCGACGGCGGTCTGGAGGCGCTGCTGAAGAACTTCGGTGGCGAGGTGGCGGAAGAGGAGGCGCCGGCCGCCCCGCAGCAACCGCAGCCCGGCGCCGCCCCCGGCTTCGCCCCGCCCGCCCAGACCACGCCCCCGCCCGCGTTCGGCGCCCCCGCGCCCGCCCCGGCCCCCGCCCCCGAACCCACGCCGGCGCCCGCCCCGCAGGGCTTCGCCCCGCCCCCCGGCCACACCCCGCCCCCGGCACCGGCCCCGGCGCCCGGTCCGAACGTGCACGCCGCGCCCACGGTCGTCGCGCCCCTGACCCCGCCGGGCGGCGGCACCGTCCCGCCGCCGGCCGCGCCCCCGGCTTCCGCCGCGCCCTACGGCCAGCCGCCGCAGCAGCCGTCGTACGGCGGCCAGCCCGGCGCGCCGTTGCCGCCCGGATACGGCCAGCAGCCCGCGCCCTACGGCGGTCAGCCGACCCCGCCCATGCCCCCGGGCTACGGGCAGGTCCCCGGTCAGCAGCCCGCCCCCTACGGCGTGCCGCAGGGCGCGCCCCAGGGCGGCGCCGGGGTGACGGCCGCGCTCCAGGCGTTCAAGGAGACGCCGACCGGCCAGCGCTGGACGCAGCAGAACAAGAAGCTGATCCGCGTCGACCTCGGCGTCGGCGGCCAGCCCGTGCTGGCCAAGCAGGGCAGCATGGTGCTCTACCAGGGCAAGGTCGACTTCAGCTACAAGGGCGCCGGGTTCGCCGGGCGGATCGTCGGCAACGCCACCGGCCAGGAGATGCAGCTGATGCGCTGCACCGGCCAGGGCCAGGTGTTCCTCGCCGAGAACTCCACCCATCTGCACCCCGTCGAGCTCCAGGGCGACGCCATCTGCGTGTCCGCCGAGAACGTCCTCGCCTTCGACGAGAGCCTCCAGTACGAGGTCCGGCGGATCGAGGGCCACGGCATCCCGGGCGGCGCGCTGTTCACCATGCAGTTCCAGGGCACGGGCACGATCGTCGTCAAGACGCACGGCACGCCCGTGGTCCTGCCGGTCACGCCGACCACCTTCGCCGACTGCAACGCCGTCGTCGCCTGGTCGGCCGCCTCCCAGGTGATCGTCTCCAGCCAGGTCCGCATGCGCCGCAACGCCTACCCGGGCGACACCGGCGAGAGCGTCAACCTCCAGTTCCGGGGCGCGCCCGGCAACTTCATCGTCGTCCAGCCGTACGAGGTCTGAGGGAGCCCGTCATGAACCAGCCGCTCGCGGGCTTCGCCCCCGCACCCGTCACCGCCCGCATGGAGAACCACGGCAGCCACATGCTGAAGGTCGCCCTCCAGACCGGGAACGACCTCCTCGCGCGCGTGGGGTCGATGGTCGCCTACGAGGGCTTCATCCAGTACGAGCCCAACCCGCCGGCCGTCCGCCAGATCGCCCGCGACTGGGTCACCGGCGAGGGCGCCCCGCTGATGAAGTGCTCCGGCGACGGCCTGCTCTACCTCGCCGACTACGGGGCGAACGTCGTCGTGATCAACCTCAACGGCGACGGCATCTCCGTCAACGCGACCAACCTGCTCGCCTTCGACGCGCACCTGACCTGGGGCGTGGAGCGCGTGAAGGGGCTCGCCAAGTTCGCCGGGCAGGGGCTGTGGAACACGAAGATCTCCGGTCAGGGCTGGGTGGCCCTCACTTCCCGGGGCAAGCCGATCGTCGTGGACTGCGGCGGCGGCGAGGACGAGACGTACGTCGACCCGGACGCGCTCGTCGCCTGGTCGCCGAACCTGAAGGTGAAGGGCAAGCGCAGCTTCAAGGCCCAGTCGCTGATCGGCCGGGGCAGCGGCGAGGCCTACCAGATGGCCTTCTCCGGCCAGGGCATCGTCGTCGTCCAGCCCAGCGAGGACAGCACCGACCGCCTCCGGATCCGGGGCTGAGGGGGAGCCAGAACACCATGCAGAGCCCGCTTTTCGCGCACAACGACCTCCAGACGCAGGAGCGCTGGAGCCTCCAGAACGCGCAGATGCTCCGCGTCACCCTGGAGGGCCACGACGACCTGCTCGCCCGCAAGGGCACCATGGTCGCCTACCAGGGCCTGGTCGAGTTCGACGCCGAGTACCGCAGCAACGGCCAGGCACGCGCGCGTGCGCACACCGGCGAGGGCCTGGACCTGATGCGCTGTCACGGACAGGGCACCGTCTATCTCGCGAACCTCGCCCAGTACGTGCACGTCATGGATGTCGAGCAGGACGGGCTGACCGTCGACAGCTCCTACGTCCTCGCCATGGACTCCTCGCTGCACCACGAGGTCATCGCCGTCGACAGCCTCTACGGCATCTCCGGCTCCGGGAAGTACCAGCTCAACATCACCGGGCGCGGCCGGGTCGCCCTGATGACCTCCGGGGCGCCGCTGCTGATGCAGGTCACGCCCGACAGATACGTCAACTGCGACGCCGACGCGATCGTGGCCTGGTCGACCGGGCTGCGCGTGCAGATGCAGGCCCAGACGCACTCCTCCGGCGTGTGGCGCCGGCGCGGCAACACCGGTGAGGGCTGGGAGCTGAGCTTCATGGGCACCGGGTTCGCGCTGGTGCAGCCCAGCGAGCTGCTGCCGCCGCAGAACGCGCAGATCGGGCAGGGCGTCGCCGCCCAGTTCGGCATGGGGCAGCAGGGGGCGCGCGGCCAGAACCAGGGCAACGTCTGGAGCTGAGCCGGACAGGCGGAAGTGAGGGTGACCGTCGGCAAGAAGTAAGGGGCGACCGCCTGGGCGGTCGCCCCTTACCCCCCTCAGGGTCTCGCGCGCGTGGCCTCCAGCAGGCGTACGACCGACTCGTCGGCCACGCCCGCCACCTCGTCGTAGGCGTACCAGCGCAGGTCGAGCGACTCGTCGCTGATCTCCTGCACCGCGCCGGGCGGGGCCAGGACCGCGTACTGGACGTCGAAGTGCCAGTGGCACGGCGCCGGGATGGGATGCCGGTCCAGCCTCACCGGGCCGCCGGGAAGCAGCGTCAGTCCGGTGATGCCGGACTCCTCGGTCGCCTCCCGCAGGGCCGCCGCCTCGAGCGTCGGGTCGCCCGGCTCACAGTGGCCGCCCATCTGTAGCCACATCCGCAGCTTCCGGTGCAGCGTGAGCAGCACCCGGCCGCGCTCGCGGTCGATCACCAGGGCGCTGGCCGTGAGATGGCCCGCGTGGCAGGCCTTCCACAGGCCGTCCGGGTGGGCCGCCAGATGGTCCAGGTAGGCCTGGCGCAGCTCTTCCTGGCCCTCGTACCCCTTCAGGACGAGGACCGCGTCGTCGTACAGGCTCACTCGGCGTCGTCGCCCTTGCCGTCGTCGCCCTCGGCCTCGTCCCTCTCGCCGTCGTCCTTCCTGCGCAGGTCGGGCTTGCCCTCGGAGCCGCCCGCCGCCTCGCCGAGCATCTTGTCCAGCTCGGAGAAGTCCAGCTGCTCGCGGTGGACGAAGCCGTCCGGGTCGTCCAGGTCGGTCGCGGTCGGCAGCATGTCCGGGTGGGCCCACAGGCCGTCCCGGCCGTCGACCCCGCGCGCGTCCGTGAGCGAGGCCCACAGACGGGAGGCGTCGCGCAGCCGGCGCGGGCGCAGCTCCAGGCCGATCAGCGTGGCGAACGTCTGCTCCGCCGGGCCACCGGTCGCACGGCGCCGGCGCAGCGTCTCGCGCAGGGCGTCGGCGGACGACAGGCGCGGCTTCGCGGCGGCGTGGACCACCGCGTCCACCCAGCCCTCCACGAGCGCCAGAGCGGTCTCCAGACGGGCCAGGGCGGCCTTCTGCTCGGGCGTGTCCTCCGGCTGGAACATGCCCTGCTGGAGCGCGTCCTGCAACTGCTCGGGGTTCTGCGGGTCGAACTGGCCGACCACGTCCTCCAGCTTGGCCGTGTCGACCTTGATGCCGCGCGCGTAGCCGTCGACCGCGCCGAACAGGTGCGAGCGCAGCCACGGCACGTGCGCGAACAGCCGCTGGTGCGCGGCCTCGCGCAGCGCCAGGTAAAGCCGCACCTCCTCCTGCGGCACGCTCAGATCCTTGCCGAACGCCTCCACGTTGGCCGGGAGCAGCGCGGCCTTGCCTGCCGGGCCCAGCGGCAGGCCGATGTCGGTGGAGCCGACGACCTCGCCCGCGAGCACGCCCACGGCCTGCCCGATCTGCGTGCCGAACATGGCGCCGCCCATCGAGCGCATCATGCCGATCAGCGGGCCCGCCATGGCCTGCATCTCCTCCGGCAGGACGTCACCCATGGCCGCGCCGACCCGCTCGGCGACCGGGTCGACCAGCTCCTGCCAGGCGGGCAGGGTCGCCTCGACCCACTCCGCGCGCGACCAGGCCACCGCGGAGCCGGAGCCCGACGGCAGGGACGTCGCGTCGTCCAGCCACAGGTCGGCGAGGCGGACGGCCTCCTCCACCGCCCTGCGCTCGGCCGGGCCGACACTCGCGTCCTTCGTGCCGTCCGAAGTGCCCTGGGCGACCGTCTGGCGGGCGATCTGCTTGGCCATGTCCCAGTTCACCGGGCCGCCCTCGTACGAGAGCATCTGGCCCAGCTGCTGGAACGCGGCGCCCAGGTCGGTGGGGTTCAGGGAACCGAACATGGCTGCGAGCGGGTTGTCGGCGCCGGGGCCGCCAAAGCCGCCGGCTCCGGGCAGGCCGCCGAAACCGAACGGATTGGCCGGTCCCTGCCCACCACCGCTCTGCTGGTCCTTCTTCTTGCCCTCGTCGCCGTCTTCCGGCTCCTCCGGCGGAAGGCCGAAACCGAATGGGGTGTCACTCACGGGATTCCTCGGCTGGTAAGGCCACCGGTTTCGCTCCGGCGGCGCGGCTGCCCGACAACACCACCCAGCGTAGACACCCCGACCCGATCGGGCCTCGGTGCTTCGCCCACGGAAGGCCTGCGGCAGGATGGATGCACCTGGTACGCACGCGTCACTCGCGCCCGTACTGAAGACAACCGCTGGAGACGCCCGGTGAGTTCCCCAGATCCGCAGGTTCGCGCAGCGCGAAACCTCTCAACCTCTCCCGCCGTGCGCGGGCCCGTCGTCGCGGTGACCGGCGCCGCCACCGGGGTCGGCGCCCTGCTCACCGAGCGACTCGCCGCGTCGCAGGAGATCAAACAGGTCCTCGCCATCGACGAGCGGCGCGGCGAGTGCGCCGGCGCGCAGTGGCACATCCTCGACGTCCGCGACCCCGCCATCGCGGACAAGCTGCGGGGCGCCGACGTCGTCGTCCACCTCGCGCTCGACCTCGACCTGGAGACCGATCCGGCGGCGCGCACCGCTTACAACGTCCGGGGGACCCAGACCGTGCTGACCGCCGCCGCGGCGGCCGGCGTGCACCGGGTGGTGCTCTGCACCTCGGCGATGGTCTACGGCGCGCTGCCCGACAACGAGCTGCCGCTGTCGGAGGACGCCGAGCTGCGCGCCACCGCCGAGGCGACCGGTGTCGGGGACCTGCTGGAGATCGAACGCCTGGCGCGGCGGGCTCCGCGCGCGCATCCGGGCCTGAACGTCACCGTGGTGCGGCCGGCCGTCCTGGTCGGCGGCACGGACACCGCGCTGACCAGGTACTTCGAGTCGCCGCGGCTGCTGGTCGTGGCCGGGTCGCGGCCCGCGTGGCAGTTCTGCCATGTCGAGGATCTGTGCAGCGCCCTGGAGTACGCCGTGCTGGAGAAGGTCGACGGGGAGCTGGCCGTCGGCTGCGACGGGTGGCTGGAGCAGGAGGAGGTCGAGGAGCTGAGCGGCATCCGGCGGATGGAGCTGCCCTCGACGGTCGCGCTCGGCGCGGCGGCCCGGCTGCACCGGATCGGGCTCACCCCGTCCCCGGCGGGGGACCTCGCGTACACGATGTACCCCTGGGTGGTCAGCGGGAGCCGGCTGCACGACGCCGGGTGGCGGCCGCAGTGGACCAACGAGGAGGTGCTCGCCGAGTTGCTGGAGGAGGTCTCCGGGCGGCACACGGTGGCCGGGCGGCGGCTGGGGCGCAAGGACGCGACGGCCGCCGGTGCGGCGGGCGCGACGGTCGCTCTGCTCGGCGCGGCGGCTGTCGTACGGCGGGCCCGGAAGGCTCGGCGGCGGGTCTGAGGTGCGCCGAGCGGCCGAAGTGGAAGCTCCGCTGTAGGAGCCTCCAAAGCGTCCCGCGCGCGTGCCTGCTGAAACTCGTATTCCGCGTTGTCACACCCGTGGGGCACGATGGGGGGCATGGCGCATACGAACGATCACCCCGGTGAGCAGGCGGCTCAGGACCCCATCAAGCTGATCGGCATCCGGGAGACCCCGCTCTCCGTGGACGAGGTGTTCCAGGCCGTCGGGGACGACGCGGCCGGGGGTGTCGCACTGTTCGTGGGGACCGTGCGGAACCACGACGGGGGCGCCGACGTGGACGCGCTCGGGTACTCCTGCCATCCCAGTGCCGAGGCGGAGATGCGGCGGATCGCCGAGAAGGTCGTCGCGGACCACCCCGTGCGGGCGCTGGCCGCCGTCCACCGGGTGGGGGATCTCCGGGTCGGGGACCTCGCCGTCGTCGTCGCCGTGGCCTGCCCGCACCGCGCGGAGGCCTTCGACGCCTGCCGCAAGCTGATCGACGACCTCAAGCACGAGGTGCCCATCTGGAAGCACCAGAAGTTCTCGGACGGCACAGAGGAGTGGGTCGGCGCCTGCTGATCCCGCCCGGCCCGCCTGCTGGCCCTCGTCGGCCCGCCTGCTGACCTCGGCCGGCGCCTGCTGACCCCGCCCGGCGCCCGCCGACCCCCGCCGCGCCCGCTGATCCGTCTGGTCTTCGGTGGTCCCCCGAAGGCGTCACAAGGGGCACACGCTTCCTCCGGTTGCGTAACCGGCACCCTAGCGTGAGCGTTGTCCGTGCAGAACGTTAATCTGCTGATCAGTCATTTGCGGACGCTCATGGCGTATGGGAGGTCGGCATGGGGGTGCTTGTCTGGCTGCTGATTCCGCTTGTGGCTGCGATCGGCGGTGGACTGTGGGGAACGTGGGCCAATCGGACCCGCAAGGCGCGGAGCGACGGCCCTGAGCTGGACGGATACGCCCGGTTCCGCGAGGCCATGGAGAAGTCCCACTCGGGTGCGCGCGGCGCCTGACGGGGGTGCCCTGACAGTGCGCTGACAGAGGCGTCCCGTACTGTCGTGACATGCCACGCCGCACCGCGACGATGCTCGCCTCGACCCTGATGCTGATCGCGCTCCTGTGCGCGGGAGTCCTCATCCCCGTGCCGTACGCGGAGATGTCTCCCGGCCCGACCGTGAACACGCTCGGGGAACACGACGGCGAGCCGGTGCTTCAGGTCTCGGGGCACAAGACCTATCCGACGGACGGCCATCTGAACATGACCACCGTCCGGGTCACCAGCGCGGACTACCGGATGAACCTGGTCGAGGCCGTCTACGGCTGGCTCGCGCACGACAGCAAGATCGTCCCGCACGACACGCTGTACCCGGACGGCAAGACGGAGGAGCAGTCCAGCCAGGAGAACGCCGAGGAGTTCAGCCAGTCCCAGGAGAGCGCCAAGGTCGCCGCCCTGAAGGAACTGGGCGTCCCGGTGAAGTCCTGGGTGATCGTCTCCACGGTCGTCAAGGGCTCCCCGGCCGAGGGCAGGCTGCACGCCGGTGACGTGATCAAGGCCGTCGACGGTACGGCGATCAAGCAGCCGTCCGACGTCGCCAAGCTGGTCACCCGGCACAAGCCGGGGCAGAAGGTCGTCTTCACCGTCGTGCCCGCCAAGGAGCAGGCCGCCGCCGAGAAGGCCAACAGGACGGCGACCAGGACGCGGGACGTCACCATCACGACGACGACCTCCCACGACACCGGGGCCAAGCGGGCCATCGTCGGCATCTCCGCCGGGACCGACCACACCTTCCCGTTCACCGTCGACATCAAGCTGGCCGACGTCGGCGGGCCCAGCGCCGGTCTGATGTTCGCCCTCGGCATCTACGACAAGCTCACCCCGGGCAGCCTCACCGGCGGCAAGTTCGTCGCCGGCACCGGCACCATCGACGACAACGGCACGGTCGGCCCGATCGGCGGCGTCGAGATGAAGACCGTCGGCGCGCGCGACCGGGGCGCCCGGTACTTCCTGACCCCCGCCGACAACTGTGCGGCGGCCGCCAAGGACACCCCGGGCGGGCTCACCCTGGTCAAGGTCAAGACCATCGGCGACGCGCTGGACGCGCTGAAGGACATCCGCGGCGGGGACACCGCCGCCCTGCCGAAGTGCACCACGAAGGGCTGAGCGGGCCGTGACACGGCTGGGGGCGCCCCTGACCACCAGGGGCGCCCCCAGCGCCGTACCCCGGGCGGGACGGGGTCCGTCCGCGAACGGGATCAGTCGGCGAACGTCGCCGCCAGGGCGTCCGCCAGGCCCGGTACCAGGTCGGGGCCGGTCAGGACCTCCGTCGGGGAGTCCTTCTCCCGCAGCCGCAGCGCCGACTCGCGGCTGCCGTCGCGCAGCACGGCCACCGTCATCCGGACCTCCTGCCGCTCGGGGTGCTCGGCCACCCACCTGGCCAGCCCGGCCTCGTCCAGACCGGAGGGCACCTGGGCCTCGGCGGACGGCGGCAGCATCAGGCGCTCCACCGTGAGCGCGCAGCCGGTCACCGCGTCGGGCCAGGCGATGGTGGCGAGGAACTCGTCGAGAGGCTTGCCGGACGGGATCTCGTCCTGCTCGATCGGGGTGAGACCGACGGTCTCGGACTCGTCCTCCAGGCCCAGCTGGGCCGCGAGCGAAGGTTCCTGAGCCCGCAGCCGTGCGGTGTCTACGAGGGCGAAGAGGCGAGCGGGCTGGTCCCAGCCGAGGCCGGAGACGTACTCGTCGATCTCGAGTACGGCCCGGGTGAGCGGGCTCGCTGCCATGGGAGTGTTGGACATGGTCACAATCCTGCCTCGTTCCCGGCCTGAATCGGGAACCGAGTAAACCGTGAGTAAGTTGCATAGGTGTGGGCCCGCGATCACGGGGGGCCACGGCGGGCCCGCGAACCCGAGGGTCTGACGGATCGACAGCGAACTTCGAGGTGCGCACCTTGGCTTTCCAGATGCCGGACCGCGGCGGAGGCCCGACGGGGCCACGGATCAGAGCGGGCCGCCCGTCCCGGAGGGTGAGGACCCTGCTCGTGACACTGGGCGTCCTTGCCGTGCTCGGCATGGTGTTCACCATGTTCGCGGGCTTCTGGACGGACTGGCTGTGGTACCGGTCGGTGCACTACTCGTCCGTGTTCACCACCACCCTGTCGACCAAGATCGGGCTGTTCTTCGTCTTCGGCCTGCTGATGGCGGCCGCGGTCGGCCTCAACATCTGGCTCGCGCACCGGCTGCGGCCCCCGCTCAGCGCCATGTCCATGGAGCAGCAGAGCCTCGACCGCTACCGTATGGCCGTCGCGCCGTACAAGAAGTGGCTGCTGCTCGCCGTCACCGCCCTGGTCGGGCTGATCGCGGGCGCCTCGGCGGCCGGCCAGTGGCGGACCTGGCTGATGTGGGTGAACGGCGTGCCGTTCCACCAGAAGGACCCGCAGTTCCACCTCGACGTCTCCTTCTACGCCTTCGACCTGCCCTGGTACCGCTTCCTGCTGGGCTTCGGCTTCGCCGCCGCCATCCTGTGCCTGATCGCCGCCGCGCTCACGCACTACCTGTACGGCGGGCTGCGCGTCACCAGCCCGGGCGCGCGCGCCACCGCCGCCGCGACCGGACACCTGTCGGTGCTGCTCGGCATCTTCGTCGCCCTCAAGGCGGTCGCCTACTGGCTCGACCGGTACGGCCTCGCCGTCAAGTCCAGCGACTTCAAGGCGACCGACAACTGGACCGGGCTGCGCTACGTCGACGCCAACGCCTATCTGCCGGCCAAGACGATCCTGTTCTGCATCGCCGTCATCTGCGCGCTGCTGTTCTTCGCCACCCTGTGGCGGCGTACCTGGCAGCTGCCGGTCATCGGCTTCGGCCTGATGGTCCTGTCGGCGATCCTGATCGGCGGCCTGTACCCGGCCATCGTGCAGAAGTTCCAGGTCCAGCCGAACGAGCAGGCCAAGGAGGCGCCGTACGTCCAGAAGAACCTGAAGGCGACCCGGGATGCGTACGGCATCGACGACGCCAAGGTCACCGAGTACGCGGGCAAGTCCACGACCTCGGACAAGACCAGGCTGCGCGACCAGGTCGACGCCACGGCCAGCATCCGCATCATGGACCCGAACGTCGTCTCGCCGACGTTCCAGCAGCTCCAGCAGATCAAGGCCTACTACGGGTTCCCGACCAACCTCGACGTCGACCGGTACGCCAAGGACGGCAAGGAGCAGGACACCGTCATCGGTCTGCGCGAACTGAACCTGGACGGCATCCCGAAGAACAACTGGATCAACGACCACTTCCGCTACACGCACGGCTTCGGCGTGGTGGCCGCCAAGGGAACCGAGGCCGACTCCGAGGGCCGGCCGGTGTTCACCGAGAAGAACCTGCCGTCGCAGGGCGACCTCGGGACGTACGAGCAGCGGATCTACTACGGCGAGAAGACCACCACGTACTCGATCGTCGGAGGCCCCCAGAAGGAGGTCGACTACTCCGACAACGAGCGTGAGATGACCACCAGCTACCAGGGCGAGAGCGGGGTCAACCTCGACAACCCGGTCAACCGGGCCGCGTACGCGGCGGCGTTCAACGAGCCGCAGATCCTCTACTCGGGCGCGATCGGCAAGGGCTCGCGGATCCTGTACAACCGCACGCCCAAGGAGCGCGTGGAGGCGGTCGCCCCCTGGCTGACCATCGACGGCGACGCGTACCCGGCGGTCGTGAACGGCCGCATCCAGTGGATCGTCGACGCGTACACGACGTCGAACGGCTACCCGTACTCCTCCCGTACGACCCTCGGCGACACGACGGCCGACTCGCTGACCGCGACGAACAACTCCCGCGCGGTGGTGGCCCAGCAGAACCAGGTCAACTACATCCGCAACTCGGTGAAGGCGACCGTCGACGCGTACACCGGCGAGGTCAAGCTGTACCAGTGGGACACCCAGGACCCGGTGCTGAAGACCTGGATGAAGGCCTTCCCCGACACGGTGGAGCCGCGCAGCGCGATCTCCGCCGACCTGATGGACCATCTGCGCTATCCGCAGGACCTGTTCAAGGTGCAGCGCGAGCTGCTCACCCGCTACCACGTGACGGACGCGCAGACCTTCCTCACCGGCAGCGAGGTGTGGGAGGTCCCGGACGACCCGACCAACAACTCCGGCAGCGCGGTGCCGCCGTACTACCTGAGCATGAAGATGCCGGGCCAGAGCGCCCAGGCGTTCTCGCTGACGACGACGTTCACGCCCAACGGGCGGGACAACCTCAGCGCTTTCATGGCCGTCGACTCCGACCCGCGCACCAGCGACTACGGCAGGATCAGAGTCCTGAAGCTGCCGACGAACACGACCGTCGACGGCCCCAAACAGGTCCAGAGCCAGTTCAACTCCGAATCGGCCATCGCCGAGACCATCAGCCTTCTCAGCCGCGGGCATTCGAAGGTCGAGTACGGCAATCTGCTGACCGTGCCACTGGACGGGGGCCTGCTGTACGCGGAGCCGGTCTACGTCCGCGGTGGCTCGCTCAAGTACCCGTTGCTGAGGAAGGTTCTGGTCACCTACGAGGGCAAGACCGCCTTCAAGGACACCCTGGACGAGGCCCTCAACGAGGTGTTCGGGGTCAAGAGTTCGACCAGACCGCCGGAGACCGGCACCACGACCCCGCCCAACACCAGCAATCCGACGGTCAAGCAGGCGCTGGAAGACGCCCAGAAGGCGTTCGACGCCGGGCAGCAGGCGCTGAAGAACGGGCCGGACTGGGACGCGTACGCCAAGGCGCAGAAGGATCTTCAGAACGCGCTGAAGCGGGCCGAGGAGGCACAGTCCAAGGCCGGCGACACCAGCGGCAAGAACGGCGACAAGAGCAGCGACGAGAACGCCGACAAGAACGCTGACAAGAACAGCGACGAAAACAGGAGTTGATCAATACCCCTCCGCGCCGTGGTACGGTTGACACACAACGGCGCGGGGTGGAGCAGCTCGGTAGCTCGCTGGGCTCATAACCCAGAGGTCGCAGGTTCAAATCCTGTCCCCGCTACTGAAGTCGAAGGCCCGGATCCAACACGGATCCGGGCCTTCGTGGTGTGCGAACTCATGTACTGAGGGGAGGGACGGCCGCGCCGCCGTGGGGAGTTGGGTGGTCTGTGTTTGACTTGTCTCCCTGTGGGCATGTCGACAAAACGCTCAAGTGACCTCACGGGCTGCGGTATACCGGGTGTACCCAGGTTGCAGGTGGTGCGACGATGGACGTTATGGGGGACAAGGCAACTCTGTTCGAGTCAGGGCGATTTGTGCAGCCTTCCGCTACGGAGCCGGCCCGCGACGAGATGGTGGACATGGGGGAAGCCGCCGAGGAGACGCGCCTCGCGCTCGCCGCGCAGAGCGGTGACGCCGAGGCGGCCAGCGTCCTCGGAGCCATGCTGCTGCGCCGTGGCGACCTCGACGGAGCCGAACCCCACCTGCGCGCGGCCACCGCGGCCGGTGACCGGGCCGCCGCCAACAACCTGGGCGTCCTGCTGCACCAGCGCGGCTACCCCGAGGAGGCGGCCGGCTGGTGGCGGATCGCCGCCGTCGCCGGTTCCGCCGCCGCAGCGCACGCGCTCGGCCGCCACCACCGCGAGCGCGGGGACGAGCCCGCCGCCGAGTACTGGCTGCGCCAGTCCGCCGAGCAGGGTCATGTCCTCGGCGCCTACGCGCTCGCCGACCTGCTGGAGCACCGCGGGGACGTCGGCGCCGAGCACTGGATGCGCGCCGCCGCCGAGCGCGGGCACCGGGAGGCCGCCTACCGGCTGGCGCGCGCGCTCGACCGCGCGGCCGGACACGGGGAGGAGACCGGGGGTGACAACGCTGCCGCGGAGGCCGAGCAGTGGTACCGGCAGGCCGCCGCGCGCGGCCACCGGCGGGCCGCGCTGCAACTCGGGGCGATCCTGGAGAAGCGCGGCGAGCTGAAGGAGGCCGGCCGCTGGTACCTGACCTCCGCCAAGGACGGCGAGCCGCGGGCCGCCTGCGCGCTCGGCTTCCTGCTGCGCGACGCCGGGGACACCGAGAGCGCGGCCGTGTGGTGGCTGCGCGCCGCCCAGGACGGCGACGGCAACGCGGCCAACGCGCTGGGCGCGCTGCACGCCGAGCGCGGCGAGACCCAGACCGCCGAGCGCTGGTACCGGGCCGCGCTGGACGCCGGCGACGACAACGGCGCCTACAACCTCGGGCTGCTCTGCGCCGAGCAGGGGCGGACCGCGCAGGCCGAGCAGTGGTACCGGCGGGCCGCCTACGCCGGGCACCGGGAGGCCGCGAACGCGCTGGCCATCCTGCTGCTCCAGAACGGCGACACGACCGGCGCCGAGCCGTGGTTCTCCAAGGCCGCCGAGGCCGGAAGCGTGGACGCCGCGTTCAACCTCGGCATCCTCTACGCCGGGCGCGGCGAGGACGCGATGGCGCTGTGCTGGTACGAGCGCGCGGCGGCCGCCGGGCACGCCGAGGCCGCGCTCCAGGTCGGGATCGCCCGGCTGCGCGAGGGCGACGAGCAGGAGGCCGAGCGCCATCTGCGCTGTGCGGCGGGCGGCGGCAGCGCGGAGGGCGCATACCGGCTGGCCACCCTGCTCGACGCCCGCCGGCCACCGGAGCCCGCGCACGAGCTGGGGGAGACGGTGCAGGAGAAGACCGAGTGCGAGGAGTGGTACGAGCGTGCCGCCTCGCAGGGGCACCGGCGGGCGCAGGTGCGGGTCGGCATGCTCGCGGCGGCCCGGGGTGACGTGGTGGAGGCGGCGCGGTGGTACCGGGCGGCGGCCGAGGCCGGGTCGCGCAACGGCGCCTTCAACCTGGGGCTGCTGCTCGCCCGCGAGGGGAGCGAGCCGGAGGCGGCGGTGTGGTGGACCCGGGCGGCCGACGCCGGGCACGGGCGGGCGGCGCTGCGGCTGGCTCTGGTCTACGCGCGTCGGGGCGAGCTGGCGGAGGGGCAGCGGTGGGCCGACAGGGCGGTCGCGCTGGGGCCGGCGGAGGTGGCGGAGCGGGCGGGACGGCTGCGGGACGCGCTGCGTGAGGAGCTGTCGGCGTGACGCCGGACACCCCCGCCCCAACTGATTTGCTTCTCGATGCTTCCCTCCCGTAGTGTCGTGTTCATCGACGCGGGGTGGAGCAGCTCGGTAGCTCGCTGGGCTCATAACCCAGAGGTCGCAGGTTCAAATCCTGTCCCCGCTACTGAAGGCCGAGGGCCGGAATCCAGAGATGGGTTCCGGCCCTCGGTGTTTTCGTGCGCGTAATGCCCTACGTGCGCATACGCGAAGAGCCCCGGCGGATGCCGGGGCTCCGGGGAACGGGTGTGCTACGCGCCCGAACAGTTCGGGCACAGCCCCCGGTACGTCACCTCGACGTCCGACACCGTGAAGCCGAAGCGCTCGGTGTCGGGGAGGTCGGCGAGGGGGTTGCCGGTCGGGTGCACGTCGCGGATCGCGCCGCACCGGGCGCAGACCAGGTGATGGTGTGGCTGGTGGGCGTTCGGGTCGTACCGCTTGGCGCGCTTGTCCGTCGTGACTTCCAGCACCTCGCCGAGCGAGACCAGCTCGCCCAGCGTGTTGTAGACGGTCGCCCGGGAGATCTCGGGCAGCTTCGCGACAGCCCGTGCGTGGACCTCGTCGGCCGTCAGATGGACGTGCTCGCCGTTCAGGACCTCGGCCACCACGCGCCGCTGCGCGGTCATCCGCCATCCGCGTCCACGCAGCCGTTCCAGAAGGTCGCTCATGGCCACCAGCCTAACAGGAAGACACCCTAGGACGGAACAGGTGTGACTTTGGATCGCCGTTTGACTTAGACAATGTCCATTGTAGGATCGGGAACGGCTTTGGCCACAGGACAGGACTAGTCAGTGATGACGCAGGAGGCGCACGTGACGCAGGGACCGCTCACCACGGAGGCCGGTGCCCCGGTCGCCGACAACCAGAACAGCGAGACGGCGGGCGTCGGCGGGCCGGTCCTCGTCCAGGACCAGCTGCTGCTGGAGAAGCTGGCGCACTTCAACCGTGAGCGCATCCCGGAGCGCGTGGTGCACGCCCGTGGCGCCGGCGCGTACGGCACCTTCACCGTGACCGCCGATGTGACGCCGTACACGCGCGCCGCGTTCCTCTCCGAGGTCGGCAAGCAGACCGAGGTCTTCCTGCGCTTCTCGACCGTGGCCGGCAACCTCGGCGCGGCGGACGCCGTCCGTGACCCGCGCGGCTTCGCGCTGAAGTTCTACACCGAGGACGGCAACTACGACCTCGTCGGCAACAACACCCCGGTCTTCTTCATCCGGGACGCGATCAAGTTCCCGGACTTCATCCACACTCAGAAGCGCGACCCGTACACCGGCAGCACCGAGGCCGACAACGTGTGGGACTTCTGGTCGCTGTCGCCCGAGTCGACCCACCAGGTGACCTGGCTGTTCGGAGACCGTGGCATCCCGGCGTCGTACCGCCACATGGACGGCTTCGGCTCGCACACCTACCAGTGGAACAACGCGGCCGGCGAGGTCTTCTGGGTCAAGTACCACTTCAAGACCGACCAGGGGATCAAGAACCTCACCGCCGAGGAGGCGGAGGTCCTCGCGGGCAAGGACCCCGACTCGCACCAGCGCGACCTGCGCGAGGCGATCGAGCGCGGCGAGTTCCCGAGCTGGACCGTGGGCGTGCAGATCATGCCGGCGGCGGACGCGGCGACGTACCGCTTCAACCCGTTCGACCTGACCAAGGTGTGGCCGCACGCGGACTACCCGGTCATCGAGATCGGCAAGCTGGAGCTGAACCGCAACCCGCAGAACATCTTCGCCGAGGTCGAGCAGTCGATCTTCTCCCCGGCGCACTTCGTGCCCGGCATCGGCCCGTCGCCCGACAAGATGCTCCAGGGCCGGCTCTTCGCGTACGGCGACGCCCACCGCTACCGCGTCGGCATCAACGCCGACCACCTGCCGGTGAACCGTCCGCACGCCACCGAGGCGCGCACCAACTCCCGTGACGGCTACCTCTACGACGGGCGGCACGGCGGTGCCAAGAACTACGAGCCGAACAGCTTCGGCGGGCCGCAGCAGACCGGCCGCCCGCTCTGGCAGCCGTTCGACGGCTTCACGGGCGGCACCGGCAACCACCCGACGCCCGTGCACGCCGAGGACGACGACTTCGTGCAGGCGGGCAACCTCTACCGGCTGATGTCCGAGGCGGAGAAGGAGCGGCTGATCGCCAACCTGGCGGGCGCCATCTCCCAGGTCTCCCGCGAGGACATCGTCGAGCGCGCGATCGGCAACTTCGCGGGCGCCGACGCCGACTTGGGCAAGCGGCTGGAAGCGGCGGTGCGGGAGCTGCGCGGCTGAGCCGGCCGCCCTCGCGGCTGGGCGGGCCGGACCCCATGGTGCTCGGGGTCCGGCCCGCTTCGCATGTCACAGGGCGGGTGTGGGCTCGCGGGCCGGGAGCCAGCGGCGGACGATGTCGCGGACCGAGACGATCCCGGCCACGTCACCGCGGTCGAGGACCACGAGGTGCCGGAAGCCGCCGTGCGCCATGGCGCGGGCCGCCTCCTCCAGCGTCCAGGTGGGGGCGGCGAAGACGACGTCGGTGGTGGTGTGGGCGTGGGTGCGTTCCGCGTCCGGGTTCTGACCGAGGCCGACGGAGTTGAGGATGTCGCGTTCGGTGAGGATGCCGATGCCGCCGGCGTCCGGGTCGAGGACCACGGCGGCGCCGACGCGGCGTGCGGACATCAGGGCGGCTGCCTGGCGGAGGGTGTGGGCGGGGCCGAGGGTGAGTATCACCGTGCTCATGGCGTCACGGACGAGCATGGATGGGCCACCTCCTTGGGAATCCACGACTGGTTCATGGATTCACAAATTCACAAGTGGGGGTGGGCTCAGAGTGCCAGGTAAAGGGACGGTCAACAAGGGGGCGCGCGGCGCCAGTTGAGGGCGTGGCGGGAGTACGCCCGGTCCTCACCGGCGGGGGTTGAGATACCCCAGCAGCTCGTCGTGGAGAAGGCCGTTGGACGCCGCCGCGTTGCCGCTGTGCGGGCCCGGGCGGCCGTCGAGGCCGGTGAAGGTGCCGCCCGCCTCCGTCACGATGATCGCGTTGGCGGCCATGTCCCACAGGGACAGCTCCGGCTCGGCGCAGATGTCCACAGAGCCCTCGGCGACCATCATGTACGGCCAGAAGTCGCCGTACGCGCGCGTGCGCCACACCTGGCGGGAGAGGTCCAGGAAGCCGTCCAGGCGGTTCCGCTCCTCCCAGCCGGAGAGCGAGGAGTACGCGAAGGAGGCGTCCGCGAGCTTGCCGACGCGGGAGACGTGGATGCGGGTCGCGGAGGTGAGGTTGCGGCCGGTGAAGGCACCGTGGCCCTGCGCGGCCCACCAGCGGCGGCCGAGGGCGGGGGCGGAGACGAGACCGACGACGGGCTGATAGCCGGTTTCACCCGCCTCCATCAGGGAGATCAGGGTGGCCCAGACGGGGACGCCCCGGACGTAGTTCTTCGTGCCGTCGATCGGGTCGATCACCCAGCGGCGGGGGCCCGTGCCCTCGATGCCGTACTCCTCGCCGAGGACGGCGTCCCTCGGGCGGGCCCGCTGGAGCTGGCCGCGGATGAGTTCTTCGGCCGCCTTGTCCGCTTCGCTCACCGGCGTCATGTCCGGCTTCGTCTCCACCTTCAGGTCGAGAGCCTTGAAGCGGGCCGTGGTGGCGGCGTCGGCCGCGTCCGCGAGGACGTGGGCGAGGCGGAGGTCGTCGAGGTAGTCGGGCATGTGAGGAACGGTATCCGGCGGGGCCGGTACGGGGCCACAGGGGCCTGGCGAGTCCGCGGGGGAGTGCCCCGAAGGGGCGCGGGAACCGCGCGACCGGCCACGGCGGGCCCGCGGCGGAAGGACGGCCGAAGCACCCCCTGCCCCCTCGCAAACCCTTGACAGTGCATACAAGCGCGTCAAATCTGGGCGCAGAGTCGGTGTGGTCCAGGGAGGCGAGGATGCCTGCTGCCCGGGAATCGCTGTTGGACGCCGCGTACACGGCGCTCGCGCGCCGGCCGTGGTCCGCCGTGCGGATGGTCGACGTGGCGGCGTCGGCCGGGGTGTCCCGGCAGACCCTGTACAACGAGTTCGGCAGCAAGGACGGCCTGGCCCGGGCGCTGGTGCGGCGGGAGGCCGACGGATACCTCGCCGGCGTCGAGCGGGTCCTCGCCGGCTCCGCCGAGGCGCGGGACCGGCTCACCGCCACCGCCGAGTGGACGGCCACCGCCGCCCGGGACAACGCGCTGGTCCGGGCCATGCTCACCGGCTGCTGGACCGAGCGGCTGCCGAGCCCGCCGCTCACCGCCGTACCCTCCACCTCCGCCGTGCCGGCGCAGCGGCGGGCGGACGGGCCGCTGCCGGCGCCCCGCGACTTCGTGCGGATCGTCCGGGACCGCGCGGCGACCGCGCTGGCCGGTCCCGCCGCCGCCCCGGCCGACACCGCCGAACTGCTGCTCTCCTGCGAACTGGTCGTACGCCTCGCCCTGTCCTGCGTGGCGGCGCCGCCGGGGGAGGGCGGGATGGCGGAACTGGTGCGGGCGGTACTCCCACGACACCTGGTGTGAGGTGGCTGCCGCCCACTTCGGGCGCGGTTCTCGTACGGTGCGCCGCCCACTTCGGGCGCGGTTCTCGTACGGTGCGCCGCCCACTTCGGGCGCGGTTCTCGTACGGTGCGCCGCCCACTTCGGGCGCGGTTCTCGTA
>NZ_JBVHWM010000053.1:53894-71201 GCF_055564375.1 Streptomyces sp. NPDC029138
ACGGTCCGTCGCCCACCTCGGGCGCGGTCCTCGTACGGTCCGTCGCCCACCTCGGCCGCCGTCCTCGTGCGGTCCGCCGTCTGCCTCAGTCGCCGTCCTCGTAGGGTCCGCCGCGGAAGTACAGGGCCCCGTAGTGCCGGGGGCGGTCCCCGCGTTCGTGCGCGGCGTCGGAGCGGGCGGCGGGCGCGGAGTGCCGGGTCAGGTCCCGCAGCCGGTCCAGGCCGGCCAGTACCTCGGCGCGGTGGCCGGACTCCTTCGTCCACCGGGGCAGCCGCGCGAACATCGCCATCGTTGGACGCGCGGCGCCCCGCTCGCGCAACGCCGCACCGACGTAGGCGGCCAGCGCTTCGAGATGCTCCTCGTTGTAGGCCCACAGCACGCGGCCGAGGCACCGGGTCGGAGCCACAGGGGCCGCCGGAAGAAGGGGTCCTCGGTGCCGCCGGGCTGGGCCGCTACCAGTCCCCGGCCGCGCAGGTCCGCCGCCCAGCGGGCGATCGCACCGCAGCCCGCGCAGGTCAGCCGGCGAGGCAGGACCAGCAGTTCGCTGAAGTACCTCGGCGGGGGCAGATCCGGCCGGGGTGCGACCAGCGCGCGGCCACCGCAGTGCGGGCAGACCACCAGCACACGGCCGGTGTACGGGAGCAGCCAGCCGCCCGAGTCGTGGTGCCGGGACGGAACCGCGTCCCCCGTAACCCCCATGTCCCCGCCCCCTGCCCCCGTGTCCCGCCCCCTAGTGGGCGGAGCCCGACAGCTGAAGGCCGATCACTCCGATGATGACCAGGCTGATCGACACGATCTTCAGGGTGGAGACCAGGTCGCCGAGGAAGACCATGCCGTAGATCGCGGTGCCCGCCGCGCCGATGCCGGTCCACACGGCGTAGGCGGGGCCGACGTCCAGCTTCTTCAGGGACAGGGTGAGCAGACCGAAGCTGCCGAGCGCGAACGACGCGAAGGCGATCGTCGGCCACAGGCGCGTGAATCCGTGCGAGAGCTTCAGACACACGGCGAAGCCGGTCTCCAGTATCCCGGCCACGATGACCAGCAGCCACGCCATGTGCGGTCCTCCCGTTGATCCGGATCTCCGGCTCGGTGCGATTATGCACTTACCGCCCCGGCACCCCGGCAAACAACGCGAGCCTCAGTCGCCTTCCGTGCGTTCCCTGGTGGCCAGCAGCCGGCGCAGCGAGTACAGCCGCGCCGGGTCGGCGTGCCCCGCCTCGACCCACGCGTCCAGCGCGCAGTCCGGCTCGTCGTGGCTGCACGCGCGCGGGCAGCCCTCCGTGCCGGGTTCGAGGTCCGGGAAGGCGTGGATCACCCGGGACGGGTCCACGTGGTGCAGGCCGAAGGAGCGGACGCCCGGGGTGTCGACGACCCAGCCGGCGCCGCCCGACAGCGGCAGCGCGAGCGCCGAGGTCGTGGTGTGCCGGCCGCGGCCCGTCACCGCGTTGACGTGGCCCGTCGTACGCCGCTGGTCCTCGGGCACCAGTGCGTTGACCAGGGTCGTCTTACCCACACCGGAGTGCCCGACGAACGCCGTGACCTTGCCGTCCAGCTGCTCACGCACCCGGGCCACCGCGGTGCCGCTCTCCAGCTCCTCCCGGCTCGTCACCACGTACGGGATGTCGAGGGCGCCGTACAGCTCCAGCAGCTTGTCCGGCGGGGCCAAATCCGACTTGGTCATCACCAGCAGCGGCTCCAGGCCGCCGTCGAAGGCCGCGACCAGGCAGCGGTCGATCAGCCGGGGGCGGGGCTCGGGGTCGGCCAGGGCCGTCACGATCGCGAGCTGGTCGGCGTTGGCCACGACCACCCGCTCGAACGGATCGTCGTCGTCGGCCGTGCGGCGCAGCACCGACGTCCGCTCCTCGATGCGGACGATCCGCGCGAGCGTGTCCTTCTTGCCGGACAGGTCACCGACCAGGGCCACCCGGTCGCCCACCACGGCCGCCTTGCGGCCCAGCTCACGCGCCTTCATCGCCATCACGACCCGGTCCTCGACCAGGCAGGTCAGCCGTCCCCGGTCGACGGTGAGGACCATGCCCTCGGCCGCGTCCTCGTGCTTGGGCCGGATGTGCGTCCGTGGCCGGTTGCCCTTGCGGTTGGGACGGCTGCGGATGTCGTCCTCGTCGGTGTGCTTGCCGTAGCGGCGCATGGCGTACGTCCCTACTGCCCGAGCATCCCGGTCCACAGGTCGGGGAAGTCCGGCAGGGTCTTCGCCGTCGTCGCCACGTTCTCGATCAGCACGCCCTCGACCGCCAGGCCGATGATCGCACCGGCGGTCGCCATGCGGTGGTCCTCGTAGGTGTGGAAGGTCCCGCCGTGCAGCGCGCGCGGGCGGATGTGCAGGCCGTCGGCCGTCTCCGTGACGTCACCGCCCAGCTCGTTGATCTCCTTGGTGAGCGCGGCCAGCCGGTCCGTCTCGTGCAGCCGCAGATGGGCCACGCCCCGCAGGGTGGACGGCGAGTCGGCGAGCGCCGCCACCGCCGCGATGCCCGGGGTCAGCTCGCCCACGTCGCTCAGGTCCACGTCGATGCCGTGGACCGCCCCGGAACCGGTGAACTCAAGGCCGTAGTCGGTCAGTTCGCAGGAACCGCCCATCTCGGTGAAGATCTCCCGCAGCCGGTCACCCGGCTGGGTGGTACGGGCCGGCCAGTCCGGGATCACCACCTTGCCGCCGGTGACCAGGGCCGCCGCCAGGAACGGCTGGGCGTTGGACAGGTCCGGCTCGATCGTCAGGTCCCGGCCGAGCAGCGCGCCCGGCGTCACCCGCCACACGTTCGGCTCGCCGCCCGACTCCGGGGTGTCCACCTGGGCGCCGACCGCGCGCAGCATGTCCACCGTCATCCGGATGTGCGGCAGCGACGGAAGGCTGGCGCCGGTGTGGCGGACCTCCACGCCCTGGTTGAAACGGGGGCCCGACAGCAGCAGCGCGGACACGAACTGGGACGAGGAGGAGGCGTCGATCGACACCGGGCCGCCGTCCAGGGCCCCGCCGCCGTGCACGGTCAGCGGCAGCGCGCCGCGGCCGTCGTCGTCGATCCGGGCGCCGAGCACCCGCAGCGCGTCGATCACGCCGTTCAGAGGACGCTCGTACGACCGCGGGTCCCCGTCGAACCGGATCGGGCCGTCGGCCAGCGCGGCCACCGGCGGCAGGAACCGCATCACCGTGCCCGCGTTGCCGACGTCGACCGTGGCCGGGCCGCGCAGGCCCGTGGGGAGCACCCGCCAGGCCTCGCCGGTGCCGTCCGGGCCCACCCCCTCCTCGATCTCCACGCCCATGGCCCGCAGGGCACCGGCCATCAGCAGGGTGTCCCGGGACCGCAGCGGGCGGCGCAGCCAGCCGGGCTCGGAGGCCAGGGCCGCGAGGACCAGGGCGCGGTTGGTGACCGACTTGGACCCCGGCACGTGGACCGTCGCGTCGACGGCTCCGCTCGCGTGCGGGGCGGGCCAGAGGGCGGTGGAGGAGGTGTTCGGGGCCATGGGGCCACTTTATAAGGAGGGCCCGGTGTCAACCTTCCAGCAGCCAGCGGCCCCCGCCGATCAGCGAGCACAGCGACACCGCGTGGAACAGGAACAGCCACAGGCCCGCCGGTACGTGCGTCAGCCGCGACAGCTGGTCCGCGTCCGAGTCCCCCGCGCCCCCGCGGGACCGCTTGGCCTGGAGCTCGAACGGCGGCCGTACCCCGCCGGACAGCAGGAACCACACCACGGCGTACGCGAACGCCGCCTGCACCTGCGGCCCGGCCAGCCAGGACACCAGCAGGAACGCCCCGCCCGCGAGGACCACGGTCAGCACGCCGTACGCGTTGCGGATCATCACCAGCATCGCCACCAGCAGGGCGGTGGCCGCCCACAGCAGGAGGGTGATGCGCCCGGCGGCCAGCAGCGCGGCCCCTCCGAGACCCAGCAGCGAGGGGGCCGTGTACCCCGAGGCGGCCGTCAGGATCATGCCCAGCCCGTACGGCTTGCCCCGGCTCACGGTGAGTCCGCTGGTGTCGGAGTGGAGCCGGATCCCGGTGAGCTGCCGACCGGTGACCAGGGCGATCAGGCCGTGGCCGCCCTCGTGCGCGATGGTGATCGCGTTGCGGGATATCCGCCACACCGGGTGCGGGACGACCACGGCGAGCGCGGCGGCCAGCGTGGCCAGCACCACCCACAGGTCGGGATCGGGCTGGGTCCCGGTCAGCCGGTCCCAGAGGTCGGGCAGCGCGGTGGCGGCGAGGCTGTCCATGTGTGCTGGTCGCTCCCTGTCACTGTGCGGAGTCTGGCAGTGTGGCACGTATGTGCGGACGGTATGCATCGAGTCGTGGGCCCGAGGATCTCGCGGGAATCTTCGAGATCGAGAAGTGGGAGCCCGAGGAGACCTTGGAGCCCGACTACAACGTGGCGCCGACCAAGGAGGTCTACGCGGTCCTCGACCGCCCCCTGAAAGACGCGGACTCCCCTCGTCCGGTTCGCCAGCTGCGCACGCTGAAGTGGGGCCTGGTCCCGTCCTGGGCCAAGACCCCCGAGGGCGGCGCCCGGATGATCAACGCCCGGGCCGAGACCGTGCACGAGAAGCCCTCCTACCGGCGCGCCTTCGCCACCCGCCGCTGCATCCTGCCGGCGGACGGCTACTACGAGTGGGTCACCGGCGAGCGGGAGCGCGAGCTGGAGGTGGAGGGCAAGAAGAAGCGGCCGCGCAAACAGCCGTACTTCGTGCTCCCCGCCGACGGCTCGGTGTTCGCGATGGCCGGCCTGTACGAGTTCTGGCGCGACCGGACGCTGCCCGACGACCATCCCCGGGCCTGGTGGGTCACCTGCTCGGTGATCACCACCGAGGCGGAGAAGACCCCGCTGGCCGTGGCCCCCGCCGAGGGCCCGCGCTCCCTCGCCGAGATCCACCCCCGGATGCCGCTGATGCTCACCCCGGACCGCTGGGACGCCTGGCTCGACCCCTCCCGCACCGACCCCGACGACCTGCGCGAGCTGCTCACCCCGCCCCCGGCCGGCCTGATGCGCGCCTACCCGGTCCCCACCGCCGTCAGCAACGTCCGCAACAACAGCCCGGAGCTGCTGAAGGAGCTGGACGGACCGGAAGAGGGCACACTCTTCTGACGTGACCACAGAGATCGTCGGTACGGACGCCGGGGACGCCCGGATCACCTGGCACAAGGCGAAGAAGGCACGGCTGGTGCTGGCCGTGAGCCATGGCGCCGGCGGCGGCATCGAGGCGCGCGACCTCCGGGCGCTCGCGGCCGCGCTGCCCGCCGACGGCGTGAGCGTCGCCCTCGTCGAGCAGCCCTGGCGGGTCGCCGGCAAGAAGGTCGCGCCCGCGCCGAAGACCCTGGACACCGGGTGGCGGGGCGTGTGGCCCGCGCTCGCGGAATCCGGCCTGCCGGTGATCTCCGGGGGCCGCAGCGCCGGCGCCCGGGTCGCCTGCCGTACGGCGGCCGGGCTGGGGGCGCACGCCGTGCTCGCGCTGAGCTTCCCGCTGCACCCGCCCGGCAGGCCGGAGAAGTCGCGGGCCGAGGAGCTGCTGGGGGCCGGGGTGCCCACGCTGGTCGTCCAGGGCGGCAACGACCCCTTCGGGAAGCCGGCGGAGTTCCCGGACGGCGACTTCCGGCTGATCGAGGTGCCGTACGGCGATCACGGCTTCGCCGTGCCCAAGCGCGCGGAGATCACTCAGGAGCGGGCGCTCGAGATCATCACCGGCGCGGTGCGGGAGTGGGTCGCGTCACTGGGGTGACCCGGGAATGTTGGGCGGTGGGCCGCTGTTGAGCCGGACGGAAGTGCCGACGGCTTCGGCACCGACGTCGCAGGAGAGGAAGTCCGCCGCATGGGTTCGACCATCTGCCCGGCCCGCAGCAGCCGCCCCGACCTGGACTGGTCCGTGCTGCACGCGGCCAAGACCGCTCCTGTTCGAGCGGCGGCAGGCACGGGTCGTGTTCTATCCTCCGAAACGAGTGGGATCGGTTTCGGTCCCGCCCGGGATCTTGAGGAGGTGGGTCCGGTCACCGGTACCGACGCAGGGACCGACAACGGCCAGGCGGAGCTGCCCGAGGGCCAGGGCGTCAGCGCGGACGCGTCCGACGAGACGACCGCGGAGCGCAGCGCGCGCTTCGAGCGGGACGCGCTCGAATTCCTCGACCAGATGTACTCGGCCGCGCTGCGCATGACGCGCAATCCGGCCGACGCCGAGGACCTGGTGCAGGAGACGTACGCCAAGGCGTACGCGTCCTTCCACCAGTTCCGCGAGGGCACCAACCTGAAGGCGTGGCTGTACCGCATCCTCACCAACACCTTCATCAACTCCTACCGCAAGAAGCAGCGCGAGCCCCAGCGCTCCGCCGCGGAGGAGATCGAGGACTGGCAGCTCGCCCGTGCCGAGTCGCACATGTCGACGGGTCTGCGCTCCGCCGAGTCGCAGGCGCTCGACCACCTGCCCGACTCGGACGTGAAGTCGGCGCTCCAGGCGATCCCCGAGGAGTTCCGCATCGCCGTCTATCTCGCGGACGTCGAGGGGTTTGCCTACAAGGAGATCGCGGACATCATGGGGACACCCATCGGGACGGTGATGTCCCGGCTGCACCGGGGCCGCCGTCAGCTGCGCGGCATGCTGGAGGACTACGCCCGTGAGCGCGGGCTGGTCCCGGCCGGCGCCGGAGAGTCGAACGAAGCGAAAGGCTCGGGCTCATGAGCTGCGGAGAGCCGCACGAGACGGACTGCAGTGAGGTCCTCGACCACCTGTACGAGTTCCTCGACAGCGAGATGCCGGACGTCGACCGCGACAAGTTCCAGCACCACTTCGAGGAATGCTCGCCGTGCCTGGAGAAGTACGGCCTGGAGCAGGCCGTGAAGAAGCTGGTGAAGCGGTGCTGCGGGCATGATGACGTGCCCGCCGACCTGCGGGCCAAGGTCATGGGACGGATCGAGCTGATCCGCTCCGGGCAGACCGTGCCGGAGCACGATGTGACCAAGGCCCCGGCGGCACCGCAGGAGTCCTGACACGCCGGGTCATATCACCCGAACGTGCTAATCCTCAGGTCATAAGCCCCGCACCCCCCGATTCCCGCCCTAGGCTCCGAGCCTGGAGGAGGCACGGGGAGGGGTGTGATGGACGCGGTACCGGCAAGGGCACGCGGCTATGTCGCCGCCGTCGCCCTGCCGGCCGTCCTCTGCCTGCTGCCCCTGCCGGCGACGCACACCCCCTGGTGGGCGCTGGCCCTGCTCGCCGCCCTCTACGCGGCCTGCGAGCACGTCGTGCGCCGCCGCTTCGGCGGCACCTTCTACCCCGTGCTGCTCGCCGGTGCGTTCCTGCTGCCCCCGGCGGCCGCCGCGCTCGTCCCGGTGCCCGCCGCGCTGCTCTCCCCGGTCGAGCACCCGCCCGCCCCGCTCCGGCGCGTGTGGCGGGCCGCGCAGCCCGCGCTCGCAGTATGGGCCGCCGCCCGGGTGCACCGCGCGCTCGGCGGCGAACACGCCGTCGTCGGCTCCGACTTTCCCACCGCCCTGCTGCCCGCCGGCGCGGCCGTCCTCGCCTTCTGCCTGGTGCTCACCGCGCTCGACGGCGGCCTGCGCGCGGCGGCCGGACTGGTGCCGCTGCGGCGGGCCTGGCGCGGACTGCTGGCGCGCTCCCTCGCCCCGGTCGCGGTGCACGGACTCGCCGGGCTGATGATGGCCGTGCTCTGGCGCAGCCCTTACGGCCCGGTCGCCGCGCTCCTCGTGCTGCTGCCGATGGCCGTCTCCGGGTGGGTCTTCGCCCAGTACCACCGCGAACGCGCCGCCCACCAGGCCACCATCCGCGCCCTCGTCCAGGCCGTCGACATCAAGGACGGCTACACCCGCGGCCACAGCGAACGCGTCGGACACGCCTCCGTGCTGATCGCCCGCGAACTCGGCATGGACGACGACCGCGTCGAGGTGCTGCGCTTCGCGGGCATCCTGCACGACGTCGGCAAGCTGGGCGTGCCCACCCGGCTGCTGCGCAAGGACGGCCCGCTCACCCCGCAGGAGCGGCGGATCATCGAGCTGCACCCCGAGTACGGCCACGAGATGGTCCGCGGGATCTCCTTCCTCGGCGAGGCCCGCGCGGCCATCCTCCACCACCACGAACGGCTCGACGGCAGCGGCTACCCGTACGGCCTGGCGGGCAGCCAGATCCCCGAGTGCGCCCGGATCGTCGCCGTCGCGGACGCCTTCGACGCCATGACCTCCACCCGCTGCTACAGCAGGGCCCGCCCGGTCGAGGCCGCCGTCGCCGAGCTGGAGCGCTGCGCCGGGGCGCACTTCGACCCCCGGATGGTCGGCGCGCTCGTCCGCGCCCTGCGCCGCTTCGGCTGGCACCCGGCGGTCACCGCGGACGAACCGGCGTACGGCGCCCCGGCCGTGGAGCGGACCCCCAGCACCGGGGCGCCCCGATGACCGCCCTGCGGCTGATCCACGGCGCCGCCGCCCTCGTCGCGGCCGGCGCCCTCGCCGTCACCCTGTGGACCGGCCTGCACGACCGGGGTGTCGCGCTCGCCTTCGGCGTGCTCATAGCCATCGGCGAACTGATCCGCTGGAGCGACGAGCAGGGGCGCCGGCAGGCCGCGCCCCTCGGTGCCGCCGTCGCCCTGTCGTACGCCCTGCTGGGCGCCGACGCCGGACGGCCCAGCCAGCACGACGCCGCCCAGGTCGTCACCGTCGTCCTCGTCGCCGGCGTGCTCGGCGCGGTCCCGCACATCTGGTCCGGCCGCAGCCCCACCGTCGACCACCTGGCCCGCCGGATCCTCACCGTCGGCTTCGCCGCCGTCTGCTTCCAACCCCTCTACAACGAGGGCGCGTTCACCCACTGGAGTGGTCCCGCCTACGCCCTCCTGCTGCTCACCCTGCTCGCCCTCACCTCCCTGTGCGGCGCGGTCCTGGCCGCCGCGCTCGCCCACTGCCGCACCGGCTGGCCCTTCGGCCCGCTGCTGCGCGAGGAACTGCGCGGACTGCTCGGCATCGGCTCCGCCATCTGCGCGACCGGCGCGGTGATGGCGCTCGCGGTCGCCGTCGTCGGCCTGTGGGCGCTGCCCGTGTTCTGCCTGCCCATGCTGCTCGTCCAGCTCTCCCTGCGCCGCTACGCGGCCGTTCGCGCCACCTACCGGCAGACCATCGCCTCCCTGGCCCGCGCCACCGAGATCGCCGGCTGCACCCCCGCCGGCCACGCCCACCGCGTCGCCGCGCTCAGCCTCGCCGTCGGCCGGGATCTCGGCCTGACCGGCCCCGAACTGACCGTCCTGGAGTACGCGGCCCTGATGCACGACATCGGCCAGCTCAGCCTGGTCGACCCGGTCCCGGCCGGCGCCACCGCCGGCCTCCCGGCCACGGAGCAGCGGCGCATCGCCCTGCTCGGCGGTGCCGTCGTCCGGCAGACCGGGGTGGACGCGGCTGTCGCCGTCGTCGTGGAACGGCAGGCCGACCCCTACCGGGAGCAGCCGCTCGCCGCCCGGATCGTCCGGGCCGTGAACGCCTACGACGAGAAGACCCGGGACCTCGGTCCCGAAGGCCCGCTGCGCGCACTGGAGGAGCTGCGGCTCGGCACCGCCGGGGACTACGCTCCCGAGGTCGTGGAGTCGCTCGCCCGGGTGCTGGCCAGGCCTCCCGGCGTGCGGGAGCGCGTGCCGGTGCGGCGAACGGGACTGTCTGACCCCGTGCCCGGCTGGGTAACCCATGGGTAATGAGCGCCTTTCCCACGGCACGTGGTTGGATGCGAGGGAGAGGGTGTCCGGGGGCACAAGCCAGCCCACAGCGGGACATGGAACTGGCAGGCGGGAATCGTGAGGATCTTCGGCAAGGGACGGCACCGGCCCTCCGCCTCCTGGCGGCAGGCCACCGACCGCGCGTTCACACTCATCGGCGACGGCCGGTACGAGGACGCGGGCGAGCTGCTGACACGGGCCGCCGATCTGGAACCCTGGCTGTCGGAGTCCTGGTTCAACCTCGCCCTGCTGCACAAGTTCCGGCACGACTGGGAGCAGGCGCGCGCGGCCGGGCTGCGCGCGGTCGCCCTGCTCGACCGGGAGACCGGGGCGCCCGACTGGTGGAACGTCGGCATCGCCGCGACCGCGCTTCAGGACTGGCCGCTGGCCCGCCGCGCCTGGCAGGCGTACGGGCTGAAGGTGCCGGGCGGTGCAGCGGCCTCCGCCGAGCCCGTCGGCATGGAGCTGGGCAGCGCGGCCGTACGGCTCTCCCCGGAGGGGGAGGCCGAGGTGGTCTGGGGCCGCCGGCTGGATCCCGCGCGGATCGAGGTGCTGTCGATCCCGCTGCCGTCGTCGGGGCGGCGCTGGGGCGAGGTCGTGCTGCACGACGGCGTCCCGCACGGCGAGCGGACCACGTCCACCGGGCACTCCTATCCGGTCTTCGACGAGATCGAGCTGTGGGCGCCGTCGCCCGTCCCCACCTGGGTGGTCCTGCTGGAGGCGGCCACCGAGGCCGACCGGGACGCGCTGGAGCAACTGGCAGCGGACGCGGGGTTCGCGGCGGAGGACTGGTCGTCGTCGGTACGGCTGCTGTGCCGGATGTGCAGTGAGTCCCGAATGCCGTCCGATGAGGGCGAGGGGGTGCACCTGGACCCGCACGACCACAGCGAGCCGGGTCACCCCGGGCCGCTGGGGCATCGGACGGACGGACAGCTGTGGGTGCCGGAGCGGGAGTGCGGGTTGGCTGCGCCGGCTTCGCTGGTCCGGGGGTTGCTGGACGGGTGGGTCGCGGACAGCCCGGACTCGCGGGACTGGCGCGATCTGGAAGAGGTCTGCTGACCAGGCGCCGTACCCTGTATCAGCAACATCCCCCCTGTTCTTTGAGGAAGGCGTACGTCGGTCATGGCGCAGCAGGACACCGATCAGCAGCACGCGGGCGTGCTCCCCGTCGACGACGAGGGCTATGTCGTCGACACGGAGGACTGCGAGGAGCGCGAGAGGGCCTGGCGCGAGCGCGGCACCTCCCGGCCGATCACGGTCGTCGGCAACCCGGTGCTGCACAAGGAGTGCAAGGACGTCACCGAGTTCGGCGAGGAGCTGCGGCAGCTGGTCGCCGACATGTTCGCCAGCCAGCGCACCGCCGAGGGCGTGGGCCTGGCCGCCAACCAGATCGGTGTCGACCTGAAGGTCTTCGTCTACGACTGCCAGGACGACGAGGGCGTCCGGCACGTCGGCGTGGTGTGCAACCCGAAGCTGGTCGACCTGCCCGCCGAGAAGCGCCGGCTGGACGACAGCAACGAGGGCTGCCTGTCCGTGCCCACCGCGTACGCGTCGCTCGCCCGTCCCGACTACGCCGAGGTGACCGGCCAGGACGAGCAGGGCAACCCGATCAAGGTCCGGGGCACCGGCTACTTCGCCCGCTGTTTGCAGCACGAGACCGATCACCTCTACGGCTACCTGTACATCGACCGGCTGTCGAAGCGGGACCGCAAGGACGCGCTGCGGCAGATGGCGGAGAACGAGCCACGCTACCCCGTGGTCGCCAACGACTGACCAGCGCTGCGCGCGTGGGGCGCCCCGGCCGGGATCCTTCCTGGCCGGGGCGCCTTCGTGTTGCCGCGCTTCGCTCGTCCGTGCGTCGTACAACCGATCCCTTGTGTGCTCCTAGTGATCCTTAACCAGTCACACAAGGGGGGATTCTCGGCACCTTGGGGTGGTGAGTGGAGCAAATCCGTTCCCACGACGGTCAGTTGTGGTGCTGAATGGAAGTGCGGGATACGTAACGGCGCACGCCCGGCACAACCGGAGGGGTGTGCGCTCCTGGCGGCTGAGAGGGGTTTGTTCGTGCAAGCTTTCCCACACAGCACCACAGCGGCGCCGACGGCGGTCGTAGTCCCACCCTCACTGGCACTCCCGGTGATCGAGTCCGCCTTTCCCCGGCAACTGCATCCGTATTGGCCACGACTACAGGAGAAGACCCGGCTCTGGCTCCTGGAAAAGCGGCTCATGCCGCCGGCCAAGGTCCGGGAATATGCCGATGGCCTGTGCTACACCGACCTCATGGCGGGCTACTACACCGGTGCTCCCGACGAGGTCCTCCAGGCCATAGCCGACTACAGCGCCTGGTTCTTCGTCTGGGACGACCGCCACGACCGTGACATCGTGCACGGCCGGGCGGGCGACTGGCGGCGGCTGCGGCACCGGCTGCACGCGGCTCTCGACGCACCCAGGCACCATCTGCACCACCCGGACCCACTGGTGGCGGGCTTCGCGGACAGCGTGCTGCGGCTGTACGGCTTCCTGTCGCCCACCTGGAACCAGCGGTTCGCCCGGCACTTCCACGCGGTGATCGAGGCCTACGACCGTGAATTCCGCAACCGCACCGAGGGATACATACCCGGCGTCGAGGAGTACCTCGCCCTGCGCCGGCTCACCTTCGCGCACTGGATATGGACGGACCTCCTCGAACCCAGTGCCGGATGTGAACTCCCGGACGCCGTAAGGAAAAACCCGGCGTACCGACGGGCGGCCCTCCTCAGTCAGGAATTCGCCGCCTGGTACAACGACCTCTGCTCGCTGCCGAAGGAAATAGCGGGCGACGAGGTGCACAATCTCGGAATCAGCCTCATCACCCATGCGGGGCTGACCCTCGAAGAAGCGGTGGACGACGTCCGGCGGCGCGTCGAGGAATGCATCAGCGAATTCCTCGAAGCCGAGCAGGACGCCCTGGAGTTCGCCCGCGAGATCGACGACGGAACGGTCCGCGGAAAAGAGTTGAGCACCGCGGTCCAGGCCTGTGTCGGCAATATGCGCAACTGGTTCAGCTCCGTCTACTGGTTCCACCACGAGTCCGGCCGGTACATGGTCGACAGCTGGGACGACCGCTCCACGCCCCCGTACGTCACGAACGAAGCGGCAGGTGAGAAATGACCGTCGAGTCGGTGCAGCCCGCGAACCCCGAGACGCCCGAGAACCCCGAGACGCTCGACCTGCGTGAACCGCCCCTGGCCGGAGGTGCCGTACCGGTCCTCGGCCACGGTCTGAAACTGGTCCGCGACCCGCTCGCCTTCATGTCCGGGCTGCGCGACCACGGAGACGTGGTGCGCCTGAAGCTCGGCCCCAAGACGGTGTACGCCGTCACCACGCCGGCGCTCACCGGAGCACTGGCCCTCAACCCCGGCTTCAAGATCGACGGCCCGCTGTGGGAGTCCCTCGAAGGACTCCTCGGCAAGGAGGGCGTGGCCACCGCGAACGGCCCCCGGCACCGCCGCCAGCGGCGCACCATACAGCCCGCGTTCCGGCTCGACGCGATACCCGACTACGGCCCGATCATGGAGGAGGAGGCGCACGCGCTGACCGACCGCTGGAAACCCGGCGACACCATCGACTGCACCTCCGAGTCCTTCCGGGTCGCCGTCCGCATCGCGGCCCGCTGCCTGCTGCGCGGCGACTACATGGACGAACGCGCGGAGCGGCTCAGCATCGATCTCGCCACCGTCTTCCGCGGTATGTACCGCCGGATGGTGGTCCCGCTCGGCCCGCTCTACCGGCTGCCGTTTCCGGCCAACCGCGAATTCAACCGGGCGCTGGCCGATTTGCATCTGCTGGTGGACGAGATCGTCGCCGAGCGGAGGGCATCTGGTCAAAAGCCGGACGATTTGCTGACGGCATTGCTGGAGGCGAAGGACGACAATGGTGACCCCATCGGGGAACAGGAGATCCACGACCAGGTCGTCGCCATACTCACCCCCGGCAGCGAAACAGTGGCGTCCACGATCATGTGGCTGCTCCAGGTCCTCGCCGAACACCCGGAACACGCCGAGAAGGTACGGACCGAGGTCGAATCCGTGACCGGTGGTCGACCGGTCGGATTCGAGCACGTCCGCGCACTCACGCACACCAACAATGTCGTCGTCGAGGCCATGCGACTCCGGCCCGCCGTATGGATATTGTCGCGGCGCGCGGTCACCGACACCGCGCTCGGCGGCTATCGCATTCCGGCCGGGGCGGACATCGTCTACAGCCCGTACGCCATCCAGCGCGACGCCCGCTCCTACGCCCGCCATCTCGACTTCGACCCCGACCGCTGGCTGCCCGAGCGGGCCAAGGAGGTACCGAAGTACGCGATGAGCCCGTTCAGCGTGGGCAACCGCAAGTGCCCCAGCGACCACTTCTCCATGACCCAGCTGAGCCTGATCACCGCGGCGATCTCCGCGAAGTACCGTTTCGAGCAGGTCAGTGGGTCCGACGACACCACCCGCGTGGGCATCACGCTCCGCCCGCAGAACCTGCTGCTGCGGGCGATGCCCTGGTAGACCACCTGGTACCGGCGCGCGCTCAGGCGGCCTCCGGGCCCCGGAACGCGCGCCGGTAGGAGTTCGGGGTCGTACCCAGCGCCCGGACGAACTGGTGGCGCAGCGCGGCGGCCGTACCGAACCCGGTGCGCCAGGCGATGGCGTCCATGGTCTCGTCCGTTGCTTCCAGCAACTCCTGTGCCAGCAGCACCCGTTGGCGCAGGATCCACCGGTACGGCGTGGTCCCCGTCTCCTGCTGGAAGCGCCGGGCGAAGGTGCGCGGCGCCATATGGGCGCGGGCGGCGAGCTGCTCGACGGTCACCTCCTGGTCGAGGTGGGCCTCCATCCAGGCGAGCACCTCCCCGACCGTGTCGCAGGGCGCCTTCGGCAGGGGCCGCTCGATGAACTGCGCCTGCCCGCCGTCCCGGTGCGGCGGCACCACCATCCGACGGGCGATCTTGTTGGCCACCTCCGGCCCCTGCTCCTTGCGCACGAGATGCAGACAGGCGTCGATCCCGGCGGCGGTGCCGGCGGAGGTGATCACGGGATCCTCGTCCACGTACAGCACGTCCGGCTCGACCGTGAGCCGTGGGTAGCGCCGGGCCAGCTGCTCGGCGTGGTGCCAGTGCACCGCACACCGCCGCCCGTCCAGCAGCCCCGCCGCGGCCAGCACGAACACCCCGGAGCAGACGCTGAGCACCCGGGTGCCCCGGTCCACGGCCCGCCGCAGCGCCGCCAGCAGCTCCTCCGGGTACTCGCGCTCCGCGTAGGTCTCACCGGCCGGTACGGCGATCAGATCGGCCTCCTCCAGCCGCTCCAGGCCGTACGGCGTGGACACGGTGAACCCGCAGTGGGTGCCCAGGTCGGGCCCCTCCGCCGACACCACGGCGAAGTCGTACACGGGCAGCCCGTCGTCGCTGCGGTCGATGCCGAACACCTCGCACACGACACCCAGCTCGAAGGGATGCACCCCGTCCAGCAGCACGGCGGCCACGTTCTTCAGCATGCTGCCAGTGTGCCTCGACAGTGGCAGTAATTCGAGCCTCTACGGCAGTCCTGCCACTCCCGGTAAGGAGTATCCGGCGCGACAGTGGTGTGCATGAACGGAAACCAGATCGAAGGACTGATCGGAATGCTCGCCACCCTCGGGATCCTGGTCCTCCTGGTCCTCCCGTCCGTGCTCGGCATCGTGCGCGACCGGCGTATCGACCGCCAGCTCAGGGCGGCGGAGCGGCGCGGGACACCCAGGCCCACCGAGCCGGCGAAGGAGCCCCAGCCCCGCAGGAGGCACCACGGCGCGACCCGACCCGCCTGACAGAAACCATGTGCGAGCCCTGTCCGCCCGCTGTGTACGCTCTCCTCTCACATCACAAGGGGAGGGAACATGCGAGGCAGAACGGCCGGAACGGCCTGGGCCCTGGCGGGCGGGGCCGCGGCCCTGACGCTGCTGACCGCGACGGGCGCCCACGCGGAGGGCAGGGGAGACATCCGCGTGGTGAAGACCGTCGTCAACAAGGGCGGGAACGTGACCGTCGGAACGTCGAAGAAGGTCACGTTCCCGATCGCCCTCACGATCAAGGACGACTCGGGCGTGAAGGGGGTGACCGATGCCAGTACCTTCAACACGACCCACGGCTGGGGCTTCTTCGACTGGACCGGGACCTCGTGCGCGAAGAAGTCGCACACCACGTCGGTGTGCACGGTCACGATGACCGTCGACCCGGCCTGGATCCGCGACAGTGACGACATGGACAGCAACAAGCTGGCCGGCGTCTGGCAGGTCAACGCCACCGTCAAGGCGAACGACGGCGACTACTGGATCTCCGACCGGATCGCCGAGTACAAGGTCAAGCGGGCCTCGCGACTGACCACGGACGCCTCGCCCGAGCCCGTCGCCAAGGGCGCCAAGCTCACCGTCACCGGCAAGCTGTCCCGGGCCAACTGGGAGGACCTGAAGTACCACGGGTTCACCGGGCAGGACGTGAAGCTCCAGTTCAAGGCGGCCGGCGCCGCCCACTACCGCACGGTGAAGACCGTGCGCACGGGCGACGCCGGAAAGCTCAGCACCAAGGTCACCGTCACCTCTGCGGGCAGCTGGCGCTGGTACTTCCCCGGCACGACGACGACCGCGCGGGTCGTGTCGGCCGGGGACGCGGTGAAGCTGAAGTAACGGCCGGTCAGAAGTCCTCGTCCAGGTCGACGGTGCCCTCCACCGCGACCTGGTAGGCCGAGGGGCGGCGTTCGAAGAAGTTGGTCAGTTCCTGGACGCCTTGCAACTCCATGAAGGAGAAGGGGTTCTCGGAGCCGTGGACGGGGGCGAAGCCGAGGCGGGTGAGGCGCTGGTCGGCGACGCATTCGAGGTACTGGCGCATGGAGTCGGTGTTCATGCCGGGCAGGCCCTCGCCGCACAGGTCGCGGGCGAATTGCAGTTCGGCTTCGACGGCTTCGTGGAGCATGTCGGTGACCTGTTGCTGGAGCTGGTCGTCGAAGAGGTCGGGTTCTTCCTTGCGGACGGTGTCGACGACGTCGAAGGCGAAGCTCATGTGCATGGTCTCGTCGCGGAAGACCCAGTTGGTGCCGGTGGCGAGGCCGTGGAGCAGGCCGCGGCTGCGGAACCAGTAGACGTAGGCGAAGGCGCCGTAGAAGAAGAGTCCTTCGATGCAGGCGGCGAAGCAGATGAGGTTGAGCAGGAAGCGGCGCCGGTCGGCTTTGGTGTCCAGGCGGTCGATCTTCTCGACCTCGTTGATCCACTTGAAGCAGAACTCGGCCTTCTCGCGGATGGAGGGGATGTTCTCGACGGCGGCGAAGGCGGCGGTGCGGTCGTCGGGGTCGGGGAGGTAGGTGTCCAGGAGGGTCAGGTAGAACTGGACGTGGACGGCTTCCTCGAACAGCTGACGCGACAGATACAGGCGTGCTTCGGGGGAGTTGATGTGCTTGTAGAGGGTGAGGACGAGGTTGTTGGCGACGATGGAGTCGCCGGTGGCGAAGAAGGCGACCAGCCGGCCGATGAGGTGTTGTTCTTCGGGGGTGAGTTTGGCGAGGTCGGCGACGTCGGAGTGGAGGTCGACCTCTTCGACGGTCCAGGTGTTTTTGAT
>NZ_JBVHWM010000054.1:0-14904 GCF_055564375.1 Streptomyces sp. NPDC029138
CCCCCCCCCCCCCCCCCCCCCCCCCCCCCCCCCCCCCCCCCCCCCCCCCCCCCCCCCCCCCCCCCCCCCCCCCCCCCCCCCCCCCCCCCCCCCACTGCCGTATGAGCACCCTCAGCAGGCGGCTCAACCGGTGCTGACCACCACCGTCTTGGCCGCCTTGTCGTGCAGGCCCTGTTTGTACGGCTTGTCGAAGAAGCTCCAACCGCCCGAGACGGCCGTCCAGATGCAGGCACAGCAGAAGGCGAACGGCACCCACAGCACCAGGGAGCGGATCAGCATGGTCTGGGCGGAGGGGGTGGCGCCGTTCTCCAGGTTGGCCACCCGCAGGCCGAGCCACTTCTTGCCGAGGGTCTGCCCCGACCTGGTCATCATGAAGGTGTCGTACGCGATGTAGAGCACGGCCGCGATGAAGGACTGGGCGAGGGACCGGCCGACCTCCATGCGCTCGCCGTCGACCGCGTACTCAGTCACCCCGAACGCCCAGGTGAGCAGCAGCACGACGATGCCGACCAGGATCATGTCGATGATGCGCGCGAGCGTCCGCTTGCCGCTGTCGGCGAGCGGGGGCATGCCGGCCAGCGGATCGGCGGGATAGCCGCCGGGGCCGTAGGGGCCGCCACCCGGACCGCCGCCGGGGGGGCCACCGCCGTAAGGGCCGCCCGGACCACCGCCGTACGGGCCGCCCGCCCCGCCGCCGGGGGGAGGGGGCTGGGCGCCGCCGTACGGGGCGTCGTACGGCGAGCCCGAACCCTGGTCCGACGGGGGCCGCTTCCTGAAGGGGTCGTCCTCGGGGGGCTGCTCTCCGGAGCCGGGGGGCGGTTCGCTGCTCATGGCCCGAGTGGAACCCGAAGATCCCGGCTCCGCATCCGGCAGACGGCCGGACGGAGTACGCGCGGTCAGCCCGCCACGAAGGTGTGGGCCGCCTTGTCGTGCCAGCACTGGTGCCAGGGCCGGTCGAACAGGCACCACAGCACGCCCACGATCCCGACGACCAGCAGGCCCGGCACACTGAGGACCAGCCAGCGGCGCAGCGCAGCGCCGAACGTCGGAGGCTCGTGCGCCTCGATGTCCCGGACCTCGAGACCGCACAGCTTCTTGCCGAGAGTGCGGCCCCACTTGGCCGTGGGCAGCACCTCGTACAGGACGCCGGCCAGGAGCAGGACGGCGAGGACGATGCCGAGGCTGGTGCCGGTCGTGCCGTCGAGCAGCCAGACCGTGACCTCGCGGCCGGAGAGCCGGGCCGCGTCGATCTTCTCCTGGACGTGGTCCACGGCCCGGATGCCGAGCGGTACCGCCGCGGCGGCCGTCACGGCACCGATGGCCAGCAGGTCGATCAGCCGCGCCGCGAACCGCTTGCCGAGCCCGGCGGGACGGGCGGAGGCCTGCCGGCGCGCGGCGGCCTGGAAGATGTCCTCCACCGGCGGCTTCCACGGCGCCAGGGGCTGCTCGTCCCCGCCCCCGGCCAGCTGATGCACCTGCTGCGCCCAGGACGCCTGCCCGCCGCCGGGCCCGCTGGTCAGCGGGGTGACGGGCGCACCGGCCTGGACCGGGCCCGCCTGATGGGGCACCGACGGGGCTACGGGGGCGGCCGGGGCGGACTGGGGCGTGGGGGGTGACTGGGGTGCCTGGGCCGCCGGAGCGGGCTGAGGCACGGACGGCGGTGACTGCGGTCCCTGAGCCGCCGGGGACGGCTGAGGGACGGAGGGCGCCTGCTGTCCCTGGGCCGTCGGAGGCTGTGCGGCGGCGGCGCGGGCCGCGGCGGCCTTTCCGGCGCCGAAGCCGGAGTTCGCGGGCGCGCCGACCGGGCCCTGCGTACCGAAGCCGGACGGGCCGCTGTCGGTGCCGGACGGGGCGGGCGGCACCGGGCGGAAGGTCATCGTGCCGTCGTCGGTGCGGTCGGCTGCCGCCGGGCCGGGGATCGGGCGGCGGAAGATGAAGGTGCCGGGATCCTGGGCGTCGTCCTCCGTCGGCGGGATCGCCGCGGTGCCGTCGGTACGGGCGGTGGCATGGCCGTCGGGCGTGTGGGTGGCCTCGGCCGGCACCCGGGGGTCGGCACCCCAGGGTTCACCGGGCCGACCGGGCCCAGCGGGCTGACCGGGCCCCGCGGGCTGACCGGGCCCCGCGGGCTGACCCGACTGCCCCGGCACAGCTGACCGGCCCCACTGCGCGCCCTGCGCGGGCTGTGCGGGCACCCCGCCCTGCCGGTCCTGGTGCCCCGTGCCACCCGGCTGCTCCCCGTCCAACGGGTCCTCGTCGAAGAAGTGAGGGCCCGTTTCCTCCACGGAGGGAGACGCCGGGCGGGCGCCGGGGGGCGGGGTGAGCGGCTCGCCGTTCTTCGGCGCCGGGCGGCTCGTGCCGGGCACCCAGGAGGCGCCGTTCCAGTACCGGACGTAGCCGGGGATGGACGGGTCCGGGTAGTAGCCCTCGCGGGGCCGGTCATCGCCTGGGGCCGGGGTTGGGGCGCTCATGTCCGTCGTCCCGTATCTGCTCGGGGGTGGGATGGGGGCCTCCACATCTATCAGACCCGGGCATCCCCCACCGCCAGTCCCGCCGGACCCACCCCTTTCCGGGCAACGCCGTACCGGACTCGCCCGGGTGCGCCAAAAGAATTTCCACGAACCCGCGTAATGGCCCACCCCCGGCGCCCTCTCCCCCGTACGGGCCCGGTGCGAGCGGCCCCGACGCGAAAGGAAACGCAGGTCATGCAGCACACCGTGGTGGAGCGCGAGCTGGAGCTGAGGCTGATCCTGTCACCGGAGCGGAGCGTCCCGGTCCCGGCCCGGCTCGGCTACCGCTCCGACGACCCCTACGCCGTCCACATCACCTTCCACATCGACTCGGACCACCCCGTCGACTGGACGTTCGCCCGCGACCTGCTGGTGGAGGGGGTGTTCCGGCCGTGCGGGCACGGGGATGTGCGGGTGTGGCCGGCGAAGGCGGACGGGCGCAGTGTCGTCCTGATGGCGCTGAGTTCCCCGGACGGCGACGCGCTGCTGGAGGCGCCGGTCCCGCAGGTGTCGGCCTGGCTGGAGCGGACGCTGTGTGCGGTGCCGCCGGGCACGGAGGGCGGGCAGCTCGGCATCGACGGCGCGCTCGACCAGTTGCTCGCCCGGTGAACGGTCCCGGGAAAGGGTCAGAAGAGCTTGCCCGGGTTCAGGATGCCCAGCGGGTCGAAGACCTGCTTCACCGCCCGCTGCATCTCCACCCCGACCGGGCCGATCTCCCGGGCCAGCCACTCCTTCTTCAGGACGCCGACGCCGTGTTCGCCGGTGATGGTGCCGCCCAGTTCCAGGCCGAGGGCCATGATCTCGTCGAAGGACTCACGGGCCCGGCGGGACTCCTCGGGGTCGCGGGCGTCGAAGCAGACGGTGGGGTGCGTGTTGCCGTCGCCGGCGTGCGCGCAGACCCCGATCGTGAGGTCGTACGCGGCGGCGATCCGCTCCACGCCCGCCAGCATGGCGCCGAGCCGGGAGCGGGGCACGCACACGTCGTCGATCATCGTCGTGCCCTTCACCGCCTCCAGCGCGGTCAGCGAGAGCCGCCGGGCCTGCAACAGCATCTCGGACTCGGCCGCGTCCTCGGCCGGGACCACCTGGGTGGCGCCGGCGGCCTCGCACAGGGCGCCGACGGCGGCGAGGTCGGCGGCCGGGTCCGGGGTGTCGAACGCGGCCAGCAGCAGCGCCTCGGTGGTCTCGGGCAGCCCCATGTGGGCGAGGTCGTTGACCGCCTTGACCGTCGTACGGTCCATGAGTTCGAGGAGGGACGGCACGTGACCGCCCTCCATGATCCGGCAGATGGCGTCGCAGGCGGCCGCCGCGGAGGCGAACTCGGCGGCCAGCACCAGCTGCCGCGGCGGCTTGGGCTTCAGCGCCAGCACGGCCCGGACGACGATGCCGAGGGAGCCCTCGGAGCCGACGAAGAGCCGGGTCAGGTCGTAGCCCGCGACGCCCTTCGCGGTGCGGCGGCCGGTGGACATGAGGCGGCCGTCGGCGAGGACGACGTCCAGGCCGAGGACGTACTCGGCGGTCACGCCGTACTTGACACAGCACAGGCCGCCTGAGGCCGTGCCGATGTTGCCGCCGATCGTGCACATCTCCCAGCTGGAGGGGTCCGGCGGGTAGTACAGGCCGTGTTCCTCGACCGCGCGGGACAGGGTCGCGTTGACCACGCCCGGTTCGACCACGGCGATCCGGTCGACGGGGCTGATCTCCAGGATGCGGTCCATCTTGGTGAGGGACAGCACGACACAGCCCTCGGTGGCGTTGGCACCGCCGGACAGGCCGGTGCGGGCGCCCTGCGGGACGACGGGGACGCGCAGCTCGGTGGCCGTGCGCATGACGTGCTGGACCTGCTCGACGGTGCGCGGGAGGACGACGACGGCGGGGCTGCCCGCCGGGCAGAAGCTCGCCATGTCGTGGGCGTAGGAAGCCGTGACGTCGGAGTCGGTCAGGACGGCCTCGGGCGGCAGGCCGGCCAGGAGCCGGTCGGTGAGGTTACCGGTGTGCTCGTCGCGGGGTGCTTCGATACGGCTCATGATCACAGCGTGTCACTCCCGGCCATCGGTGTGAACCCCGCCCGCGCCGCCCTGGGACCACACGCATGTGCTCGTCGTATTGACGCACAGTGAGCGCCATGGACAACCGACAGTGCGTGGGTACGTCCCTGATCCCGGAGCCGCCGGTTCCGCGCCGGCCCCGGCGGGCGCTGCGACGGGTGCTGGTCGCCTCGCTGGCGGGCGGTGTCGTGGCGGGCACGGTGCTGATGCTGCTGCCGCACGAGCGGCGGCACGGGCCGGCCGCGCCGCCCGCCGCCGGTCCGCAGGCGCGGCCACGGGCACAGGTGCCGGTGCTGACGACGGTGACCTACGGGGTGCCGGCCGCGCTGCCCGGGCTGACGGCGCTCATCGGGCGGCAGGAGGAGCGGGTGCGGGCGCAGCCACGGGACGCCCGGGCGTGGGCGGTGCTCGGGGCGGCGTATGTGGAGCGGGGGCGCCGGGCGGGTGACGCGGCGGACTACCCGAAGGCCGAGCGGGCGCTGCGGTCCTCGCTGGAGGTGCGGGGCGGGCGGAACACCGAGGCGCTGGACGGCCTGGCCGCGCTGGCGCTCGCGCGCCGGGACTTCCCGGCGGCGAAGAGCTACGGCGAGCAGGCGCTGAAGGCGGCGCCGAAGCGGTGGCAGGCGTATCCGCCGCTGATCGACGCGTACACCGGGCTCGGCGACTACACGAAGGCCCGTTCCACCCTGGACAAGCTGCTGGAGCTGCGCGCCGGCGGGGCGGCGCGGCCGGCCGTGATGGCGCGGGCGGCAGCGGTGTACCGGGACCGGGGCTGGCGTGAGGACGCGGTGGCCCAGCTGACCGACGCGGCGGCGGCCGCCCGTACCCCGGCCGAGCAGGCCGCGTGGCTGACCGGGCTGGGGCAGCTGGCGTGGGAGCGCGGGGACCTGCCGGACGCGCTGCGGCACTTCGAGGCCGCGCTGCGGCTCGATCCCGACCAGCGGGCGGCACCGGCCGGGCGGGCGCGGACGCTGGCCGCGCTGGGGCGTACGGCGCAGGCGCTGGCCGCGTACCGGGCCGCCGTCGCGAAGCAGCCGAACCCCGAGGATCTGCTGGAGCTGGGCGAGCTGTACGAGTCGCTGGGGCAGCCCGGGCCCGCCGAGGAGCAGTACACGCGGCTGAAGGCGGCGGTACGGCGGGCGGTGTCGGGCGGGGTGGACGAGGAGCTGCTGATCGGGCGGTTCGAGGCGGACCACGCGGACCCGTGGGACGCCGTGGAGCGGTTGCGGGAGGAGTGGAAGCGGCAGCCGGGGATCGAGGTGGCCGACGCGCTGGGCTGGGCGCTGCACCGGGCCGGCGAGGACCAGGAGGCGCTGACCTACGCGACCGCCGCGACGGACAAGGCGAAGGGGGGCGGGGTGCGCAGCGCGCTGTACGCGTTCCACCGGGGCGTGATCGAGGCCGAACTGGAGCGGTACGGGCCCGCGCGGCGGCATCTGGAGGAGGCGTTGCGCATCAACCCGTACTTCTCGCCGCTGAAGGCGCCGATGGCGCGGGAGGCGCTGGGGGAGCTGGGCGACGTACCCGACGAGCCGCCGCCCAGCGAGTAGGGCCCGCCGTTACAGGTTGCCCCGCTTGGCCTGCTCGCGTTCGATCGCCTCGAACAACGCCTTGAAGTTGCCCTTGCCGAAGCCCATGGAGCCGTGCCGCTCGATGAGTTCGAAGAACACGGTCGGCCGGTCCTGGACCGGCTTGGTGAAGATCTGGAGCAGGTAGCCGTCCTCGTCGCGGTCGGCCAGGATCTTCAGCTCGCGCAGGGTCTCGACCGGCACGCGGGTGTCGCCGACCCACTCGCCGAGGGTGTCGTAGTACGAGTCGGGGGTGTCGAGGAACTCGACGCCGGCCGCGCGCATGGTGCGGACCGTCTGCACGATGTCGTTGGTGTTGAGCGCGATGTGCTGGACGCCCGCGCCGCCGTAGAACTCCAGGTACTCGTCGATCTGGGACTTCTTCTTGGCGATGGCGGGCTCGTTGATCGGGAACTTGACCTTGAGGGTGCCGTCCGCGACCACCTTCGACATCAGCGCGCTGTACTCGGTGGCGATGTCGTCGCCCACGAACTCCTTCATGTTCGTGAAGCCCATGACCTTGTTGTAGAAGGCCACCCACTCGTTCATCCGGCCGAGTTCGACGTTGCCGACGCAGTGGTCGATGGCCTGGAATACGCGGTGGGCGGGCGGCTCGACCATCGGCTCGGCGGCGGTGTAGCCGGGCAGGTAGGGGCCGTCGTAGCCGGTGCGCTCGACCAGGGTGTGGCGGGTCTCGCCGTAGGTCGCGATGGCGGCGAGGACGACCGTGCCGTGCTCGTCCTTCAGCTCGTACGGCTCGGTGACGCTCTTCGCGCCCTGCTCGACGGCGTGCGCGTACGCGGCGCGCGCGTCGGGGACCTCGATGGCCAGGTCGATGACGCCGTCGCCGTGCGCGGCCACGTGCTGGGCGAGGAAGTGGCCCCAGGTGCTGCTGGGCTTGATCACTGAGGTGAAGACGAAGCGGGCGGAGCCGCTCTCCAGCACGTAGCTGGCGGTCTCGCGGCTGCCGTTCTCCGGTCCGCAGTAGGCGACCAGCCGCATGCCGAAGGCGGTGGAGTAGTAGTGCGCAGCCTGCTTGGCGTTGCCCACGGCGAAGACGACCGCGTCCATTCCCTTGACCGGGAAGGGGTCGTCCTGCCGGGCGGTCGTGTCGGGAGTGAGCTGTGTGGTCTGCGTCATAGCGGAAGGGTGGCTCTGCTCTGCAAGGTGCGCAATAGTTCGCGTCATCGCTGGACAATCTGACCAGCGGTACGACCGTTACGGCGGTCTTTCTGTACAGGATGACCATCCAAAGGGGGTCCCGTGGCGATCGATCATCTGGACGGGCGCATCATCGTGCTGCTGGCCCGGGAGCCGCGCATCGGGGTGCTGGAGATGTCCCGGCGGCTGGGCGTGGCGCGGGGGACCGTGCAGGCGCGCCTCGACCGGCTTCAGTCGAACGGAGTCATCCGCGGCTTCGGCCCGCAGGTGGATCCGGCGGCCCTCGGCTACCCGGTCACCGCGTTCGCCACCCTCCAGATCCGGCAGGGCCAGGGCGCCGACGTACGGGCCTACCTGGCGACCGTGCCGGAGGTGCTGGAGCTGCTGACCACCACCGGCAGCGGGGACATGCTGTGCCGGCTGGTGGCCCGCTCGAACGCCGATCTTCAGCGGGTGATCGACCGGGTCGTCGGCTTCGACGGCATCGTCCGGGCCTCCACGGCGATCGTCATGGAGAACCCCGTACCGCTGCGGATCATCCCGCTGGTGGAGCAGGCGGCCGTGGACGCCGAACGGATGTAGGCGACCTCCGGCGAGCGCGGGTGGCTGCGGGAAGCTAGCAGCTCGGCGGCGAGCGCGGGTGGCTTCGGGGAGCTAGCAGCTCGGGACCGAGCCCTTGCCCTTCTCCAGCGCCACCAGCGCGTCGACCGCGCCCTTGAGCGTGGTCACCGGCACCAGCCGCAGCCCCTTCGGCAGCTCGGCCTCGGCGTCGGCGCACTCCGCCTTCGGGACCAGGAAGACGGTGGCCCCGTCCCGGCGCGCGGCCTGCGTCTTCAGGGCCACCCCGCCGACCGCGCCGACCTTGCCGGCCGCGTCGATCGTGCCCGTACCGGCGATGACGCGGCCTCCCGTGAGGTCGCCGCCGCTGCCGTCACCGTCCAGCTTGTCGATGATCCCGAGGGAGAACAGCAGCCCCGCGCTGGGCCCGCCCACGTCGGCGAGCTTCAGCGTGACCTTGACCCTGCCGGCGCCGATCCCGAGGTACTTCAGCGCCGCCTGGGTCGCCGCGTCCTGGGACTGCCGCATCTGTGCCTCGTTGTGCCGCTCGATCTCCTTGACGGTGTCGCCGCTCGGGTAGACGGAGTCGCGCGGCAGGATCGCCCGGTCCGTGCGGAACCAGCTGTCGACCACGTCACCGAGCCCGACCTCCGCGTCCGGACCGGTCGCCTCGATCGTGGTCATCCGCAGCTGCCCGCTGGTCCTCCGGGTCTCCGCCCCCGAGACCGTGATCACCGGGGTGCCCTGGTTCCGCCCGAGCACGTTCGCCGTCATGCCGGGCTGCGCCACCGAGAACGGCAGCGGCGCGAACGCGGCCGTGGCGAGCAGGGCCACGACGGGCAGTGCGCAGACGGCGAGGGCCTGGGGGCGTGTGAGACGTGAGAGCACGAGGTCAATCTAACGTGACAACCACGTGGCCCTTATGCCGCGGACCGGTCCCGTGATGCCGCGTACCGGTCCCGTGATGCCGCGCACCGGTCGTCCCGTCCTGCCGTGTAGAGGTCCCGTCGCTCCCGCGTGAACCGGCGCAGCGCGTCCGGCAGGGGGGTGACGCCGATGCCGGGGCCGGCCGGGACGGGCAGACGGCCGTCCGCGTCGAGGACGAACGGCTCGGTGATGTCCTCCGCGAAGTAGCGGCTGGACGCCGAGGTGTCCCCGGGCAGGGTGAAGCCGGGCAGCGCGGCCAGGGCGAGGTTGGGCGCGCGGCCGATGCCGGTCTCCAGCATGCCGCCGCACCACACCGGCACCCCGTGCGCGTGGGCCACGTCGTGGACCCGGCGGGCCTCCAGGTAGCCGCCGACCCGGGCGGGCTTGACGTTCACCACCCGGCAGGCGTCCAGGGCGATGGCGGACGCGGTGTCCCGGGCGTGGTGCAGGGACTCGTCCAGGCAGACCGGGGTGCGCAGCCGCTTCTGCAACCGGGCGTGGGCGTGCAGGTTGTTCTCCTCCAGCGGCTCCTCGATGAGCAGCAGCCCGAACGCGTCCAGCCGCCGCAGGTGCTCGGCGTCGGCGAGGGTGTAGGCGGTGTTGGCGTCGACCTGGAGGAGAAGGCCGTCGCCGAAGCGCTCGCGGACCGCCCGCACCGGCTCGACGTCCCAGCCGGGCTCGATCTTCAGCTTGATGCGGACGTACCCCTCGGCGAGGTAGCGCTCGACGTCGTCCAGCAGCTCGGGCACCGAGTTCTTGATGCCGACGGAGACCCCGGCGGGCACCCGGTCCCGTACCGCGCCCAGGTAGGTGGCGAGAGACATGCCGTGACCGCGCAGCTCGGCGTCGAGCACGGCCGTCTCCAGGGCCGCCTTCGCCAGCTCGTGGCCCTTGATCTTCGCCAGGGCGGGGGCCAGCGCGGCCGTGGTGAGGTGCGGGAGCGCGGCCACGCGGGGCAGCAGGAAGTCGCGCAGCACGATCTGGGCGCCGGCGACGAACTCCGAGCAGTACAGCGGCTCCGGGTCGGCGGCGAACTCCGACCAGCCCTCGGCGCGGTCGGTGACGACGCGCAGCAGGAAGGTGTCCTTCGCCGTCATGGTCCCGAAGGACGTACGGAACGGGGTGACCAGCGGGATCGCCACGTGCACGATCTCCACGCGCTCCAGCTTCACGCGGCGTCCTCCGTCCCGGTCAGCGTGTACCAGCCGTCGCGGGACATCCCGGTGGCCCGGAAACCCTCAACGAAGGCCTCCAGGAACACCTCGCGCACGGCGTGCCGCCAGCGCAGCGCCAGGGCGGGATCGGCGGCGCGCAGCTCGACGACGTCGTCCGGGACCCGGCACCACACGTGCCGCCCGGCGCGCCGGACGAGCGGCCCGCCGTCGGGCGCGGTGCGCAGGACGGGCCCGTGCGGGGCGGTGTCGTGCGGCGCGGTGTCGTACGACGTGCCGGCCGCCGTCAGGTCCCAGGTCACCGTCAGCCGGTCGCTCTCGTCGCCGTCGTTCACTCCGTCGGTCATGGGGCCGTAGAAGTCGACCAGGTACTCGGTGCCGACGGCGCCCAGCTTGGCCAGGTTGAAGCGGGCGTTGCGGCCGACGAGCGGGTCGAAGGTCCAGCTCATGACGCGGGCGCCGAGGGCGACGGCCCAGTCCCGCTGGGCCCGCTTCAGGGCGTGCCCGAGACCGGGTTCGGCGGCGGCCACGAGCGAGTACGTGCTCCGGTCCGGGCCGAGCACGGCGACGGACGCCCCGGCGAGCCGCTGCCCGTCGTGGACGGCGTGCACGGCGCCGCCGGCGTGGACCAGGCTGTGCAGGACCTCGGCCGGGTAGGGCGGGGCGGTGCGGGGTGTCCGCCAGACGTCGCTGAAGTGGTCGGCGACGGCCGCGAGCCCGGCGACGTCGTGGACGGTACGGATGGTGGCTCTCCCTGTCATGGGACGAGTCTCGGAGGCGCCGGAGGCGGATGTGTTGTGCGAGCGGCCAAGGCACGCGTACGTTCGTTGCGCCATCCGCCAACCGGCAAGCTGAGGACCCTCATGGACGCCTGCACCCTCGGCGACCTCCTGGACGTCGTCGGCGGCCCCGCGCTGCGCCTGCACACCGCCCCCGCCGGGCTCACCGCCCCGGTCACCGAGGCGGTCCTGTACGACGGCCGCACCCCGCTGCCCCGGCTGCCCGGCGCGCTGCTGCTGGCGGTCGGGCTGCCCGCAGCGGACGCGGGCCCGCTGCTGGGGGCGGCGGCGGAGGCCGGACTGACCGGGGTGGTGGTGCGCGGCGCGGACGGGCCGGTGGCAGCGGCGCGGGAGCACGGCGTGGCCCTGCTGTCGGTCGCGGAGGACACGGCCTGGCACCGGGTCCATCTGCTGCTGGCCTCGGCCATCGCCGCCCGGCCCGCCGCCCTCACCGCCGACACCGGGGCGGGCGACAGCGGGCTCGGCGATCTGTTCGCGCTGGCCGACGCCATCGCGACGGCCACCGGCGGGGCCACCGCCATCGAGGACCCGCGCCAGCGGATCCTCGCCTACTCCACGGTCCCCGGCCAGCCCGTGGACGAGGACCGCCGCCGGGGCATCCTCGGCCGGCAGGTGCCGGCCAGCGCCGAGAACACCGAGCAGTACCGGCGGCTGTTCGCCGCCGGCCGGCCGGTGCGGCTGCCCGCGCTGACCGGCAGCGGCCTGCCCCGGCTGGCGACGCCGGTGCGGGCCGGCGGGGAGACCCTCGGCTCGGTGTGGGTGATCGACGGCGGCTCGCTCGCCCCGGACGCCGAGGACATCCTCGCTCAGGGCGCCTCCACCGCCGCGCTGCTGCTGCTGCGCGCCCGGGCGGCCCGGGAACTGGCCCGGCACCGGGGCGGCGACCTGCTGCGCCGGCTCCTGGACGGCACGGCGGACGACCCGGCGACGGCCGCCGCCCGCCTGGGCGTCGACGGCCCGGCCCGGGTGGCGGCCTTCGTCCTGGACTCCGCCGCGAGCGTCCCGGACGCCGAACGCACCGCGCTGCGCCTGCTGGACGTCGTACGCCTGCAATGCGAGGCCCGCTACGGCCGGCACGCGTGCGTTCTGCTGGACGGGGTGGTGTACGCGGTGCTGCCCGGGCCGGGAGAGCGGCACCGGGGACTCGCCGAGGACATCGTGGCGCGGGCCGGGCAGGCGCTGCGGTTGCCGGTCCGGGCGGCGCTCGGCGAGGTGGTGCCGGACGCGGACGGGCTCACGGACTCCCGGGCGGACGCCGACCTGGTGCTGCGGGTGCTGGACGCGGACCTGCCGGTGGCCGTGGTGGACGAGGTGCGGGCCCGGGTGACGCTGCTGCGGCTGGCCGAAGTGATGGAGGGGCGCCGGGAGTTGAGCGCGGGCGCGTGGCGGCGGGTGCTGGCGTACGACGCCGGGCACGGCACCGAGTACGCGCGCACGCTGGTCTGCTGGTTCGACGCGGGCTGCGACATGGCCGGCGCGGCCAGGCTGCTGGCCGTGCACCCCAACACCTGCCGCTACCGCCTCAAGCAGCTCCGGCACCACGCCGGGGTCGACCTGGACGACCCCGACGAACGGCTGGTGCTGTGGCTTCAGTTGCGGACGCTGGCGGGCCTCAGCGCAGCCACGCCCTGAGCCGGGCCTCGCACTGCTGAAGGTGTGCGACGGGTACGTACTCCCCCGCCGTGTGCGCGAGGGACGGGTCCCCGGGGCCGTAGTTGAGCGCGGGCACGCCCAGCGCGGCGAACCGGGCCACGTCGGTCCACCCCAGCTTGGCCCGGGGCTCGGCCCCGAGAGCGGCCACCAGCGGACCCACCCGGTCCAGATGCGGCAGCGCCCCGCCGACGACCTCGGTGACCCGCATCTCGTACTCCGGGAAGAGCCCGCGCACGTACGCCTCCGCCTCCCGAGCCGGACGGCTCGGCGCGAAGCGGCAGTTGACGGTGACGACACACTCGTCGGGTACGACGTTCCCGGCGACCCCGGCGCGTACGGCGACGGCGCTGAGCCCCTCCCGGAACTCCAGCCCGTCGATCACGACCCGCTCGGGCCGGTGCGCGTCGAGCCGCTGGAGCAGGTGTCCGGCCTTGTGGGCGGCGTTGGTGCCCTGCCAGGCGCGGGCGGTGTGCGCGCGGGCGCCCTTGACCACGATGTCGGCGGTCAGGATGCCCTGGCAGCCGGCCTCGACACCGGCGTCGGAGGGTTCCATGAGGATCGCGAGGCCGGCCTCCTCCAGCAGCCCCGGCCGGGCGGCGGCGATCCGGCCGAGCCCGTTCCGCTCCCCTTCGACCTCCTCGCACTCGTAGAAGACGTACGTGAGATCGCGGGCGGGCTCCGGCACGGTGGCCGCGAGCCGCAGCGCGACGGCCACCCCGCCCTTCATGTCACAGGCGCCGAGCCCGTGGACCCGCCCGTCGGCGAGCCGGGAGGGCAGGTTCCCGGCGGCCGGCACGGTGTCCAGGTGTCCGGCGATCAGGACGCGTTCCTCGCGCCCGAGTCCGGTCCGGGCGATGACGGAGTTGCCGACCCGGTCCACGGCGAGGTGCGGCAGGAGACGCAGGGCATGTTCGACGCCGTCGGCGATCCGCTCCTCCTCCCCGCTCTCGGAGGGCAGATCGACGAGGGCGCGGGTGAGGGTGACGACGTCAGCGGTGAGATCGAGCGCGGTCATGCGGGGTCTTCCTGGGTCTGGGCGAGCGCCTCGGGGTTGCCTGGCCCTTGATGATGCGGAGCGGAAGACGGCGGGGGGTGTGCGGATCGGCAAGAGATTGGTGGGTGGGTTTGGAGGGCTGGCCAAGGGGGACGGGGAGCCGTTCGTCGGGTGCGGGTGCGGGCGCGTGGTGGCTGGTCGCGCGGTTCCCCGCACCCCTTCGGGGGCGCGGCAGAGCTGTCAGCCGCAAGGGGCTCAGCGCAACGCCTCCGCGACCTCCCTCGCCGCCTCCACCACCCGCGCCCCCACCCGCTCCGGCACGGCGTCCGCCAGCATCACCACACCCACACTGCCCTCGACACCCGTCACCCCCACCAACGGCGCCGCGGCCCCACTCGCCCCCGCCTCCAGCTCGCCGTGCGTGAGCGTGTACCCGGGATCGGTGGCCGGCGACTGCCGCGCGGCGAGGATCGCCTTACCGGCCGCACCCCGGTCCAGCGGATGCCGGAACCCGGCCCGATAGGCCACGTGGTAGTCCGTCCACGTGGGCTCCACCACCGCGACGGCCAGCGCCTCGGACCCGTCCACCAGCGTGAGATGCGCCGTCGCCCCGATGTCCTCCGCGAGCGACCGCAACGCGGGCAGCGCGGCCTCCCGTACCAGCGGATGCACCTGCCGTCCGAGCCTCAGCACCCCGAGCCCGACCCGGGCTCGCCCGCCCAGATCACGCCGTACGAGCGCGTGCTGCTCCAGCGTCGCGAGCAACCGGTACACCACGGTCCGGTTCACGCCCAGTTTGGTGGACAACTCGGTGACGGTCAGCCCGTGGTCCGTGTCGGCGAGCAGCTTGAGGACGCGCAGTCCCCGGTCGAGCGTCTGAGAGGTCTCCGCGGTCACGACGCCCACTCCTTTGGCGGTGAGGTCGGCAGCCCCTGAGCGGCGGATGCGTCGTCGAGTCCCGTCGGCGACGCGCTTCAGAGGCGGCCGATCGGCAGGACGGCCCGGCGGCTCCCGGGCCGAGTCGCTTCACGGCTGCGCTCCGCGGCGGCGCTGCCACGGGGCGTGTGCGTAGCGGGACAGTAGCGAAGCCGGTTCGCTGAGCGGAAGCCTTCGTCCAGAATCCGGGCAAGCCCAGATCCGGCCTGCCAGGATTCGTCCGGATACGCACACCCCACGCCCAACACCCGAGCCACCCCACCCACCCGAAGCCCGAGGCGAAGCCCCTGAACGGCACCCTCCCAGCCGACCGAGTAACCACACCCCGAACGACGCCCACTCACCCACCCGGGTCCGGGGCGAAGCCCCTGGGCGGTGCCCTCTCAACCGACCGAGTCACCCCACCCACCCCCGAGCCCGAGGCGCAGCCCCCGAACGGCGCCCACTCACCCGCCCGAGGCACCCGGAGCCCGAGGCGAAGCCTCTGGGCGGTGCCCCCTCAGCCGACCGAGTCACCCCACCCACCCCCGAGCCCGAGGCAAAGCCCCCGGGCGGCGCCCCCTAGCCGACCGAGTCGCCC
>NZ_JBVHWM010000054.1:15001-71159 GCF_055564375.1 Streptomyces sp. NPDC029138
CCCCACCCACCCGGGGTCCGGGGCGAAGCCCCCGGGCGGTGCCCTCTCAACCGACCGAGTCACCCCACCCACCCCCGAGCCCGAGGCAAAGCCCCCGAACGGCGCCCACTCACCCGCCCGAGGCACCCGGAGCCCGAGGCGAAGCCTCTGGGCGGTGCCCCCTCAGCCGACCGAGTCGCCCCACCCACCCGGGGTCCGGGGCGAAGCCCCCGGGCGGTGCCCTCTCAACCGACCGAGTCACCCCACCCACCCCCGAGCCCGAGGCAAAGCCCCCGGGCGACGCCCACTCACCCGCCCGAGTCACCCCACTCACCCGGGGTCCGGGGCGAAGCCCCTGGGCGGCGCGTTTTCAGCTGGCCGAGTCGGGTGGGTGGGTGGGCAAAAACCCCCAAGCCCAGCGCAGCGTCACCGCATGCGCGTAGCCCACTCCCGCACCTTCTCGATCCGCTGCCGCAACTGCCCCGCCGTAGCCTCGGCACTCGGCGGCCCCCCACACACCCTCCGCAGCTCGGTGTGGATCACCCCATGCGGCTTACCACTCTGATGCACATACGCGCCGACCAACGTGTTCAGCTGCTTCCGCAGCTCCATCAGCTCCTTGTGCGTGACCACCGGCCGCCGCTCGGCCGGCAGCTCCAGCAGGTCGGCCTCGGTGTCCGGCTTCTTCCGGCTGTGCGCGATCTGCCGAGCCTGCCGCTTCTGCAACAGCAACTGCACCTGCTCGGGCTCCAGCAACCCCGGAATCCCCAGATAGTCCTGCTCCTCCTCACTACCGGGGTGCGCCTGCATGCCGAACTCGGCGCCGTCGTACAGCACCCGGTCGAACACGGCGTCGGACTCCAGCGCCTCGAAGGGCAGCATCTCCTGCTCGCCGGTGTCCTCGTCCTGCTGCTTGTTCGCCTCTTCCATCTCCTTCTCGGATTCGGCGTACGGGTCCTCCTCGCCCTCCTTCTTCGGCTTGTCGAGGGCGTGGTCCCGCTCCTTCTCCATCTCGTTGGCGAAGGTCAGCAGGTCGGGCACGGTCGGCAGGAACACGGACGCGGTCTCGCCGCGCCGCCGGGACCGTACGAATCGCCCGACGGCCTGCGCGAAGAACAACGGCGTCGAGATGGTCGTGGCGTACACACCCACCGCGAGCCGCGGCACGTCGACGCCTTCGGACACCATCCGCACGGCGACCATCCACCGGTCGTCGCTCGCGCTGAACTCGTCGATCTTCTTCGAGGCCCCGGCGTCGTCCGACAGCACGAGCGTCGCCTTCGTCCCGGTGATCTCCCGGATGAGCTTGGCGTAGGCGCGCGCGGAGTCCTGGTCGGAGGCGATGACGAGCGCACCCGCGTCCGGGATGGCCTTGCGGACCTCGGTCAGCCGCTGGTCGGCGGCGCGCAGCACGCTCGGCATCCAGTCGCCGCGCGGGTCGAGGGCCGTACGCCAGGCCTGACTGATCGCGTCCTTGGTCATCGGCTCGCCGAGCCGCGCGGCGACCTCGTCCCCGGCCTTGGTCCGCCAGCGCATGTTGCCGCTGTAGGAGAGGAAGATCACCGGCCGGACGACCCCGTCCGACAGCGCCGACCCGTAGCCGTACGTGTAGTCGGCGGCGGACCGCCGGATCCCGTCCGCCCCCTCCTCGTACGTCACGAAGGGGATGGGGTTGGTGTCGGACCGGAACGGCGTACCGGTCAGCGCGAGGCGCCGCGTCGCCGGCTCGAAGGCCTCCAGACAGGCCTCGCCCCAGGACTTGGAGTCACCGGCGTGGTGGATCTCGTCCAGGATCACCAGCGTCTTGCGCTGCTCGACCCGGTTGCGGTGCAGCATCGGACGCACCCCGACACCGGCGTACGTCACGGCCACGCCGTCGTACTCCCGGCCGAGCGGGCCCGCGCTGTACTCGGGGTCGAGCCTGATCCCTATCCGGCCCGCGGCCTCCGCCCACTGCTTCTTCAGATGCTCGGTGGGCGCGACCACGGTCACCTGCTGTACGACGTGGTGGTGCAGCAGCCAGGAGGCCAGCGTCAGCGCGAAGGTCGTCTTGCCGGCGCCGGGTGTGGCGACGGCGAGGAAGTCACGCGGCTGCTCCTGGATGTACTTCTCCATCGCCCCCTGCTGCCAGGCGCGCAGCTTGCTGGCGGTACCCCAGGGGGCCCGGCCCGGGAAGGCGGGCGAGAGGTGGTGGGAAGAAGCGGACGAGGCGGCGGTGGTAGTCACGGTCTCCGAGCGGGGTAGGGCGGCTACGTATGACAACCGGGCCACCCTACCGGCGCCGCCCTCCGCTCAACGCGCGAACAACCCCGGGTCGCCCGTGGGTGGGAGCCACGTCACAACAGCCGCAGCTGCCCCACGGCACTCACCGCACCGGCGCCTTCCGCTCCCGCAGCCGCGTGGCCACCCAGGCGCCCACCACCGCCACCACCCCCATCGGCAGGAAGACGGCGGCGAAGGCGGCGGGATGCCCGCCGTCGGTCCCCGTGGTGGCCGCCGTGCTCCCACCGCCGAGGGCCGCGAAGGCCGCGCCGGTGGCCGCCAGGAGGATGACGTTGGAGAGGGCGTCGGAGATCTGGAGCGCGGCGGAGTTCGCGCCGGCCTCCTCGGGCGCGGACAGCTGGAGCAGCAGCACGCTGGTGGAGGAGATCACCAGGCCCATCCCGAAGCAGCCGACGCCCCAGGCCACGGCGACGGTCCACACGGGCACGGAGTGCAGGAGCACGCTCGGCGCGGTGACGATCGCGGCGGCGACCAGCACCATCCCCACGGTCATCAGCCGCTCCCGGTAGGGCGCCAGGCGCGGCCGGGACTGCACGAACGAGCCCAGCGCCCACGTCCCGCCGCCGGCCGCCAGCGAGAAACCGGCGAGCGTCGGCGACAGCCCGCGCTGGGTGACCAGCATCAGCGGCACGAAGGACTCGGCGGCGACGAAGGACCCCGCGGACAGTCCGCGCAGCAGCACCACGGAGGGCAGGCCACGGGCGGCCCGGTAGGTGCCGCGGGGCAGCAGCCCGAGAACGGCGGGCCCCAGGAGGGCTGCCCCGGCCAGCCCCGGGAGCAGGGCGAGGGGCCGCAGATCCTGGGCGGCGTACTGGAGGAGCCCGGCGCCGAGGGAGATCCCTAGCGCGAGCCGGATCCGCCGCCGGTCGAAGGAGCCGGCGCCGGCCTCCGCGTCCACCGGGCCCGCCGCCCGCCGCCGTATCTGGGGCAGGGCGAGGGCGAGCGGGAACACGACGAGGGCCGGGATGCCGAGGAAGACCCAGCGCCAGCCGAGGTGCTCGGTGACGGCGCCGGAGGCGAGGGGGCCGACGATGGAGGGGACGACCCAGCCGGCGGCGAAGGAGGCCATGATCGCGGGCCGCAACCGCTCCGGATAGGCGCGGCCCACGACGACGTACAACGCCACGATGACCAGCCCGCCCCCGAGCCCCTGCACGGCCCGCCCGAGGATGAACATCCACATGGCCTGCGCGGTCCCGGCGACGACGAGTCCCACCGCGAAGGCACCGATGCCGGTCGTGAGCGCCCCGAGCGGTCCGCGCCGGTCGGACCACTGCCCGGCGAGCACCATCCCGAAGAGGCTGGTGGTGAAGTACCCGGAGAAGGCGAACGCGTACAGCGCCACCCCGTCCAGCTCGCGCGCGGCAACGGGCATGGCGGTGCCGACGGCGGTCGCCTCGAACGCGATCAGCACCACGACGGACACGATCCCGACACTGAGCGCCCGATACGCCCTGCCCAGCACCCCGTCACCCTGCCGACCGGCTGGATCGAGAACTTCTGGCTCGCGGGACTCAAGGGCACTCATGCAGCTCAGAGTAAGCCCCACACCCCGCTTACGCCCCTGTCAGAGGTCCGACCGTCCCTAGGCCCTTGGTCGTACTCCCACCCCTTTCATGAACGGCGTATGGCAGTCCCATTGCACCCCGTCCCATCCCCTTGAGCCCGTCACCCCCGGCCCCGTACGTTCGTCAACACGAACACGGCCGTGTGCCCGAGTGGTTCAGGGACTCGCCTGCAAAGCGAGTTACGCGGGTTCGATTCCCGCCACGGCCTCCAAGCGGCAACCGCGTGTGCCCGAGTGCTTCAGGGACTCGCCTGCACCGCATCCATCAGCGGGCTCCGCCCGCGGGGAGTTACGCGGGTTCAATTCCCGCCACGGCCTCCAAGCAGCTCTCCACGTCACGCTCGGCCGCGTGTCCGGACTGGACGGTGCGCGTTGGTCAGTGCATGAACCGTATCCACGCCATGGGCGGGCTGACGTTGGTCGCCGCGGCCGTCAGCGCCCTCAGCACCGCGACACCCGCAAGCGCCACCTCGGTCATCGGCTTCGGCAACGCGGCCTTCGACAACGCCTGCGTCAACCACGGCGGCCCTCGCGTCGACGGCGCCACTCAGCAGCACAGCGGAACCGTCACCGGCCTCCGTGCCGTTTTGCCCGTCAGCAGCCCCGGCAACCAATGCGGGACCCTGGGACTGCCGACCGTCCTCCACGAGATGGGCGGGGTCGACATGATCGGCACCCTGACGGGCGGGGAGGTCTAGAAGCGGTGGCCTCTCCCCGCCGACGCTGGAAGACCTTTCGCTCGACCGCAGGGGTCAGAACACGCCGCCCGCCTCGTCCTGGAAGAGGTCCGTCCAGTAGTGCCAGGTCGTTTCCGGTGAGGTGCCCGTCGGGTCGATCGCGTGGAGGGTGTGGATCATCAGGGCGACCAGGTGGTCGTAGGCGCGGGTGGACAGTTCGTGGGCGAGGTGGGTGTCGATCGTTCGCTCGTGGTGGATGAGCCACAGGGTGAAGGCCAGGGTGGAGACGTCGGTGTTGAGGGGGTAGAGCGTCGCCTCCGGCTCGTTGAACGTGAGGACCGCGCCCGTTCTGCCGTCGATCACCAGGCTGTTCTCCTCCAGGAGGTGGCCGAGGCGGATCAAGTGGTCGCAGTGGGCCGGGAGTTCGGCGAGGGGATAGTCGGGGCGTTCCTGGGTGAAGTACTCGCGGAGCGTGGGGAGCGGGACGTCCGTGTCGGCGTGGAAGAAGACCGCCTCCTCCGGCAGGCCCGTCTCGCGCAGGAAGCGGCGGGTCGGCTCGTGGGTGAGCGTCTTCGGGAAGTCGACCTCCTCGAAGCGGGCCACCCTGCCGTGCCCGAACTGCTGGTCCAGGACGCGCGCGGGGACGTCCAGGGTGAGGCCCGATGCCGTGCCGGGGCCGGCGATGAGGGAGAGCGGGCGGATCAGGGCCGCCGCCTTCCAGTACGGCGGGACCTCGCCGCCCGTGCCCTCCTCGAAGAGGGTGAGGAGGCGACGGGAGGCCTCGGTCACCGTCCTCGGGCCGTACTGGCCCGCCAGGGAGGCGAACCGGCCGCGCAGACCCGCCAGTTCCTCGGTGACCGCGGCGAAGCGCAGCAGCGTGTCCAGGGAGGGCGCGAAGGGGCTCGGGTCGGACGGGTCGAAGAGGTAGGCCGTCGTCAGCTCGCCCGTGACGCCGTCGAGCAGGATCGACTGGCGCTCCAGGCCCGCCGGGGTGAGCAGTTCGCCTATGACCAGGCGGCCGCGCAGCTCCTCCGCCAGGTGGAAGGGGCTGTCGGCGGCGTCGGCGAGCGTGCGCAGGCCGTGCGTGCGCAGCGGGGAGAAGGTCAGCAGGTCGGTCTCCGCGGGCAGGCCGGCGCCCGCGAGCAGGCCGCGCGTCGGCGCGTGCGTGACGTAGCGGTCCAGCTCCGCCTCGGTCAGCGTGATCGCCGGAACTTCGGCGTCCGTCGTGCTCATCGCTCCCCCGCGATCTCCCTGTGCGTGACAGGCCCGCGTACACCGTCGTACGCGGCCTCCGGGCAGGTGCCCCCACTGCTCGACACACTACGCCGCCCCACTGACAACGGCCCTCACGAGGAAAGACGTCAGGCGACCCGGGCCCGTTGCGCGTCCGCGGGAATCGCCCGCACCGTCTCGTCCGGCGTCCGACCGAAGCCGGTGCGCGGGGTGCGCAGGCGCGGCTCCCCGGCCAGGGGGCACGGTGCGGACCCCGCCGACGTACGCCCGCACCCGCTCGCCCCGGACACGTACTCCCCGCCCGCCCCGGGCACGTGCCCCACCCTCAGGTGAAGTAGACCCCGCCCAGCACCACGGCCAGCGCCGCCACGGCGAAGAGCACGATCCACAGGAACAACTTGCCCACGCCGGGCGGGGGTTCGTAGCGCGGCTCGCCGGGCGGCGGCGTGCTCATCGGTCCGTCACCACGGCCGCCTGCGGGCGGATCGGGAGGCGGTTGACCGGGCGGCCGGTGGCCGCGCGGACGGCGGAGGCGATGGCCGCCGGGGCCGTCACCACCGGGACCGCGCTCACGGACTTGGCGCCGAAGGGGGCCACCACGTCCCGTTCCTCCACCAGTTTCACGATCCGGATGTCGGGGGCGTCCAGAGCGGTCGGCAGGGCGTAGCCGGTGAGGTCGGGGTGGCGGATGAGGCCGCGGGGCGTGCGCAGGTTCTCGGTGAGGGCGATGCCCACGCCCTGGGTGACGCCCGCCTCGATGCGCGCGGCCAGCTGCGAGGGGTTCAGCACCCGGCCCACGTCCTGGGCGACCGCCAGTTCCACCACCCGGACCGAGCCCAGTTCGACGTCGACGTCGACGACCGCGCGGATCGCGCAGAAGGCGAGGCCCACGAAGGCGTCACCCTGGCCGGAGGCGTTCAGCGGCTCGGTCGGATGCGGGCGGCACTGGGCCGTGGCCCACAGCTCCTTGCCCTCCATCGCCTCCGCGACGGTGGTCGACAACACGCCGTCGTAGGACGTGATCTTGCCGTCCGTGATCTGGAGCAGCTCTGTGGACATGCCGAACTTGTGCGCCAGGGGCTGGAGCAGCTGCGCGCGGACCATCTTGGCCGCCCGCTCCACCGCGCCGCCCGACACCCAGGTGTGCCGGCCCCGGCAGCCCGCGCCGGCCGGCGGCTGGTCGGTGTCGACGGGGGCCACGTGGACCTCCTCGACGCCGAGGGTCTCCTGGACGATCTGCCGGGCCAGGGTGGTGAAGCCCTGGCCGGTCTCCACGGCCGCGCACAGCACGGTCGCGATGCCGTCGTGGACCTTGACCGTCGCGGTCGACACCTCGTCGGCGCCCTCCGCGCCGAGCATGTGCACCATGCCCAGGCCGTAGCCGACGCCCCGGCGCACCGCGCCCGGCTCGCCCGCGCCCTCGGGGCCGCCGGGCAGCAGCCACTCCTCCTCGGGCGCGTCCTTGGGCAGCGCCGGGAGCGGGAAGTCACGTACCGCCTGGAGGAGTTCCGCCACCGGTGCCGGGCACGTCACCGTCTGGCCGATCGGGAGGACGTCTCCCGTCGCCAGGACGTTGCGCAGGCGCAGTTCGGCCGGGTCCAGGCCCAGCTTCTTCGCCAGCTTGTCCATCTGCGCCTCGTAGGCGGCGCACACCTGCATGGCGCCCTCGCCGCGCACATGACCGGAGGGCGGGTTGTTGGTGCGCACGGCCCAGCCCTCGATGAACGCGTTCGGGACGACGTACGGACCGCACGCGAAGGAGACGGCGGCGGCCAGGGCGTCGGCGGAGGTGTCGGCGTACGCGCCCGCGTCCAGCAGGATCTGCGCCTCCACCTTCACCAGCCTGCCCTCGGCGTCGGCGTGGTGGCGGTAGCGCAACAACGTCGGATGCCGGTGGGCGTGGCCGAGGAAGGACTCCTCGCGGGCCGCCGTCAGCTTCACCGGGCAGCCGGTCTTCAGGGCGAGCAGGCCGAGCGGGAGCTGGAAGCCCTGGTCCTCACGGTCGGCCGTGGCGCCCGGCACCCCGGTGACGACGATCTTCACCCGGTCGGGGGACAGGCCGTAGCAGGCCGCTGCCGTGTTGCGGTCGGTGTGCGGGTCGGTGGAGGCCAGGTACAGCTCCACCCCGCCGTCCGGGCGCGGTACGGCGAGACCGGCCTCGGCGCCGATCGGGGCCGGGTCCTGGCGGCCGATGCGGTACAGGCCCTCGACCACCACCTCGCCGACCGCCTCCGGGTCGCCGTGGCGCAGCGGGATGTGCCGGATCAGGTTGCCGTCCGGGTGCAACGGCTCGGCCTCGAAGGCCTGTTCCGGGTCGGTGACCGGGTCGAGCACCTCGTACTCGACGATGACGGCGGCGGCGGCCATCCGCGCGGTGTCCGGGTGGTCGGCGGCCACGGCCGCGATGGGCTCGCCGTGGTGGCGTACGACCTCGGAGGCGAACACCGGCCGGTCGGGTGTGCCCCGGCCGTGGCGGGGGGTGCCGGGCACGTCCTCGTGGGTGATGACCGCGCGGACGCCCGGCATCTCGCGCGCGTGGGTGGTGTCGATGGAGACGATGCGCGCGTGCGCGTGCGGGGAGCGCAGGACGGCCGCCCACAGCAGGCCTTCGGCCCACAGGTCGGCCGCGTACGGGAAGGTGCCCTCGGTCTTGGCGCGGGCGTCGGCGTGCGGCAGGGAGGCGCCGAGGCCGTGCGGCAACGCCTCGGCCTCGGGGGCGGGGTCCGCGGCGGTGGTCGCGGTGCCGGCTTCGTTGCTCACGCCTGGCCTCCGTCCTGGCCGTAGTGCTGGTCGTGCGGTCCCGGCGGCGTGCCGTACGGGTCCGGTGTGTCGTACGGGTCCGGGCCGCCGTACGCGTCCGGCGTGTCGTACGCGTCGGGCGTGTCGTACGCGTCCTGCCGCTGCGGGGTGTCGAACGCGCCCGGCGCCTCGAACGCCGACGCGTGGACGCCGCCGGAGCCGGGGCCCGCCTGGCGCGGGATACGGGCCTCGTCCCCGTCCGTCCCGGGGCCGGCGTGGGACGCCTCGCGCTCGGCGACGACCTCCTTGACGGCGTCCAGGACGCCCCGGTAGCCCGAGCACCGGCACAGGTTGCCGCACAGGGCCTGCCGGGTCTCCAGTTCGGTCGGCGCCGGGTTGCCCTCCAGCAGGTCGTGCACGGTCATCGCCATGCCGGGCACGCAGAAACCGCACTGCACGGCACCGCAGCGGGCGAGCGCGCGCTGTACGTCGGAGGGCTGACCGTCCTCGGCCAGACCCTCCACCGTCCGCACCTCGCTGCCGGCGGCGGTGGCCGCCGGGACCAGGCAGGAGGCCACCAGACGGCCGTCGACCTGCACGTTGCAGGCACCGCACTCGCCCTGCGAGCAGCCGTCCTTGGCGCCCGCGAGGCCGAGCCGCTCGCGCAGCACGTACAGCAGGGACTCACCGATCCAGGCGTCGGTGACCGGGCGGTCGGTGCCGTTGACGCGCAGGACGTAGGAGGCGAGCGGGTGGTCCTCGTGCGGCGGGAGCGGTACGGCGGCCCCGTCGGCGTCCTCTGGGGCGCCGGTGCCTTCTGAGGGCGCGTCCGGCGCGGACGCCTCGGCGGCAGGCTCCGGTACGGCCGTCCCGTCCGACGGCGCGGGTGCGGCCGGGTCGGCGGCGGGCTCCGGGGCCGGGGAGGCGGCCGGGTCCTCCGCGCCGGCGGCTGCGGTCGGGGTGCCGGGCGCGCCGGGCGCGTCGTTGGCGGCCGTGGGGTGGGCGGGGGACGCCGAGTCGGCGGAGTCCGCCGGGTGAGCGGAGGCTCCCCGTGTCGACGCGTCGCCCGTGGCCGGCGTCGTGGCGGGCCGGGACGCGGCCGCCGGGTCTGCCGGTCGCTCGTGGCCCGCGGGGGCGTCAGCGGGGCGCTCAGGGGCTTCGGCGAGGCGGTGGGCGTCGCCTTCCGGCGCCGTACCGGGCCCGGCCGACTGGTGCGCCGACGGGGCCGGTTCGGCGGACGCGCCGGAACCGGCCGTACCGCCGGGCGTGTCGGGGGCGCCGACGTGACCGGCGCCCTGATGACCGACTCCGGCGTGGCCGCCCTCGTCATGACCGGCGCCCGCCTGACCGGAGTCCTGGTGCCCGACCTCGTGACGACCGGCCCCGGCGTGACCGCTCTCCGCGTGACCGGCCGGACCGTGCCCGTACCCGCCCTCCGAGCCGTACCCGTCCTCCGGAACGTACGAGCCCTCGGCGCGGTACCCGTCCTCCGAGCCGTACGCCTCCTCGGCCCCGTACGCCTCCTCGGCCCCGTACGCCTCCTCGGCGCCGTACGCCTCCTCCGACCCGTACCCGTCCGGCGCGCCCACCGGAGCACCACCCACCGGCGCGTCCACCGGCTCGCCCCCGGAGGGATGCGTGCCGGCGTGGTCCGGCAGGGCGGTGTGGCCGGTGTCGCCGCTGGGGTCGGGCGGGGTCGGCTGGGCGGCCGGGCGGTCCCACGCGTGACCCGTGCCGTCCGTCGCCCAGGGGGCCGGCGCGCCGCCGGGCAGCGTGGCGGGCGGTGCGCCGCCCCACTGCTCGACCAGCGAGGACGTGGTGAACTCGCCCGACTCGTCCGGAAGGTCGCCCCCGGCGACGGGGATGGACCACTGCCCGGTGACGTCGTGCCCCGGGGCGGCCGGTGCCGCGGGCTCCTCGAAGGTCCAGTGCTGGGTGGCGGCGGGCTGGTAGGTGAACCGGTCGTCCACGGCGTGCGGCTGGGCCGGCGTGGCGTTCGGGTCGGGCCACTGGCCGCCGCCGTCGGGCGCGGGCCAGGTGCCCGTGGTGGCGTCGGTGGGCGTGGCCGTGATCCGCGGCGGCACATAGCCGTGTCCGGGCGCGGCCAGGGGGCTGTCGCCGGACAGCAGGGCGTCGATGCCGCCCTCGGGGAGTTTGACGAAGGCGGTGGCGCCGTCGTCGTAGTCGCCCTGGGGCAGCGGGTCCCAGCGTCCGCCGCCCTGGGGCGTGCCCTCTCCGTGCTGGTCGTCGGTCACGACAGCGCCCTCCCCAGTGCTCGTCGGGCCAGCGCGGCGACGGTGCGCCGCAGGTGCAGTACGGCGGGCGGAAGCGGGGTCACCGAGCCGTCGGGCTCGGGGGCCGGGTCGGGGATGCAGGCCGCGGCGACGTACTCGCCGAAGGCGTGCAGGGCCTCCGGGACGAGCGCGCGGTCGTTGTCCCAGTCGATCAGGCGCGCGACCCACTGCTCGGCGTCCAGGGGCCTGAGCGGCATCGGCGCTATGGCCCCGACCGCGCAGCGCACGCCGCGCCGGGCCGGGTCGAGGACCAGGGCCACGGAGGCCAGAGCGCGGCCCGGGCCGGTGCGTCCGGTCGCCTTCAGGAAGACCTGCGGGGCGTGCAGCAGCGGTACGCGCACGTAGCCGATGAGTTCGCCGCCGCGCAGCATCTCCACGCCGGCCAGCAGGTGCGACACCGGGATCTCCCGGCGGGCTCCGCCCGGGCCCGCGATGATCAGTGTCGCTTCCAGGGCGGCCAGCACCGGCAGCGCGTCCCCGGTGGGGGCGGCGGAGGCGATGTTGCCGCCCAGGGTGCCCGCGTTGCGGATGTGCGGCGGGCCCGCGGCGCGCGCGGCGGCGGCGAGCGCCGGGATCAGGGCCGCGAAGTCGGGGCGGCCCATGCGCGCGTGCGTGAGGCCGGCGCCGAGGAGCGCGTGGCCGTCCTGGTACTGCCAGCCGCGGATCTCGCTGATCCGGCCGAGGCCCACCAGCGCGGCGGGCCTGAGCTGACCGGAGTTGACGGCGGCCATCAGGTCGGTGCCGCCCGCCACGGGGACGGCGGCGGGCATGGCGGTGAGGGCCGCCACGGCCTCGTCCAGCGTCGTGGGCAACGTGACGGCCTGCGCCGCCTGCGGTGCGTGCGTGGTCAAACCGGCTGCCCCTTCCCGCTGCCCCACCTGGTCCCGCCTGTGTTGCCGTACGGTACGTGCTGACAGGGCGGACGACGCAACTCTGGCACATCTTCGCAACGCCCGAACGCGGGGGTCCGCTAGGAGGCATTCGCCCACCTCACCAGGGAGATGATCCGTTTTCGCACGGCATCACCGGTGCGCGCGGATTGCCACTCTTCGGTGATACTGCCGGGGTTTTTCCGTTACCTGTTCGGAGCCGGCCCCGCGCTGTTCACCTGTTCGGGGGCGGCCCCTCGATCGGGCGGCCGAGCACGCCGGGGCGGCGCTGCCACGGGCGCGGCCCGGCCGGCGGCCGGTAGGCGACGCCGAGGGCGTCAAGTCGCCGGTAGTGGGCGGTCATCCGGCGTTCGAAGTCCGCGTAGTCGCGGTCCGCCGGGGCGGGCAGCGGGCTCCAGGCGACCTCGGCGAAGGCCGCGAGGCGGGGGAAAGCCTGGTAGTCCACGCGCGCGCTGTCCTCCAGCACCTCGGTCCACACGTTGGCCTGGGTGCCCAGCACGTGCCGGGCCTCCTCCTCGGTGAGCCCGTCCGGCACGGGTTCGAACCGGTAGACGTCCTCCAGGGTGCGCACGAAGCCGATCGGTACGGGCTCGTCCTCGCCCGGGGCCTGACGGTGGTCCAGGTACACGTACTGCTCGGGGCACATGACCACGTCGTGGCCGGCCCGCGCGGCGGCGACGCCGCCTCCGTAGCCGCGCCAGGAGGAGACGGCGGCGCCGGGCGCCAGACCGCCCTCCAGGATCTCGTCCCAGCCGATGAGGCGGCGCCCGCGCGCGGCGAGCCAGGCGTCGAAGTGCCCGATGAACCAGGACTGCAACTCGTCCTCGTCGGTGAGGCCGAGGTCGCTGATGCGGGTCTTGGCGGTCACGGACTCGGTCCACTGCTCCTTGCGGCACTCGTCGCCGCCGACGTGGACGAACTCCGAGAACTCGGCGGCGTCCGCGGGGAACAGCTCCATGACCTCCTCGAACACCCCTTCGTAGAACCGCAGGGTGGTGTCAGTGGGGGCCAGTACGTTGGACGAGATGCCCCAGGTGTCCCAGACGGAGAGGGCGGTGGTGTCGATGACGTCGGTGTTGCCGAGTTCGGGGTACGCGGCGATGGCGGCCTGCGAGTGGCCCGGTACGTCGATCTCGGGGACGACGCTGATATGCCGCTCGGCGGCGTAGGCGACGATCTCGCGGATGTCGTCCTGGGTGTAGTAACCGCCGTGGGGTTTCTCGTCCCACAGCGGTGAGGCCCGGTGGCCGAATTTCGTCCGCGTGCGCCAGGAGGCGGTCTCGGTCAGTCTCGGGTAGCGCTTGATCTCGATGCGCCAGCCCTGGTCGTCCGTCAGGTGGAGGTGCAGGACGTTGAGTTTGTGCGCGGCCATCAGGTCCAGATAGCGCAGCACGCCCTCCTTGGGCATGAAGTGCCGGGCGACGTCGAGGAGCAGCCCGCGCCAGCGGAACCGGGGGGCGTCCTCGATGACCTGGTCCGGGACGCCGAGGGCGGTGTCCGGGCGTACGGGGGCGCGCCGGAAGGCGTCGGGGCCGAGCAGCTGGCGCAGGGTCTGCGCGCCCCAGAACACACCGGCGGGCCCGCCGCCGCGGATCTCCACGCCCCGGCCGGCGGCGGCACTGAGCCGGTACGCCTCCGGTTCCAGCGTGCCGTCCAGCAGCAGCCGCACGCCGTCGGGGGCGTCCGGCGGTCCGGGACGCAGCGGCAGGCCCAGGGCCGTGCCGAGGGTGGCGCGCAGCCAGCGTTCGGCGCGGTCCGTGCCCGGGCCGGCCCACAGCGTGGTGCCACGGCCGAAGGGCACGGCGGACCCGGTCGGGGCGGACCCGGTCGGGCCCTCGATCGCGCGCGGCGCCGGAATCAGTTCCACGACATCAGCCCCTCACCGCGTTGCGTGTGACGCAACACCCCTGCCGCATTGCACAACGTGCCCCATCGCCTCGAAGGCTAGGGACTGCGCGAGTGCCCCACAAGAGGTCTGGACCACTTGGCGGCCGGAAAACACGAAGATCCCCGGGACGCGCTCACACGCGCCCCGGGGACCTCACCGTCCGCGGGCGGACCGGGGACGACCTACTTGTCGCCGCCCTTGCCCTTGCCCTCGTCGCCGCCGCTGCCCATGGACTCGTAGATCTCCTTGCACATGGGGCAGACGGGGTACTTCTTCGGGTCGCGGCCCGGCACCCAGACCTTGCCGCACAGCGCCACGACGGGAGTGCCGTCGAGGGCGCTCGCCATGATCTTGTCCTTCTGGACGTAGTGGGCGAAGCGCTCGTGGTCGCCGTCGCCGTGGGACACCTGTGGCGTCGGCTCTACGAGGGTCCCCGTACCAGTCCCGCGCTCGGGCTCAAGAGTGCTCATATCAGCAAGGGTACTGAAAGCTCATACGCATCAGTTGAGCGAAGGGTCGTCCGGGTACGTGGCCACCATCGCCAGCTCGTTGCGCTGGCGGCGCAGCACCTCGCGCCAGAGTCTCTCCGGGGCCGGACAGGACACGTCACCCGGCTCGGACTCGACGACGTACCAGGCGCCCTCCACCAGCTCGTCCTCCAGCTGACCGGGGCCCCAGCCGGCGTACCCGGCGAAGATCCTCAGGGAGCCGACGGCGGAGGCGAGCAGTTCCGGCGGGGCCTCCAGGTCGACCAGTCCGATCGCGCCGTGCACCCGCCGCCAGCCCAGTGGCGCGCCGTCCCCGTTCGCGCCGCCGGGGATCACCGCCACGCCGAGCGCCGAGTCCAGCGAGACGGGGCCGCCCTGGAAGACGACGCCGGGCTCGCCGGCGAGGTCGGCCCAGCCCTCCAGGATGTCGCCGACGACCACCGGGGTGGGCCGGTTGAGGACGACGCCGAGGGAGCCCTCCTCGTCGTGGTCGAGAAGGAGCACCACCGCACGGTCGAAGTTCGGGTCCGCCAGGGCGGGGGTGGCCACGAGCAGCCGCCCTGTGAGCGAGGACACCTCGGTCATGCCAGACATGATCCCGCATCTTCCCCCGGAGTGGGGAGCCAATCGGGGGCACGGGAGTGAAGGCAGCTCAGGGCGTACGGGAGCGACCCCCGCGCACATCCCCGCGCCGGTGACCCCATGTGCCCGGCGGGGAACGGTTCGTGTTGTGACACAGCTATGACGTGGCTGGGTGGTACTTGGGCTTACGGGAGGGGGGTAATCGGCGATTACCCTGTCTTCCCGGCCCGTGCGCACAGTGATCGGCCGGCCCCTGACCAACTCATCGGAACGCGAGATTCATGACCGTCAACGACGATGTCCTGCTTGTCCACGGCGGAACCCCGCTGGAGGGCGAGATCCGTGTCCGCGGTGCGAAGAACCTCGTACCGAAGGCCATGGTCGCCGCCCTGCTGGGCAGCGAGCCGAGCCGACTGCGCAATGTTCCGGACATCCGTGACGTGCGGGTCGTCCGTGGCCTGCTCCAGCTGCACGGGGTGACGGTCCGTCCGGGCGAGGAGCCCGGCGAGCTGGTGCTCGACCCGACGCACGTCGAGAGCGCCAACGTGGCCGACATCGATGCCCACGCGGGTTCCAGCCGTATCCCGATCCTCTTCTGCGGTCCGCTGCTGCACCGCCTCGGGCACGCCTTCATCCCGGGCCTCGGCGGCTGTGACATCGGCGGCCGGCCCATCGACTTCCACTTCGACGTGCTGCGGCAGTTCGGCGCGACCATCGAGAAGCGGGCGGACGGGCAGTACCTGGAGGCTCCGCAGCGGCTGCGCGGCACGAAGATCCGGCTGCCGTACCCGTCCGTGGGCGCGACCGAGCAGGTGCTGCTGACGGCCGTACTGGCCGAAGGCGTCACGGAGTTGTCCAACGCGGCCGTCGAGCCGGAGATCGAGGACCTCATCTGCGTGTTGCAGAAGATGGGCGCGATCATCGCGATGGACACCGACCGCACGATCCGCATCACCGGTGTCGACAAGCTCGGCGGTTACGCCCACCGCGCCCTGCCCGACCGTCTGGAGGCCGCGTCCTGGGCCTCCGCGGCGCTGGCGACCAACGGCAACATCTACGTCCACGGCGCCCAGCAGCGCTCCATGATGACGTTCCTGAACACCTACCGGAAGGTGGGCGGTGCCTTCGAGATCGACGACGAGGGCATCCGGTTCTGGCACCCCGGCGGGCAGCTGAAGTCCATCGCGCTGGAGACGGACGTGCACCCCGGTTTCCAGACCGACTGGCAGCAGCCGCTGGTGGTGGCCCTGACCCAGGCCACGGGCCTGTCCATCATCCACGAGACGGTCTACGAGTCCCGCCTCGGCTTCACCTCCGCGCTGAACCAGATGGGCGCGCACATCCAGCTCTACCGGGAGTGCCTGGGCGGCTCCGCCTGCCGCTTCGGCGCCCGCAACTTCCTGCACTCCGCGGTCGTCTCGGGCCCCACCAAGCTCCAGGGCGCCGACCTGGTCATCCCCGACCTGCGCGGCGGCTTCTCGTACCTCATCGCGGCCCTGGCGGCCGAGGGCACGTCCCGTGTCCACGGCATCGACCTCATCAACCGCGGCTACGAGAACTTCATGGAAAAGCTGATGGAACTCGGCGCGAAGGTCGAGCTGCCGGGCAAGGCCCTCGGCTAGGCACCACGAACGACAAAAGGGCGGCCCCCCTCGGTGGAGGGGGGCCGCCCTTTTCAGGCGTCCTCAGACGGGGCGCCGCGACGGGGCGCGGGGAACTGCGCGACCAGCCACAGCGGACCCGCGGTCACCCACGGCGCTCCGTGCCACGGCGCTCCAGTGGACCGGCGCCCGAAGCGGAGCGCTTCCGCTTACTTGCCCTTGGCGGCTTCCTTGAGCTTGCTGCCCGCGGTGACCTTCACGCTGAAGCCGGCCGGGATGTTGATGGGCTCGCCGGTCTGCGGGTTGCGCGCGGTGCGAGCGGCACGGTGGGTGCGCTCGAAGGTCAGGAAGCCGGGGATGGTGACCTTCTCGTCGCCCTTGGCGACGATCTCGCCGACGGTCTCGGCGAACGCGGCCAGCACGGCGTCGGCGTCCTTGCGGGTCACCTCGGCGCGGTCGGCCAGCGCGGCCACCAGCTCACTGCGGTTCATGTTGTTACTCCCGTGTTTTTCTTGCCGTTGGGGTGTGCCACGCGGCGGAGCCGCCCGAGGCACTGCGATGCCGATGCGCTCGCGCCCTTGAGGGTGCCCCCGGGGACGAAGTCCCTGGGGGAGCATCCTGCCCCTACCTGCGGCGGGAAAGCCAATCCGGCACCCGTAGGAGTCGTGAGAACACCCTGGGGAGTCACACGAAAAGCGCCTGCTCGGCCGTCACCCTAGAGCGCGCCCGGCATCGCGGGGTTCCACGACGCGCCGGTGCGGGGGGCCGCCGTGGTGATGCTCACAGCCCCCCTGCACATTACGGCACTCCGTGGTCAGACCGTCGCGCCGGCCGCCTTGGCGGCCTCGCGGACCGCCCCGGCCACGGCGCCCGCGACCTTGTCGTTGAAGACGCTCGGGACGATGTAGTTCGGGTTCAGCTCGTCCTCGGTCACCACGTCGGCGAGGGCCTTCGCGGCGGCGAGCATCATCTCGGTGTTGACCGTGCGGGACTGGGCGTCCAGCAGGCCGCGGAAGACACCCGGGAAGACCAGCACGTTGTTGATCTGGTTCGGGAAGTCGGAGCGGCCGGTGGCCACGACGGCCGCCGTCTGCCGGGCGATCGCCGGGTCGACCTCGGGGTCCGGGTTCGCGAGCGCGAACACGATGGCGCCCTCGGCCATGGCGGCCACGTCGTCGCCGTCCAGGACGTTCGGGGCGGAGACGCCGATGAAGACGTCGGCGCCGCGCACGGCCTCCTTCAGGGTGCCGGTGAGGCCCTCGGGGTTGGTGTTGTCGGCGATCCAGCGCAGCGGCGAGTCGGCCGGGGCGTTCACCAGGTCCTCGCGGCCGGCGTGCACGACCCCGTGGATGTCGGCGACGACGGCGTTCTTCACGCCGGCGGCGATCAGCAGCTTGAGGATGGCCGTGCCGGCCGCGCCGGCGCCGGACATGACGACCCGGATGTTCTCGATCGCCTTGTTCGTGACGCGCAGGGCGTTGGTCAGCGCGGCGAGCACGACGATGGCGGTGCCGTGCTGGTCGTCGTGGAAGACGGGGATGTCGAGGGCCTCGCGCAGCCGGGCCTCGATCTCGAAGCAGCGCGGCGCGGAGATGTCCTCCAGGTTGATGCCGGCGAAGCCGGGGGCGATCGCCTTGACGATCTCCACGATCGCGTCGGTGTCCTGGGTGTCCAGGCAGATCGGCCAGGCGTCGATGCCGGCGAAGCGCTTGAAGAGGGCCGCCTTGCCCTCCATGACGGGCAGCGCGGCCTTGGGGCCGATGTTGCCGAGGCCGAGCACGGCGGAGCCGTCCGTCACGACCGCAACGGAGTTGCGCTTGATCGTGAGGCGGCGGGCGTCCTCGGGATTCTCGGCGATGGCCATGCAGACGCGGGCCACACCGGGCGTGTAGACCATGGACAGGTCGTCACGGTTGCGGATGGGGTGCTTCGACGCCATCTCGATCTTGCCGCCGAGGTGCATGAGGAACGTACGGTCGGAGACCTTGCCCAGCGTGACGCCCTCGATGCCGCGCAGCTTCTCGACGATCTCCTCGGCGTGGGCCGTGGAGGTGGCCGCGATGGTCACGTCGATGCGGAGCTTCTCGTGGCCGGACGCGGTGACGTCGAGGCCGGTCACCGAGCCTCCGGAGGACTCCACGGCGGTGGTGAGCTGCGAGACGGCGGTTCCGCTCGCGGGCACCTCCAGCCGGATCGTCATCGAGTAGGAGACGCTGGGCGCCGTTGCCATGGCCGACTTCCTCTGCTTTCACCGTGTCGCGAGCTGTGCCGTCCGATCGTCGCACCTACCGCTCAGTACGTGGTAGTCGCCCTGGGTTACGGACGTTGTGTTCACGCGGGGTTCCCCGGCGGGTGCTGGTTTCGGAAAAACACTTCCACCATACGAGAAACGATCAGCTGGGGAAAGGGGCTCACGGGGCAAAGAAAGAGGCCCACGTCACATCCGTGACGTGGGCCTCCCACGCTCATGACACCGACCCGCCATGCTCGCCTCGCGGCAAGTGGTCCCTCTGAGGGACGAAGGTTGGGCCCGGGGGCTTGGATCGGGCCGGTGCCACACCCAGGCTAACAAACGGATCCCGTAAGGCCATTCCCGTACGGGAGGTTCAGTCCCTGAGCAGATCCGGGACCCCCGCCGCGTCCGGTTCGTCCCGCTCCCCCGACACCACCGTCAGCTGCTGGGTGGCCCGGGTCAGCGCCACGTACAGCACGCGCAGGCCGGCCGGCGACTCGTCGGCGATCTCCGCGGGCGAGACGACGACCGTCGCGTCGTACTCCAGCCCCTTGGCCTCCAGGCTGCCGAGCGCCACCACCCGGTCGCCGAGCCCGGCCAGCCAGCGCCGTGCCTCCGCGCGCCGGTTCATCGCGACCACCACGCCGACCGTGCCGTCCACCAGCCCGAGCAGCCGCTCGGCCTCCGCGCGCACGGTCTTCTCCAGCGAGTCGCGTACGACGGTGAAGCGCGGCTGTACGCCGGTGGAGCGCACCGCCGACGGCGCCTCGGAGCCGGGCATGGCGAGCGCCAGCACCTTCGCGGCCAGCTCGGCGATCTCGGCCGGGTTGCGGTAGTTCACGGTGAGCTGGAAGCGGCGCCGGGGCCGGGTGCCGAGGGCCTCGTCGCGGGCCTCGGCCGCCTCGTCCGGGTCGGACCAGGAGGACTGCGCCGGGTCGCCGACGACCGTCCAGGTGGCGTGCCGGCCGCGGCGGCCGACCATGCGCCACTGCATCGGCGTGAGGTCCTGCGCCTCGTCCACGATGACGTGCGCGTACTCGGTGCGCTCCTGCGCCAGCCGCTCGGCCCGCTCCCGCTGCGACTCCTCGCGCACCGGCATCAGCTCCTCCAGGCCGGTGAGCTGGTCCAGCGGGTCCAGCTCCCGCTTCCTGCGCGGCCGGGCCGGGGCGCCGAGGATCGCCTGGAGTTCGTCCAGCATGGCGATGTCGTGCACGGAGTACCCGTCCCGCCTCAGCGCGCGGGCGACCTTGCGGACCTCGCCGGGGTTGAGGATCCGCCGGGCCCAGCGGCCGAGCCGCTTCTCGTCGGCCATGGCGGCGAGCACGGCCTTCGGGGTCAGCTCGGGCCACCAGGCGTCGAGGAAGCCGATGAAGGAGTCCTCGCTCGTGATGTCCTCGTCGAAGGAGGAGCGCAGCTCGGCCGCCAGCTCCGGGTCGGTGTGCCGGCCGGCGGCGCCGGACCGGTCCCACAGGGCGTCCAGCAGCAGCTTGCGGGCGCGCGGGCGGAGCAGGTTGACGGGCGCGGTGCCGCCGAGGGCGGTACGGCGGATACGTTCCAGCTCGTCGGCCTCCAGTTCCAGGCGTCGCCCGAAGGCGACGACGCGGAGGCGGGCGGGCGGACCGGTGACGGTTTCCTCCCCCGGAGCGCCCCCCGGAGCTTTCCCCGGGGCGGCCGGCCCCAGCTCCAGGGCGCCCCGGGCGGCCTTCCGCAGCACCTTCAGCATCCGGTACGAGCCCTTGGCGCGGGCCACGGCCGGGGAGTCGTACAGCGCGGCCTCCGCGCCGTCGACCAGCGAGCCGATCGCGCGGATCGCGACCTGGCCCTCCTCGCCGAGCGAGGGCAGCACGCCCTCGGTGTAGGCGACGAGCAGCGGGGTCGGGGAGACGATGAGGATGCCGCCCGCGTAGCGCCTGCGGTCCTGGTAGAGCAGGTAGGCGGCCCGGTGCAGGGCGACGGCGGTCTTGCCGGTGCCCGGGCCGCCCTCCACGTAGGTGATGGAGGCGGCGGGGGCCCGGATGACCATGTCCTGCTCGGCCTGGATGGACGAGACGATGTCCCGCATGGTGTGGCCGCGGGCCTGGCCGAGCGCGGCCATCAGGGCGCCGTCGCCGATGACGGGCAGCTCGTGGCCGTCCAGGAAGGCCGTCAGCTCGGGCCGCATCAGGTCGTCCTCGACGCCGAGGACCCGGCGCCCCTTGGAGCGGATGACCCTGCGCCGTACCACCCGTCCGGGCTCCACCGGCGTGGACCGGTAGAAGGGGGCCGCGGCGGGGGCGCGCCAGTCGATGACCAGCGGGGAGTAGTCCTCGTCCAGGACGCCGATACGGCCGATGTGCAGGGTCTCGGCGATGTCGGCGGTGTTGTCCGGCCGGACGGCCCCCTCCGCCGGCTCGACCGCCGTGTAGGCCCCGTCGGGCCCCTTCTTGCCGTCCTTGCCGAGCAGCAGGTCGATCCGCCCGAAGAGGAAGTCCTCGAACTCGTTGTTCAGCCGGTTCAGGTGGACACCGGCGCGGAAGACCTGCGCGTCCCGCTCGGCGAGCGCGCCCGGGGTGCCGACCTGACCACGCTTGGCCGCGTCGTGCATCAGGAACTCGGCCTCGTGGATCTTCTCCTCGAGGCGCTGGTACACCCGGTCCAGGTGTTCCTGCTCGACGCTGATCTCTCGGTCGCGGACGGAATCCTCTGCGTCGTGTACCGAGCCGACCGCGGACTGCTGAACCTGAGCGGCCACCGGGCCCCCTTCTGACGTGCTGGGCAGCCGTCAACCGTACGCGAAGGGGACCCGTCGAAGCTACGGTGGCTACGCGTCCACCTGCACGAGCTTCTTGCCCTCGAACGTCACCACCTCGAAGTGGTCGATCTCATTGGGCTGGAAGGCCGCGGCCCCGCCGATGTAGAGCGGCTGCTTGGCCTGCTCCGTCCTGGCGTCCGGGACCCCGTATCCCCAGTTCGGCACGGACCACGACGACATGGTCACGCGCTGCCCGTTCTTGGCGACGAGCACCAGGGAGCACTTCAGCGGGCCCTTGACGTTCTTCAGCTCCAGGACCGCCTGGGTGCCCCAGTCCTTCTCCGCCATGGCGACGGTCGCGCTGACGTGGGTCGACGCGTCCGTGGCGGACTTCTTGTCGGACATGGTCCGGAAGGTCGCCTGGGCCGGCGTGGCGGTGACCTGCCCGCCCCCGTCCGAGCCGCCGTTGACCGCCACCGCGGCCAGCGGCCCGGCGATGATCAGCGCGGCCGCCGCCGCGATCATGTAGAAGCTGCGCCGGCGCTTCTGGGCGCGCTTCTCGGCGACCTCGTCCACCAGCTTCTCCGCCAGCCGGGGGCTGGGCCTGGCGGACAGCGACTCGCCGATCGCGGGCGTGCTGCCGGAGCCCGGCAGGTCCGCGAGCGCGGCCAGCATCGGCTCCATCCCGGCCAGCTCGTCCAGCTGCTGGGCGCACCACTCGCAGCCGGCGAGGTGGGCCTCGAAAGCGGTTGCCTCGGCGTCGTCGAGAATCCCGAGGGCGTAGGCGCCGACGGTCTCGTGCTCGCTCGGCACCGAAGATCCCTGACTGGGGCTCATGGGACCAGACATACCCGGACCACCCGGTCCGAATCCCTGCATTCCCCCGTACCCGCTGCTCATCACGCCGTCACCCCCCGCTCCTCCAGTGCCAGCTTCATCGACCGCAGGGCGTAGAAGACCCGGGAACGGACCGTTCCGCTCGGTATGCCCAGTGTTTCGGCCGCCTCATTGACGGTACGCCCCTTGAAGTACGTCTCGACGAGCACCTCCCGGTGGGCCGGGGTCAGGTCGTCGAGCGCGTCCGACAACGTCATCAGCCACAGCGCCTTGTCGATCTCGTCCTCCGCGGGGATGACCTCCAGCGGCGACGGATCGACCTCCTGCGGCCGGGCCTGCCGGCTGCGGTGGCCGTCGATGACGATGCGGCGCGCGACCGTCACCAGCCAGGGGCGTACCGAACCGGTCGCCCGATTGAGCTGACCGGCGTTCTTCCAGGCACGGATGAGCGTTTCCTGTACGACGTCCTCGGCGCGCTGCCGGTCACCGGCGACCAGCCGCAGGACATACGCGAGCAGAGGTCCGGCGTGCTCCCGGTACAGGGCACGCATCAGCTCCTCATCCGGCTCCGAGGGCTGTGAGGACATGCGATGTCGGGCCCTCGCTCCACGTTCATTGGCCACGGCCGCATCCTTGCGCACGCCCACCTCCGGTGTCCGGGGGTTCCCCCAGTCGGTCGCTCGCCCACCCGTACGGACGGGGGCGGCCCGGTGTTCAAACCCGAGTGACAGATTTCTTGGGGGTGACGTGACGAGCGGGACATGCGCGCACATTCCCACCGCGCGATCTTCACATCTCCGACACGCCGGTTCGGGCGACGCCGACTTCCTGTGTACGGACCACTCAAACCCGGTGTTACAGAAATCACTCGGGCTTCGGGGGTGCGTGGGGGCGCGAGCGTCAGGGGTGTGAAGGGGGCGAGTGAGGGCGAGCGTCAGGGGCTGGGGCGGGGGAGAGTGAGGGCGAGCGTCAGGGCTGGTGCGGGAGCGTGGCCGTCAGGCCTCGGTGAGGGCGGCTGTTCGGCGGCGGTGGCGGGCGACTCGTTCCCGGTTGCCGCAGACCTCGCTGGAGCACCAGCGGCGGCGCCGTCCGCGGGAGGTGTCGAGGTAGACGAGAGGACAGTTGTCGCCCTCGCACTCCCGTACGGCGGCCCGCGCGACGGGGTCGGTGAGCAGCTCGACGGCGTCCCGGGCCACGAGGGCGAGCAGCGCGGCGCAACTGGGCGGCCCGGCCAACTCCCGCACGAGGCCGCCGCCTTCGGTGCGTACGGCGACGGGTGCGGGGGTCGCGCCGAGGGCCAGCTCGTTCACGCGCCCGAGCGCCCGCCCGTACGACAAGGCGTCCCCGGGGTACGGCCCCCGCACCAACACCCCCACGCATCGGCGCAGTTCCCGGAACCCGGTCAGCCAGGACCCGTCGGCATGACCGAGCGCCGTACCGCCGGGCACGAGCCCGGCACCCCCGATCCACGCGCACAACGCGCCGACGCCGTCCAGCCGTTCGCCCGGATGCGTGGTCGCGAGGAGATCCAGGCACACCCGCCCGGCGTCGAACCGCGGCTCGTACGCGGAGGGGGCGCTACCGAGTGCCATGTGCCAGTCACCGCCTAGGCAGGAACCGTGCGGGGTCTCCCCCCACAGTGCCCGCGCGAAGGGAACACCGGAACCCCTCGCACCGCGCCGGCACGGCCGGAGACGTCCGGGCCGCTCCGCGCCTTCGGTGTCCGGGTGGGCCCCGACGAGACGCTCGCGGGGACGTCGACCTGCGGTGCGCGGCAGAGGGACCGGCCCCCGGCCAGGTGGATGCCGCGTACGGCCTGTACCCCGCCTGGAGGGGCCGCGGCCTGGCACCCGCGCGGTCCTCCTGGCGTTCCGGTACGCGGCCTGCGAGGGCGGACAGGAGGCGGTCATCCAGGTCGAGCCGGACAACCCCCCGTCCGCCGCTGTCTCGCGCCGGGCCGGGTTCACCCGCCCCGGCAGCCCGGTATCGGGCCAGGACCAGGGCAGCGGCACCCGGCTCGACCGGTGCGTCCGGGACCTGCGCGGTGCCGACCGGTGACGGCGGCGGCGGGCCTCACCGGCCCTTCCCCGGCCGAGTGAGAGCAACGTTCCCTTCCGGTCACCCACAGCCACAGGCCGGAAACGCGTTCTCCCTACCTTCGGGCTGAGTCAGTGGTCGGCAGACCGAGCAGCCGGAGCACCGTGGAGGCGTGATGACAGCCCCAGCCCCAACCCGTCGCAGTGGCCGCTGGATCGAGCGCTGGGATCCGGAGGACGAGGCATTCTGGAAGGCGACCGGGGAGCGCGTCGCCCGCCGGAACCTCTGGTTCTCCGTCCTCTCCGAGCACATCGGCTTCTCCGTCTGGACCCTGTGGTCGGTCCTGATCCTGTTCATGGGCCCGGAGTACGGCCTCACCCCCGCCGACAAGTTCCTGCTGACGTCGGTGGTCACGCTGGTCGGCGCGGTGGTCCGGGTGCCGTACACCTTCGCCGTGGCCGTCTTCGGCGGCCGTAACTGGACGATCATCTCGGCGAGCCTGCTGCTCATCCCGACCGTCGCCGCGTTCTGGGTGATGGAACCGGGGACGTCCTTCTCCACCTTCCTCCTGGTGGGCCTGCTGGCCGGCATCGGCGGCGGCAACTTCGCCTCCTCCATGACCAACATCAACGCCTTCTTCCCGCTGCGCAAGAAGGGCTGGGCGCTCGGCCTCAACGCGGGCGGTGGCAACATCGGCGTCCCCGTCATCCAGCTCGTCGCGCTCGCCATCATCGGCGCGAGCGGCGGCCCGCGCGTGCTGCTGGGGATCTACATCCCGCTGATCGTCGTGGCCGCCGTACTCGCCGCGCTGTTCATGGACAACCTGTCCTCGGTGCGGAACGACACCGGCGCGGCCAAGGACGCCGCCCGGGACGCCCACACCTGGATCATGTCCTTCCTCTACATCGGCACCTTCGGCTCCTTCATCGGCTACAGCTTCGCCTTCGGCCAGGTGCTGACGAACGGGTTCGGCCGCACTCCGCTCCAGGCCGCGTACCTCACCTTCATCGGCCCGCTGCTCGGCTCCCTCATCCGCCCCCTCGGCGGCTGGCTCGCCGACCGCTACGGCGGCGCCCGCATCACCCTGTGGAACTACGTCGCCATGGCCGCCGCCACCGCCGTACTCATCGTCGCCAGCATGCAGAAGTCGCTGCCGTTGTTCGTGTCCGTCTTCGTCGTCCTGTTCGTGCTGAGCGGGCTCGGCAACGGTTCGACGTTCAAGATGATCCCGGGCATCTTCCAGGCCAAGGCGCTGGCCAAGGGCCTGGAGGGCGAGGCGGCCGTCGCCCACGGCCGGCGGCTGTCCGGCGCGTCCATGGGCCTCATCGGAGCGGTCGGCGCGCTCGGCGGTGTCGGCATCAACCTCTCCTTCCGCCAGTCCTTCCTGTCCTACGGATCCGGCACCGGCGCGTTCGTCGCCTTCCTCGCCTACTACGGCGTCTGCTTCGCGGTCACCTGGGCCGTATACCTTCGTCGTACGGCGGCGCGGGTTCCGGCCACGGCTGCCGCGTCGGAGGCGAAGGCCCAGCTCAGCTATGCCGAGGTGTGACGTAACACCGGCGACATCGAGCGGAACCGAGCCTGTCACGCATCGTTGACAGGCTCGTTCGGCGCGCCGGTCAGCTAGGAGAGCCCATGTACGACGAAGAGCAGCACCCCGAGCACGGCCCCCTCGCCGGATTCACCGTGGGCGTCACCGCCGCGCGCCGGGCCGAGGAGCTGGGCGCCCTGCTCCAGCGGCGCGGCGCCACCGTCCTGCACGCCCCCGCCCTGCGGATCGTGCCGCTCGCGGACGACGGCGAACTGCTCGCCGCCACGAAGGAGATCATCGACCAGGTGCCGGACGTCGTCGTGGCCACCACGGCGATCGGCTTCCGGGGCTGGGTCGAGGCCGCCGACGGCTGGGGCCTCGGTGAACAGCTGCTGGGCCGGCTGAGCGGGGTCCGCCTGCTGGCCCGCGGCCCGAAGGTCAAGGGCGCGATCCGCGCGGCGGGCCTCACCGAGGAATGGTCGCCCTCCTCGGAATCCCTGGCCGAGGTGCTGGACCGGCTCCTGGAGGAGGGCGTCGACGGCGACCGCATCGCCGTACAGCTCCACGGCGAACCCCTCCCCGGCTTCGTGGAGTCGCTGCGGGCCGCCGGGGCGGAGGTGGTGCCCGTCCCGGTCTACCGCTGGATGCCCCCGGAGGACCTGAACCCCCTCGACCGTCTCCTGGACGCGGCCGTCACCCGCGGCCTGGACGCCGTCACCTTCACCAGCGCCCCCGCCGCGGCCTCCCTCCTCTCCCGCGCGGAGGACCGCGGCCTGCTGGACGACCTGCTGGCCGCCCTGGCCCACGACGTCCTCCCGGCCTGTGTGGGCCCGGTCACCGCGATCCCCCTCCAGGCCCGCGGGGTGGACACGGTCCAGCCGGAACGCTTCCGTCTGGGCCCCCTGGTCCAGCTCCTGTGCCAGGAACTCCCGGCCCGCGCCCGGTCCCTGCCCATCGCCGGGCACCGGGTGGAGATCCGGGGCCACGCGGTCCTGGTCGACGGCGACCTCAAGCCGGTGCCCCCGGCCGGCATGTCCCTGCTCCGCGCCCTCGCCCGCCGCCCCGGCTGGGTCGTCCCCCGCGCCGACCTGCTCCGCGCGCTGCCGGGTGCGGGCCGCGACGAACACGCCGTCGAGACGGCGATGGCCCGCCTCCGCACGGCTCTGGGAGCGCCGAAGCTGATCCAGACGGTGGTGAAACGGGGCTACCGCCTGGCCCTGGACCCGGCGGCGGACGCGAAGTACGCGGACGCGTGAGCCGGCGCCCGGGCTCGTCTCACAAGTAGGTGGCTTGATGGATGTACAAGCACTCGTGCCGCGGGACGATCAAGTAGAGGAAGAACCCGCCGGGCACGTGCGAGACGTTCCCTTTCGGGCCCGCCCCTCCTGATATGAGGCACCGTCGAGGTAGAACGCTGCGGCCGCGCGGACCAGCTCGTCGGCTTGCTTTTCGACCTCGGCCACGAAGGCGGGTGGAGCGCCGCCGATGACGTACGCCTCATCCGGGTCGTACTCCCACCGCCACGTCACGCGGACACCGCCTGCCGGGCCTCGGTCTCGACGGTGCGCAGTTCTGCCATCGCCGTGCGGAACTCGGGGTCGTCCCGACTGCCGGCGTTGTGCACGGCGACAAGGGCGGCCTGGTAGCGGGAACGCAGGTCGGGCCGCCGCTCGATCTCCACCTGTGCCTGCCAGTATGTGAGCCAGTACTGAAGGTGGCCGATCTTGCCGTCCTGGAGGGCGGCCCCCAGGGCCTGCTCCTTGTGCTGTTCCATTTCACCCAGGCGATGCGGGGCGATGCGCGCCAGTGCGATGCGAACCGCCGCCGGAGTGCCCTCGGGGCGCGGGATCAGCTCATGGCTGTGGTCCGGTTGTGTGGTCACGCGGCGGCTCCTCCGTGCGCACGTGCTCAGCTTCCTGCACCCCACCGTACTGGGCATCACGGACAGCGACGTGGCATCCGGCGCAGCGGTACCCCGCCCACCTCGAACCACAGCAGTTTCCCGGCACCCCGGTCCAGCGGGCTGTCCGCCAGGGACAAGCCGCCCCAGGTGTCGGCGTACTCCTGTACGAGGTGCAGCCCGCGACCCTCTTCGGCGTCCACCGGAGCAGGCGGCACGCGGTCCCAGGGCGGCTGCCCGAAGGGCGCGGGGATACAGGGGTGGCTGTCCCACACCCCGACCCGCAGCCGGCCGTCCGCGAGGGCGGTGAGCCGGAGGGAGGCGGGGCCTCGGGTGTGCCGGTAGGCGTTGCCGACCAGCTCGGACGTCAACAGTTCGACGGCGTCGAGGACTTCGTGTCTGCCGTGCCCGCTGAGCACGGCCCGTACGGTCATACGTGCGACGCGTGCCGCGCGGGGATCATGCGGCAGCCGAAGGGCGTACACCCAGGTGTCGGGCAGGGATACGGTGCCCATGAAAACCTCCGGTGAGAGAAGGGACGACCTGGACTCGCTCAACCGATTACGCCAGGCGGTGGCATTGCCTGGGAGGTGCGCTTCCGGCTTACAAGCGCGGGCAGTTGGGCGATGCGCTGTACGCTAGCGCAGCACTGAGATACTTCTCAGCGAATCGAGGGAAGTGCATCAGTAATTAACTCGCGTGAGGTACCCGTGCGTCGAGACGGCGACTGAAAGGAGGCTCGTTGCCACCCAGCAACACACCCACCCTGCGCCAACGGCGCCTTGGGGCTGAGCTGCGAAAGCTTCGTGAGCGAGCAGGCCTTACGGCTACCAGCGCCGCCGCCCGCCTGGGGGTCAACCAAGGCCGCGTCAGCATGATCGAGACTGGGCGCAGTCCCCTCAGCGCCGACCGCGTCCGCTCCCTCGCCCGCGCCTACGACTGCGGGGACGCAGCCCTGGTGGACGCGCTGGCCGCGATGACTCAGCGCCAGGCACATAGTTGGTGGGACAGTTACCGTGACCACCTGCCGGTCGGCCTTATCGACCTCGCCGAGTTGGAGTACCACGCGGCGGCGCTGCGCGTTGCCCTGGTCATCCACATTCCGGCCCTGCTCCAGACGACCGATCACGCTCGCGCCCTCTTCAAGGAGGCGGTGCCGTCACTGAGGCCGTACGAGATCGAGCACCGCGTCAGTCACCGGGTCAAGCGGCAGGAGATTCTGTACCGGGACAACCCGCCCCCGTACACCGCGGTGATCCACGAGTGCGCGCTGCACATGGGATACGGCGGCACCGCCACGGTTCGCGCTCAGCTCGACCACTTGCTGGAGATGAGCGAAATGGAACATGTGACCGTGAGGGTCATTCCCTTCGGCAAGGGCTCCTTCCCGGGTACCGGACAGTCCGTCGACTATCTGGCGGGGCCGGTTACTCAGCTTGACACCGTTCAACTGGACACCCACCACGGGTGCGAGTTCCTGGATGCGGAAGCACAGTTGGAGAAGTACCGCATCGTCCTCGACCGTATGGAGGCGAACGCTCTCAAGCCGGCAGAGTCCCGTGACCTGATCCACCACATCGCCCAAAGTCTCTGAGGTAACCGTGCCCGAACTCGCCTGGAAGAAGTCCACTTACAGCCCTGATGCCTCCAACTGCGTGGAGATAGCCACCACCCCCACCACCATCCACATCCGCGACTCCAAGACTCCCACCGACCGCCACCTCACGGTCACCCCCTCCACCTGGGCGGAGTTCCTGCCGTACGCGGCGCACATCGACTCCTCGTCCGCTTCGCGTTGACATCAGTCCTGACAGTTGTCACGGACCGCGGAACCCTTGCCGTACAGGGAGGACTCCTGACCGACCACGGCAGAGAGGTCCCGGCGCATGAAGCGCTTGTGGAAGTCCCCGTCGAACTGATCAGGAAGGCTGTCCCTGACGACCTCATCTAGCCTTTCTCTGGCGGACTGGTTCACCACGTTCGAGCGTGAAACATTTCGGCTGGAGACACTGGACGACTACAGCCAGTCGGGCGGGGTCGAGGCCTACCGGGCATTCCTGGCAGGACGAGACCAGCCGGAGTCGTACAAGGCCGCCGCATGGCTGACGACGGTGGGGAACGCGACCGCGGCCGGCAAGCGCGTGTACCGCGTGCACGTCCTGTCCCGTCCGCTGACGGACTACCTCAGATTCGAGCTGTCCTGGGGATACCGACGGAACATGACCGTCGGCGAGGAGTTCTTCATCCTCGACACCACCGAGCGGGACAACCCGATCCCTGACGCGCCCGACTTCTGGATGTTCGACGACAGGGCGGTCGGTGTGATGGCGTACGACGGTGCCGGGAAGTACCTGGGAAGTGAATTTCTGAACGAGGATAACCGGCTGACCCAATTCCGGCACTACCGGGTCACCGCACTCGCGCATGCCGTACCGTTCACGGACTGGTGGGCGCAGCACGCGGAGTGAACAGATCTGAACGCGGCCATGTCCGCATCGAAGCTGTCGAAGATCGAGAACGGCAGTGTCATGCCGAGCGTCGTGGACGTGGAGCAGATCCTCACCGCCATAGGGGTGTCCGGGGGCGGCGCAAGGCTCTGGAACTCCTCAAGTGGTTTGAAGAAGGCCGCTCCCGGCGTCCACCCTGGCCATATGAAGGGACTCGCGGGATTCGGCAAGAAGCAAGACCTCGTGCTGGTCATCCGGGACTCGGACCTGGTCGCCGCAAAGCTGCGGGAGGCGTTGGACGGGGCTTCTCAGGAGGAGCGGGCCGGGCTGGAGAGGGCGGTCGCGCTCGTCGGGGCCGCCGCCGGCGCCAGTGAGGGACAGCTGCGGGCGGACTGGGTCCGCGCCAGGCTGGCCGGTGTCGGGTTCACCGGGGACGTCGGCTCCGTCGCCGCCGTGAAGGCGTTGCGTCAGGCCGAGCCGGGTCTGAGCCTGCTGGCGGCGGTCCAGTTGCAGAAGGACGCCGTGGCCCACCCGGAGTAGGGCTGCTGGTCATCCAGCGGGGGTCGCCTCCGGCACCGGGGGTCGCTCGGCCGGCGGTGCCGCCACCCCGCCCGTGCGGCGGAGTTTCTGCCAGCGCAGTCGGCCGCCGGTGAGGGCGGTGATCCAGGACTGGAGCAGGACGACGTACATGAGCTGGCGGTAGAGCAGCTGTTGGAGGGGGAGGGAGAGGAGGGGGATGAGGGGTTCGCGGTCCAGGTGGAAGGCGTAGGCCGCGCAGGCCGCCTGGATGGCCAGGACGGCGCACCAGGCCACGATCGTCTTGGTCGTCGGGCCGAAGACCAGGCCGTAGACCAGGAAGAGGTCGATCAGGGGGGCCAGGAGCGGGGCCACGACCATGAAGAGCGAGACCAGGGGCAGGCCCACGCGGCCGAAGCGGCCCGACGGGCCCCGCTCGAACAGCGCGCGGCGGTGCTTCCAGATGGCCTGCATGGTGCCGTACGACCAGCGGTAGCGCTGGGACCACAGCTGCTGGACCGACTCGGGCGCCTCCGTCCAGGCGCGGGCCTTCTCGGCGTACACCACGCGCCAGCCGTCGCGGTGCAGGGCCATCGTGACGTCGGTGTCCTCGGCGAGCGTGTCGTCGCTCATCCCGCCGACCCGTTGCAGGGCCGAGCGGCGGAACGCCCCGACCGCGCCCGGGATCGTCGGCATGCAGCGCAGGATGTCGTACATGCGGCGGTCGAGGTTGAAGCCCATCACGTACTCGATGTGCTGCCAGGCGCCGATGAGCCGGTTCTTGTTGCCGACCTTGGCGTTGCCGGCGACGGCGCCGACGCGCGGGTCGGCGAACGGCTGGACGAGTTCACGGACGGTGGCCGGTTCGAAGACGGTGTCGCCGTCCATCATCACGACCAGGTCGTACCGGGCGTTCGCCAGGCCCCGGTTGAGGGCCGCCGGCTTGCCCGCGTTGGCCTGGCGGATCACCCGCACGCCGGGCAGGTCCAGCGCCTCCACGATGTCGGCCGTGCCGTCCGCCGAACCGTCGTCGATGACCAGCACTTCGATGGGATGCTCGCTGCGCATCAGTGAACGGACCGTGTTCTCGATGCACTTGGCCTCGTTGTACGCCGGCACCAGCACCGACACCGGCTCGGTGACCGGCTCCTCGCCCCATCGGAAGCCGGGGCGCCGGGTGCGGCGGGCGTGCGCGCCGGACAGCAGCAGCATCAGGCCGAAACGGGCGAAGACGAGGCAGCCGACGACGGCGAGCCCGGCGACGAGCACCGTGGTGATGTTGTCGGACGCCTTCACCAGGAAGATCCAGGCCTTCCCCTTCCACAGGTCGAGGCCGGTGACCGGGGTGTCCGCGCTCGGGGCCCGCAGCGCGCCGGTGAGGGTCTGGAAGGTGTAGCCCTGCTGTTGGAGCCGGGGCAGCAGCTTGTCGAGCGCCTGGACGGTCTGGTGCCGGTCGCCGCCCGAGTCGTGCATGAGGACGACCGCGCCCCGGCCGCCGTGGGGCGTGGCGTTGCGGATGATCCGCTCGACGCCCGGCTTGCGCCAGTCCTCGCTGTCGGCGTCGTCCACGACGGTGAGATAGCCCCGGCTGCCGATGTACCGCGTGACCGGCCACGACCGGTTGTCGATCGCGTTGGCGGAGGAGGAGTAGGGCGGCCGGAACAGCGAGCTGCGGATACCGGCCGCTCCGGCGAGCGCCAGCTGGTTCTGGGACAGCTCCCAGTCGATGCGCTTCGTGGAGTGGTACGACAGGTCCGGGTGGCCGAAGGTGTGCAGGCCGACCTCGTGGCCCTCGGCGACCATGCGCCGGACCAGCTCGGGGTGGCGGGAGGTCATGGTGCCGGTGACGAAGAACACCGCGTGCGCGTGGTGCTTCTTCAGCACGTCGAGCACCTTCGGGGTCCAGGTCGGGTCGGGGCCGTCGTCGAAGGTGAGGACGATGCGGTGGTCCGGTATGCGCAGGCTGTCACCGCGGCCGTTGCGTGTGTCGATGACCGGCCCGCCGTCCAGGATGCGCTGCGGCACCTCGTCGTTCGCCGCCGACGGCCGGATGCGGTGGTCCGCGAGGATCTCGTTGTGCACGTAGCCACGCAGCATGAGCATCGCCAGGGTCGCCACCAGGACCAGGAGGGGGAGCAGGTAGCGCAGCGGCAGCCGGGTACGGCGGCGGGGGTGTGAAGCCATCTGAGGGTGTTCCGCCTGGTCGTCAGAGGGAGAGCTTGGGGTACGGGCGCCGGGTGTGGCCGGGCGGGGTGTGGGTACGGCCCGACGGGGTCGGCGTGGGGGCCGGAGCGGTGGCGGTACCGGTGGCGGACGGCGCCGGAGAGACGTCGGTGGCCGGGGCCGACGAGGTCGGGGAGCCGGTGGTGCCGGCGTCGGCGGGCGCGGAGGCGGTACCGGCGTCCGGATCGGTGGACGCGGAGGCGTCGGCGCCGGCGGGCGCTCCGCTGCCCGGTACGGCGGTGCCGCCCGCCTCGGCGCCCACGACCGGTGCGGTCACCGTGCCGGCCCCCGGCGGGGTCGGGGTCGTGGAGACGCTGGGCAGCGGCGAGGTGTCCACCTTGCCGGCGGGCTTGTCCTCGTGCTGGCCCGGCACCGGGAGCCAGGGGGCAGCGGAGTTGCCGGACAGCAGGGTGGCGACGATGACGGCGGCGTAACCGGCACAGGCGACGGCCACGGCCACGCCGAGCCGCCGGAAACGGCGGCTACGACGACCGGACTCGTCCACGAAGACCGGCCCGTCGGAGCCACGGGGGTCCCGTACGGCCGACCCCGCGCCCACAGCGCCGAGTTGTACGTCGTCCAGCTGGACGGTCTCGTCGTGTGAGGTGGGAGCAAGGGCGGGGGAAGGTGCCGGGGAATCGGCGGTGGGGTCGGAGGGCTCCTTCACGGCGGCGGGCTGAGCGGGGTCGGCGGCTTCGCCAGGCTCGGCAGATTCGGCAGACTCAGCGGATTCGCCGGGTTCGCCGGGTTCGCCGGGTTCGCCGGGTTCGCCGGGTTCGCCGGGTTCGGCAGGCTCGGTGGGTTCGGCAGGCTCGGTGGGTTCGGCAGGCTCGGTGGGTTCGGCAGGCTCGGTGGGTTCGGCAGGCTCGGTGGGTTCCGTGGGTTCCGTGGGCTCGGCCGATTCGGCGGGCTGCTGCTGCGCTTCGACGGGTGCCGCGGATTCGGCGGACTGCTCAGGTCCAGCAGAGTCGCCGGACTCATCAGGCTCGGCAGCCTCAGCCGCCTCGGCAACCGTCTCAGGAGACTCCGCAGCATCACCGGTCTCTGCGTCGGCGTCGGCGTCGGCCTCGGCAACAGACTCGGTGACGGACCCGGCGTCGGTCTCGGCACCGGATTCGGCTTCGGACTCGACCGCGACACGAGACTCGGCGCCGGCCTCGGAACCAGCCTCAATCTCGGCCCCAGCACCAGACTCGGCGACAACCCCCGCAGCCTGCGCAGTCTGCGCAGCCCCCGCGTCCGCGTCCGCGTCTGATTTCATCCGTTCCTCGCCCCCGCCCACCAGCGCACCGCGCCCCACAGGCGCCACCTCTCGCCCTTCAGGTTGGGCGTCTTCAGGACACTTTTTCACGCGCGTTCATCCCCCCACGGGACAGTTCCGGGCGCGCTCGCGATCCCGGGCATGCGTCGATCGAACCAGGCCCCCACCCGGTCCGAGCGCCCCCACTACCACCCTGTGCCCGGGCCAAGAATGTAACGCACGCGGAGGAGTGCCGCGCGCCGGGCCGGTACGGGCGGACGCCCGTCACCGCCCGTCACACGCCGTTCATCACGCCCTCGTCCATGGCCGGAATCCATCCATCGGCAGGCCGCCGCAGCCACCCTTCCACCCGTGCGATCTCGGCCACCGCCTTCCGCAGCGCGGTCAAGCCGGGATGAACCAGCCCCTTCCGCCAGACCAGGGAGACGGGCGACAGCGGGACGGGGTCGACGAGGGGCCGTCGTACCGTCCCGGGCAGGGGCGGGAAGTCCACGACGGCCAGCACCGGGTTCCGGGTCTTCGCCATGATGCGGCCGAACTCCTCGTCGCCGACGGCCAGCGGGAGAGGCGGGGCGAGCCGGATGGCGCGGTCCTCGAAGAGGCGCTGGGCCAGGTCGGTCCACTCCCGGGTGCGCGGGTTGCCGGCACCGGCGTACACCGTCTCTCCGGCCAGCGCGGACAGCGGCACTCTCGGTGACGCGGCCAGCGGGTGGTCCTCGGGCAGCACGACGGCCATCGGCTCGTACCGCACCGGCTGCTGCTCCAGCCCGGAGCGGAGCGCCGGGTCGAGGCCGGCGAACCGGCCGAAGGAGGCGTCCATGCGGCCGGCGAGCAGTTCGGCGGCGGCTCCGGTCAGGCCGCTCTCGTAGCGGGCCATCAGCTCGCAGTCGGGGGCGAGTTCGCGGGCCCGGTGCAGGACGCGGCGGCCGGTGACCAGGCCGGGCGAGTTGAGGTCGACCAGCAGCGGGCGGGCCTGGCCGGCGGCGAACGCGGCGAGAAGGTCGTCCTGGGCGGCGAGGACCCGGCGCGCGTGCGGCAGCAGGCGCTCGCCGTCCGGCGTCAGCGTGACCTGCCGGGTGGTCCGTACGAACAGCTCGGCGCCCAGCTCCCGTTCCAGCCGCCGTACGTCCCGGCTGAGCGCCTGCTGGGCGACGTACAGGCGGGCCGCCGCCCGGGTGAAGTGCAGTTCCTCGGCGACGACGACGAAGGAACGCAGCAGGCGGGGGTCCATGTGGGCGGCGGGGGCGGACATGGCAGCGAACTTACAACGGGAACGCGTGAATCGGGACGCAGAAGGTGTTGGACCTGGTGATCCGCTCCGGGCGACCGTTGAGCCATGCCGCAAAAGACCGCCCAGGACAGCCGAACAGACAGCGAAAGACCCCACATAGGCGCATACCGCTTCTTGTTCCGCCTCCCCGGCACCCGTGCCTTCACCGCCGGCAACCTCCTCGCCCGGCTGCCGATGGGCATGTTCAGCGTGAGCGCGGTCGTGATGATCGCCGGTTCCCGTGGCTCGTACGCCCTCGCCGGTGCCGTCACCGCGGTGGGGCTCGCGGCGACCGCGCTGGCCGGGCCCTGGCTCGCGCGACTGGTCGACCGGCACGGGCAGGCCCGGGTCGCGCTGCCGGCCACGGCCGTCTCCGTGCTGGGCAGCCTCGCGTTGCTGCTGTGCGTCCGCTACGACGCCCACGACTGGACCCTGTTCGCCGCCTACGCCGGCACCGCGGCGACCCCCAACATCGGCGGCCTCTCCCGCGCCCGCTGGGCTCATCTGCTGCGGGACGAGCCCGGCGCGCTGCACACCGCGAACGCGTTCGAGCAGGCCGCGGACGAGCTGTGCTTCATGCTCGGGCCGGTGCTCGCGTCCTTTCTGACCGGCACGTTCTTCCCGGAGGCGGGCACGCTCACCGGGGCGGTGCTGCTACTCGCCGGCATGCTGCTGTTCCTCGCCCAGCGGGCGACCGAGCCGCCGCCGACGGCCCGCTCGCAGGCGCCCTCGCCGCTGCGCAGCCCGGGCATCCCGCCCCTGCTGGCCTGCTTCACCGCGACCGGCGCGGTGTTCGGCTCCATGGAGGTCGTCACGATCGCCTACGCCGACGCGCAGGGGCATCGCACGGCGGCCGGTGCCGTGCTCGCGCTCCAGGCGGCGGGCTCGTGCGCGGCGGGACTGGCGTACGGGGCGCGGAAGCCGGCGGGGGTGCGGCTCGGCCACTGCCTGGCGGGGATGGCCGTGCTGATGACGCTGCCGTGGGCAGCCGCCGGTGTCGCCGGTTCGCTGTGGGTGCTGGCGGGCGCGCTGCTGGTGGCGGGTATGGCGACCGCGCCGACCATGGTGACGGCCATGACGCTGGTGCAGCGGCGGACCCCGGCCGACCGGCTCAATGAAGGGATGAGTCTGATGGTGACGGGCTTGCTCACCGGGATCGCCTGCGGCTCGGCGACAGGCGGCTGGGCGGCGGAACACCTCTCCCCCACCACCGCGTACGCCGTACCAGCGGCTGCCGCCACCCTCGCCCTCGGGTTGGCCACTCTCACGGGCGCCGGCCGGGTCGCGCCCCGTAAGGGCGCGGGGTACTGCGCGACCAGCCACGACGCACCCCCAGCCGGAAGCTGACCAGCGCCCCCACGGCGCTGGCCCACGGCAAAGGCCCCGCCGCTAGAAGCGACGGGGCCTTGCCCACATGGGGTCGGCCCCCGGAAGGGGCCTCGTGGAGATGGCGGGAATCGAACCCGCGTCCAACGGTGCAGAATCAGGGCTTCTCCGTGTGCAGTCCGCTGCGCTTTTCTCGGCCCCGGAGATCACGCGGACAAGTCTCCGACGGGCTCAGTCACTGTTTGATTTCCCTCTACACCCCGTGACCGGGTCTAGAGGTTTAGTTCCCTAGCTGATGCCAGGATCCGGGTCGGGAACAGCCCCGGGCTGACACTTCGCGAGTCGCTACTTAGGCAGCGAGGGCGAAGGAATCGCGCTTGGTGTTGGCGATTATTTTTTGCGACATATGGTTTACGAGATCATTGCCGCTTCCTCGACACGCTTCCCCTGCTTCGACAGCCGCTGTCGAAACCGATCATCCCCATGTTGATTTTTCAATCCCCTCCGTGGAGGGAGTCAGCGCACCCTCTGTGGAGTGCACTGCCATCGTACGTGACCAACGCCCGACGATGCCAGCCTATTCCCGTCGGTCGGCCGGCCGGCTAGACGCCGCGCTGCCTGCGCTTCGCCGCCGCGATCGCCCGGTCCGCCTCCCGCCGGTCCTGCTGCTCCCGCAGCGTCTGGCGCTTGTCGTACTCCTTCTTGCCCCGCGCGAGAGCGATCTCGGCCTTCGCCCGGCCGTCCTTGAAGTAGATGGCGAGGGGCACGATCGTGTGTCCCGTCTCCTGCGACTTCGACTCCAGCTTGTCGATCTCCTCCCGGTGCAGGAGCAGCTTGCGCTTGCGGCGCGCGGAGTGGTTGGTCCAGCTGCCCTGGTGATACTCGGGGATGTGGGCGTTGTGCAGCCACGCCTCGCCCCGGTCGATCTGGACGAAGCCGTCGGTCAGCGAGGTCCGTCCCTCGCGCAGCGACTTGACCTCCGTGCCCATGAGCACGAGCCCGGCCTCGTAGGTGTCGATGATCGCGTAGTCGTGCCGGGCCTTCTTGTTCTGGGCGACGATCTTGCGCTTGCCGCCCTTCTCGCCGTCCCTGGCCTTGCCGGCCCCGCCGCCCTGCTTGGGCTGGGACTCCTTCGGTACGTACATTCCCTTGCTCATAGTGCCGTCCATTTTCGCACCACAGAGGGGGTGTGCGTACAGCCGTTTACGCCTGGCCACGCGGCGCGGCTACGAGGGGTCGCCCAGCCCGGTGAGCACCGTCTGCGCGCGGGGCAGGGCCTGCTCCGGCCCCGCCTCCAGGTCGGGGGTGATGCCCCGGCCGTCGACCGCGCGGCCGGAGGGGGTGCGGTAGTGGCCGACGGTCAGCTCCGCCACCGAGCCGTCGGGCAGCTTCGTCGGCATCTGGATGGAGCCCTTGCCGAAGGTGCGCGAGCCGATCACCACCGCGCGGCCCCGGTCCTGGAGGGCGCCGGTGAGCAGCTCGGCCGCGCTCATGGTGCCGCCGTCGACGAGGACGACCAGGGGCCGGGTGGTGTCGCCGCCGGGGGCGGCGTGCAGGGCGCGCTGGGCGCCGTCGACGTCGTAGGTGGCGACCAGGCCGCCGTCCAGGAAGGCGGAGGCCGTGTCCACGGCCTCGGTGACCAGGCCGCCGGAGTTGCCCCGCAGGTCGAGGACGGTCCGGCCGTCGGCGGGGACGGCGTGCAGGGCCTCGAGGACCGCGTCGGCGGAGCCCTTGGTGAACGCGGCGATCTTGAGGACGGTGACCCCGTCGGGCAGCCGGCGCACGGTCACGGAGTCGGTGGACAGCCGGGCCCGGTGCAGCGTCTCGGTCCACGCGCGCGTGCCGCGCTCCAGGCCGAGGGTGACCGTCGTACCGGCCGGGGCGTCGTCGGTCCCGCCGCGCAGCGCGTCGCCGCGGAGCAAGGCGACCACCTCGGTGACCGGCCGCCCGTCGACCTTCCTGCCGTCGACGCTCCGCAACCGGTCGCGCGCCCGGATGCCGGCGTCGGCGGCGGGCGAGTCGGGCTGCACCCGGGTCACCACGATCCGGCCGTCCGCCTCCTGCCGCGCCCACAGGCCGACGCCGGTGTACCGGCCGTCGAGGGCGTCCTGGAACTCCTCGTACTCGCCCTCGGAATAGACCGCGGCCCAGCGGTCCCCGCTGCGGCTGACGGCCCTTTCCGCCGCCTCCACGGGGGACTTGCCGTCGGCCATCGCCTCGGCGGCGGCCCTCTCGACGGCCTCGTGCCGGGCGGCCGGGCCCGCCGGGCCGGCGGCGGCCTTCCGCGCGGGACCGTCGGGTTCGGGGAAGGAGCCGGTGGCGGCGCCGGCGATCAGCACACCGGCGAAGACCAATGTCAGGGTGGCCCCACGGCGGACGCGGCGGGGCTGACAGAACAGGTCACGGCCTGACATGGCGGCGAGTCTAGGGCAACGCGAAGGGGCCGTACGGTCGGATGCGCGTACGGCCCCCTTGGCATGCGTCACACCTTCAGGTACTTGCGCAGCGCGAAGAACGCGGCGAGCGACGGCATCAGGACACTCGTGGCGAGGATCAGCGGCAGCTTGGTCAACACCGCGTCCCAGCCGACGAAGTTGATCAGCGTGAGCTTGTGGGACAGCTCCATGCCGTGGTCGATGGTGAAGTACCGGCCGACCACGAGCGCCACGCAGGCGAGGCCGCCGCCGATGAGTCCGGCGACCGCCGCCTCGGCGATGAACGGCGCCTGGATATAGAAGCCCGAGGCACCGACCAGACGCATGATCCCGGTTTCGCGCCGTCGGCTGAACGCCGAGACACGCACGGTGTTGACGATCAGCAGGAGGGCGACGATCAGCATCATCGCCATCACGCCGAGCGCGCCCCGGTTCATCAGGTTCAGCAGCTGGAAGAGGTTGTCCAGGATGCCCTTCTGGTCCTGCACCGACTGCACGCCGTCCCGCCCGTTGAACGCGGACGCGATCACCTGGTACTTCTGCGGGTCCTTGAGCTTGATCCGGTACGACTCCTGCATCTGGTCCGGCGTCAGCGAGCCGGCCAGCGGGGAGTTGCCGAACTGCTCCTTGTAGTGCTTGTACGCCTCGTCCTGCGACTCGTAGGTCACCTTGTCGACGACCGGCATCTTGTCCAGGTCGGCGATGATCTGCTTCTTCTGGTCCTCGGTGACCGCGCCCTTGGCGCAGTGGACGTCGTTCTCCGCGTCGTGCTTGTTGCACAGGAAGATCGAGACGTTGACCTTGTCGTACCAGTAGCCCTTCATGGTGCTCACCTGGTCGCTCATCAGCAGCGAACCGCCGAAGAGGGCCAGGGACAGGGCGACGGAGACGATGACGGCGAAGGTCATCGTCAGATTGCGGCGGAGACCGACACCGATCTCCGACAGGACGAACTGGGCGCGCATGGCGGGTTCTTCAGGCCTTTCCGGAACTGGGTGCTGGTGCGGTCAGTGCTGGTAGCCGTAGACGCCGCGGGCCTGGTCGCGGACGAGGCGGCCCTTCTCCAGCTCGATGACGCGCTTGCGCATCTGGTCCACGATGTTCTGGTCGTGCGTCGCCATGATGACGGTGGTGCCCGTCCGGTTGATGCGGTCGAGCAGCTTCATGATGCCGACGGAGGTCTGCGGGTCGAGGTTGCCGGTGGGCTCGTCGGCGATGAGCAGCTTCGGCCGGTTGACGAACGCGCGCGCGATGGCGACACGCTGCTGCTCACCACCGGACAGCTCGCCCGGCATCCGGTCCTCCTTGCCGCCGAGCCCGACGAGATCGAGCACCTGCGGCACGGACTTGCGGATCTCGCCACGGGACTTGCCGATGACCTCCTGGGCGAAGGCCACGTTCTCCGCCACCGTCTTGTTCGGCAGCAGCCGGAAGTCCTGGAACACGGTGCCCAGCTGGCGGCGCATCTGCGGCACCTTCCAGTTGGACAGGCGCGCGAGGTCCTTGCCCAGCACGTGCACCTGACCGTGGCTGCACCGCTCCTCGCGGAGGACGAGCCGCAGGAAGGTGGACTTTCCGGAGCCGGAGGACCCCACGAGGAAGACGAACTCGCCCTTCTCCACCTCCAGGGAGACATCCCTGAGTGCGGGGCGGGTCTGCTTGGGGTAGACCTTGGAGACGTTGTCGAATCGGATCACGGATGCACCACGGGTCGCCGGGGGTAGATGAGCGTGACCATACGCGAACCGGGTGTGCAAGTGCAGTCGCGGGTTGAGGTTGGGCAAGAGTTGTACGTTTTTGTACCGGCCGCTTCCCGCATGCCCTTCCCGGAGGCCCCGCGCACGCGCCGCGGGAACCTGGCACAGTGGAAGGGAAACGAAGGACGACGAGAACGCGGGGGAACGTTCTCGTCTTCGTGAGCGTTGTGCATGTGATGGCCGGTGCAAGGAGGGCGAGCGCATGACGTACGACCGGTTGGTGTGCGCGAACTGCGCGGCGCCCGTGAGCGAGGGCCGGTGCCCGGTGTGCCGTGCCAACCGCGAGCGACTTCAGCAGGAGGGCTTCTTCGGGGGCCTGGGCGGGTTGACCCCGATGGCGCTGATCGCGCTGCTGGCGGTGCTGATCGCCGCGGTGGCGCTGCTGGCGCACCAGACCGCGTGACCGCCTGAAAGACCCCGCAGAGGCGTCGTAGGCGCGCGGGCGGGACCCAAACGGTAAGGGCCCGGAGCGTGAGGCTCCGGGCCCTTATGTGTGTGCCGTGCGTGACCTTGTGGCTACGGTCAGGCGGCGGCGCCGCCGCGGCCGCCGACGAGGCGCGGCAGCATGCGGAAGCCGATGCCGCCGGCGATCATCGTCGCGGCGCCGACGAGCAGGAACGCGGTCTGGCCGGCACCGGTCTCGGCGAGCTGCTTGTCGCCGCCCTGGGCCGAGGTGTCGGAGCCGGTGTCGGTCAGCGCCGAGGAGCCCTCGTCCTGCGGGACGTTGTTGTTGCCGCCTTCGGGGCCGGTGTGGTTGCCGCCGGTGCTGCTGCCGCCGTCGGTGGAACCGCCACCGGTGCTGCTGCCGCCGTCGGTGGAACCGCCGCCGGTGGAACCGCTGGTGCCGCTGTCGCCGCCGGAGCTGTTGCCACCAGAGGTGCCGTTGCCACCGCTGTTGCCGTTGCCACCGCTGTTGCCGTTGCCGCCGGAGTTGCCGTTGCCGCCGGAGTTGCTGTTGCCACCCGAGTTGCCGTTGCCACCCGAGTTGCCGTTGCCGCCGGAGTTGCCGTTGTCGCCGCCGGTGGAGGCGTCACCGCCGCTGCCGTTGCCGCCGGAGGTGCTGTCGTCGCCGCCGATGACACCGCCGATGGAGACGTCGCCGCCGATGGTGGCGTCACCACCCGTGGAGGCGTCACCGCCGGTGGAAGCGTCGCCGCCCGTGGAGGCGTCGCCACCCGTGGCCGCGTCACCACCCGTGGAGGCGTCCCCGCCGCTGGCAGCCGCGCCGCCCGAGCCGTCGGTGCCGGCCGAACCGGTGGTGGTGCCGCCGTCGGTGCAGATGCCGACCGGGCAGCCGCCGTCGGTACCGCCGTCGGTGTTGCCGCCGTCGGCGCCGACACCGCTCACGCCGAGGCTGATCGGGCCCGCCTGGACATCGAGGTCCAGGGCGGAAGCCGCGCCGGCGGCGGTCAGCGACGCACCGGCCGCGATCACGGCGCCGGCGGCTATCCGCGCGACCCGGATCCGCGTCTTCTTCGTCATATGGTTGCTACCCCCAGTAGCTGTTCGTCAATGAGGCTTCGCGTGGGGCGTGCCGTGATCGACGGAGGCAGCTGGTGACGAAGTGGCGTCAACTCGATCCCCCGGTTCACATGCGCCCCAAGAGTACGCATGCCGCGCCACACCATTCCCATTTTTCAAAGCAACGTCAAGGGCGTTGCGGGCGCAATGTCCGATGGGGCGGCGTTTGCGGAGAGTTGAAGCCTGTGAGTGTGATGTAAAACCCAGACAAATGACAACTGCCGCCTCTCGGGCGGCAGTTGTCATGTCGACAAAGTTACTTCTCCTGCTGCTTGCGCCAGCGAATCCCGGCCTCCAGGAACCCGTCGATCTCGCCGTTGAACACGGCCTCCGGGTTGCCCACCTCGTAGTCGGTGCGCAGGTCCTTGACCATCTGGTACGGGTGCAGCACGTACGAACGCATCTGGTTGCCCCAGGAGTTGCCGCCGTCGCCCTTGAGAGCGTCCATCTTGGCCTGCTCCTCCTGCCGGCGCCGCTCCAGCAGCTTGGCCTGGAGGACGTTCATCGCGGTGGCCTTGTTCTGGATCTGCGACCGCTCGTTCTGGCAGGAGACCACGATGCCGGTGGGCAGGTGCGTGATGCGGACCGCGGAGTCGGTCGTGTTGACGCCCTGGCCGCCGGGGCCGGAGGACCGGTAGACGTCGATGCGCAGCTCGGACTCGTCGATCTCGACGTGGTCGGACTGCTCGACGACGGGCAGCACCTCGACACCGGCGAAGGAGGTCTGCCGGCGCCCCTGGTTGTCGAAGGGCGAGATGCGCACGAGGCGGTGCGTGCCCTGCTCGACGGAGAGGGTGCCGTAGGCGTACGGCGAGTGCACGGCGAAGGTGGTCGACTTGATGCCGGCCTCTTCGGCGTACGACGTCTCGATCAGCTCCGTCTTGTAGCCGCGCTGCTCGGCCCATCGCAGGTACATGCGCTGGAGCTTCTCGGCGAAGTCGGCGGCGTCGACGCCACCGGCCTCGGCGCGGATGTTGACGAGCGCCTCACGGGAGTCGTACTCGCCGGACAGGAGGGTACGGACCTCCATCTCGTCCAGCGCCTTCCTCACCGCGGTCAGCTCGGACTCGGCCTCCGCGCGGGTGTCCGAGTCGTTCTCCTCCTCGGCCATCTCGAAGAGGACCGCGAGGTCGTCGATCCGGCCGCGCAGCGCCTCCGCCTTCCTGACCTCGGCCTGGAGGTGGGAGAGCTTGCTGGTGATCTTCTGCGCCTCGTCCGGGTTGTCCCAGAGGGACGGCGCGGCCGCCTGCTCCTCGAGCACGGCGATGTCTGCCCTCATCTTGTCGAGGTCCAGGACGGCCTCGATCGACTCCATGGTCGAGGAGAGGGACTTCAGCTCTTCGGATACATCGACGACTGCCACGCCATCCAGCGTAACGGCTGTGGCAAGCGACCCGGCCCGCCTCCCGGCCGGCCGAGTCGGGCGGGAGGGCGGGCAAGGCTCGGGTCAGGGGGCCGACGTGCTGTGGGGGGCCGGGGCCGGCTGGTCGTCGTCCCCGCCGGAGGAGGCGAGCCACGCGCCGGCGGCCACGACCGCGGCCACCACCACCCCGGCCACTCCCAAGGTCACCCTGCGCCGCCGCACCGCGGCCTTGTGGCGGGCCGAGCCGGGGCGGGGGGCACCGGGGGCCCGGGGCACGCGGGCGGTCCCGTGGGCCCCGCCCGCCAGCTCGTCCGGCCCCGGCACCCGCATCGACGTGTGCGTGTCGCGGTTGGAGTCGGGCTTGGCTCCGGGGACGAGGGACACCGCCCCCCGCCGCCGTACCGGCTCACCCTGCGGAGCCGGCGGCACGGCTTCCTCGGCGGCTTCCTCGGCGAGGTCCGGCTCGTCCACGTCAAGCGGCGGCATCCCGGCCAGCGTGGGCAGCTGCTCGCGCAGCCGCGCCGCCAGCTCCGAGGCGCGCAGCCGGGAGGCCGGCGCCTTGGCCAGGCACTGCACCAGCAGCTGCCACAGCTCCTCGGGGATGCCGGGCAGCGGTACGACGGTCTCGGTGACGTGCCGCCGCAGGACCGCACCGGGGTGGCCGCCGCCGAAGGGCGTGAAGCCGGCCAGCAGCTCGTACAGGACCGTCGCCAGCGCGTAGATGTCCACGGCGGCCCGGGGCGGCAGGCCCTCCACGATCTCCGGGGCCAGGTAGTCCGGCGTACCGATGATCTTCGTGGCGCGGGTCCGCCGCGGCGAGTCGATCAGCTTGGCGACCCCGAAGTCGGTGAGCAGGGCGGGGTGGGAGCCGCCCGGCCCGATCGGGCCCTGCATGTCGAGCAGGACGTTCTCGGGCTTGACGTCCCGGTGGACGACCCCGGCCGCGTGGGCCGCCGCCAGCGCGTCGGCGACGTCGGCGACGATCGCCACGGCCGCTTCGGGGGCCATCCGCCGCTCGCGCTCCAGCCGGGTGCGCAGGTCGGTGCCGCGCACGAGGTCCATGACCAGGGCCAAGTCGTTGCCGTCGACCACCAGGTCGCGCACGGTGACGATGTGCGGGTGCTCCAGGCCGAGCAGCGCGGTGCGCTCCTGCACGAAGCGTCCGACGAGTTCCTGGTCGGAGGCGAGGTCCTCGCGCAGCAGCTTGATGGCGACGGGGCCGTCCGGTCCCTCGCCCAGCCACACCGTGCCGGCGCTCCCCCGCCCCAGGATCTGGTTCGCGGTGTACCGGCTGCCGATCTTCCGTGCCAAGACTGCTCCTACAGACGCGTGTTGTCGCCAAAACTACGCGTCCGACGAGCCAACCTTCACCGCGGAGACGGAAATCACCCGGCAGATGTCGACAAATCCCCGAACCAGCGATCAGTTTCCGCTGCCGGAGCCGCCCAGATCCTTGATCCAGCCGCCCACCTTGCCGATCCAGTCGGTCATCTGGTCCCAGTAGCCCTTGCCGGTGCCGATCCAGTCCTGCAACGGGGTCAGCTCCCAGATCAGCCAGCTCGCCACGATCAGGATGACGATCGTGAACAGGCAGCCCTTCAGACAGCCCAGCCCGGGGATCTTCATCCGGTTGGCGCTGCGCTGCCGCGGCTCCCGGGGCTCCCGCGCGGGCCGCTGCGGCGCGGGCGGGGCGGGGGGCGCGTACCGCTGCGGCTGCTGGGGCTGCTGCGGCGGGGCGTACTGCTGGGGCTGCTGCTGCGGGTAGCCGTACCCGGCGCCCTGCTGGTACTGCCGGCCGCGCGGCTGCGGCTGCTGCGGGCGGCCCTGCGGGGCCGGACGCGGCTGCTGCTGGGGCCGGGCCACCTGCCGCTGGGGACGGCGGCGCAGCGGGTCCTCGTCCGGGTCCAGGTACTGGATCTGCGTCTGCTCGTTGCGGTCGCGGGCGGCCCGCAGCTGGGTCTGCCAGGGGTGCGGCTGCTCGCCCTGCCCTTGCCCCTGCTGCCCCTGCTGCTGGCCGTACTGGCCCTGCTGACCCTGCTGGCCCTGGGAGACGGGCGGCAGGACGGCCGTCGGGTCCGCCGCGCCCGTGTTCGGGAGTACGGCGGTGGGGTCGGCGGCGCCGGCCGGGCCGCCGGTGTGCGGCAGCACGCTGGTGGCGCCGTTCGGGTCGTACGCCCCCTGCGGCGCGTTCGTCGGCAGCACCTGGGTGGGGTCGGCGGCGCCGGGCACGCCCGGGACGGCGGTCGGGGCCGGGTCGGGGGCGAGCAGCGCGCCGACGCCCTCGGCGGCGGCGATCTGCGCGGCGTTCGCGTGCACCCCGACGCCCTCGGCGACGACCCGCAGCCCGCGCGCGAGGTTCTCCGCGCTCGGCCGCTCGTCCGGGTTCTTGCGCAGGCAGCGCTCTATGACCGTCCACAGCGGCTCGGGGACGGTGGAGGGGCGGCGCGGCTCGGCGCTCAGATGCTGGTGCAGGACCTCGAGCGCGGAGCCGCCGGAGAACGGCGGACGGCCGGTGACCAGCTCGTACAGCAGGATGCCGGCGCCGTAGACGTCGACGGCGGAGGTCTGCGGGCGGCCCTCGGCGGACTCCGGCGCCACGTACGCGGGCGTGCCGACGAACTCGTGGGTGCGGGTCAGGCCCGGGGAGTCGGCGAGGCGGGCGATGCCGAAGTCGGTCAGCATCGGGTGCATCTGGCCGCCGTGCTGCATGAGCAGCACGTTGGCGGGCTTCAGGTCGCGGTGGACGACGCCGTCGGCGTGGCTCACGGCGAGCGCGTCGGCGATCTGGGCGGTCAGCAGGGCCGCGGCGACCGGGGTGAAGGGGCCGTTCTCGCGCAGGTAGCGGTGCAGGTCGGGGCCGTCGACGAGGTCCATGACCAGCGCCAGCAGGTCGCCCTCGACGACCAGGTCACGGACCCGGACGATGTTCGGGTGGGTGAGCCGGAGCAGCACGGAACGCTCGCGCAGGAAGCGCATCACGATGTCCGGGTCGCTCGCCAGCTCCTCCTTCAGGACCTTGATCGCGACCGTCTCTCCCGGCTGTCCGGGCACGGCCGCCTCGGCGCCCGCGGTCTCGCGCTGGCGGGCACGCCAGACGGTGCCTGTGGCGCCGCGTCCGAGCGGTTCCTCAAGCAGGTACTTGCTGCCGACTGGCCGCACGTCTCGCGCTCCCTGCTGGTTGCTGTTGCTTGCTTGCCTGCGTTCCGGTGTTCCGACCCACTGTAGTGCCGTGCTCCACGGCATCACGTACGCGTTCCCGAGCACGCCTGCGGGGCTCGACGGAAAGACGCGCGTCCCGGTCCGTCGGTTGCCGGGGCCGGACGTGACCGATCTCAACTGATCGCCGGTGACGTACTGGTCAGGCATTTTTGGGGGCAGAGCCGACCAATCAAGATCACTTCTGCCCGGGTCCGGGGCGCGCTGTCGGTGGCAGGTGCGAGGATGCCTCCAGCAGCTCGCTGGGATGCCTCCAGTGGCTACTGGCCGACGTGCTCGTGTGGGGGTGGGGGGAAGTCCGCGCCCGCGCAGATCCGCGCAGAAGGGACCGCTGACGCCGATGCAGATCCGGCTGACCGTCGTAGACCCGCTCGGCCCGTCCCCGCAGCGGGGCCGCGCCGCGAGCCGCGACGTGCTGGTCACGGCTCCCGCGGGCACGGAGCTGGCCGCGGTCGCGTCGGCGCTGGCCGGGGCGGTCACCGGAGAGAGCGGCACGGGACGGGAGGCCGGCGGCGCGTCCGTGGTGCTGTACGCGGGCACCGAGCGGCTCGACCCGCGCCGCAGCACCCTCGGCGAGCCTCCGCTGGTCGACGGCGCCGTCCTGTCCCTGGGCACCCCGGCGGCGCCCGAGCCGCACCCCGAGCTGGACGACGCGCCGACCCGGCTGCACGTGGTCGCGGGCCCGGACGCGGGCGGGGTCCATCTGCTGCACGGCGGCCGGATCACGGTCGGCCGCTCCGCCGACGCGGACGTCCCGCTGGACGATCCCGACGTCTCCCGTCTGCACTGCGAGGTCACCGTCGGCGCGGACGGCCGGGTCTCGGTGGCCGACCTCGGCTCCACGAACGGCACGTCACTGGACGGCGTGCGGGTGACGGAGCGGCCGGTACGGGTCCCTGCCGGGGGCCTGCTGCGGATCGGCGAGTCCGCCCTGCGGGTGACTCCGTCCGGGGGACCCGGGACGCGGGTGCGGACGGTGGCCGACGGGGAGGGGTGCGTGCGGGTTGCCGTGGGCGGGGAGCGGGGGTCGTCGGGCACGGGTCCGCTGGGGGCCGCACCACCCATGTGGGACGCGTTGTCGCCCGCGGGTGGCCCTGGTGGGGGGCAGTCGCCGTCGGCGGGTCCGGGTGATCGGGCCGCGGCGGCCGGTGCGGGTCCTGCGGCGGGTGCGCGGTACGCCGGAGGGGCGGAAACGGCTTCCGGCGGGGGTGTAGTGCCTTCCGCCGGTGTGAGTGGTCCCGGCGCGGCGGGAGCGGCTTTTGGTGGTGGCAGTGAGTATGGCGCGCCAGGAGACTCGGCCGGTGGTGTGGGCCGGCCCGGCGCGGCGGGCGAGGCTGCGGGCCGTGCCAGTGGGTACGGCAGGGCAGGGACGCCTTCCGGCGGTGTGGCTGGGCCCGGCAGGGCCGGTGAGGCCGGCGTCGGTGGCAGTGGGGCAGGAGCGGCGGCCGGTGGTGCGGGGGGTTCCCACGGCGCCGGGGCGCCTTCCGTCGGTGGGCGTTCCGGTGTGCGGGGTTCCGCCGAGGGTGCTCAGCATGCCTACGACCCCTACGGCTCCGCCGGCTGGGACGCGGGGGCTCAGGAGCACCGGCGTGGGCAGTCGCCCGTGGTGCCGGGGCAGGCCGGGGCGCCGAGCGTGGAGAACCGGAGCGGGGGCACCGCCGGTGCGGCGTCCGGTGGGGACACCCACGCGGGCCGATTCGGTGTCGGCGGGACCGATGACGACGACGCGCGGGCGCGCGGGCGCAAAGGGACCCCGCTCAGGGGCACCGACATCCCGCAGGGTGTCCGGCGGCGCGGGCTCGGTGCCTGGGCGCGTCGGCTGGCCGGCGGGCGCGGGGAGCAGCCGGCCGGTCCCGAGTCGTACGACGGTACGGCCGCCCCTGCCGGCGGCACCCCGGCGGCCGATGTCCCACGGCAGCCGGAGACCTGGCCGGACCCGGCCGCACTGCTGCTCACCGCGCTGGGCCCCGGGCCCCGGCTGTGGGAGCGCGGGCCGGGACACCCCGAGGCGCTGACCGTACGGCTCGGCACGGCCGACCGGAGCACACCGGACGGCTCGGGCCTGCTGCCGGCGGTACCGGTGACGGCCGCGCTGCGGGAGGCCGGCGCACTGGGCCTGGCCGGTCCGCGCCCCCGGCTGTCGGGGCTGGCCCGCGCGGTGCTGGCCCAGCTCGCCGCGCTGCACTCCCCCGATCTGCTGGAGATCGTGCTGATCAGCGCGGACCACTCGCGGCCGGTGGCGGACCGCACGGCCGAGTGGGCCTGGCTTGGCTGGCTGCCGCATGTCCGGCCGGGCCACGGCCAGGACTGCCGGCTGCTGCTGGCCTACGACCGTGAACAGGCGGCGGCCCGCACGGAGGAACTGCTGCGCCGGGTGGAGGACCACGCGGCGACGGGCCGCACGACCGCCCACCCCACGCCTGCGCGCGACGCGGCTCCCACTGCGGGGGCGACGGGCACCCAGGGGCCGACCGGACCGACCGCGGCGTCCGGTACGTCCGGTGCCTCGACCGCCCGGGGCTCGGCCACTGCCCCGGTCGGCACCGACGCCCACCACGGACCGGACGCCTTCCCCAGGGCCTACGGGACCTACGGCGGTCCGGGACACCCGGCACACCCCGGCGCCCCCGACGGCCCCGGCCAAGCCCCGTACGCCGAAAGCCCCGGCACGCCCGCCCCTCCCCCTGCCCCCTCGCACGCCGAACCCCCCACCCGCCGCCCCTCCTGGGCCAGGGAAGCCCCCGGTGCCGGTGCCGGTGGTGGGTTCGCCGGACCGTTCACCGTCGTCGTCGTGGACGGAGACCCGGGCGGCGCCTCGCTGCGGGAAGCGCTCGCCCGGCTGGCCGTGGCCGGGCCGCGGGCCGGGGTGCATGTGGTGTGTCTCGCCGAGACCGAGACCGCCTCGCCCGCCTCCCCGGTGACGGCGACGTACGAGGCCGCCTGCGCGGTGACGCCCACGTTCCGGCACTGCGGTGCCGTGGCGCTGCTCAGCGGAGACGTCGCCGCCGCGCTCCAGCTGATGCGGGTCGCGCCGGGCGGTCCCGTCGGCCCCGGTTCGCCCGCCATAGTCGACGCGGTCTCCGCCGCCTGGGCGGAGCGGTTCGCGCGGGCACTCGCACCGCTGCGTCCGGACGGCCCCGCCGGCGAGCATCACGCGCGCGTGGCCACGCCGCTGCCCCAGTCGGCCCGTCTGCTGGACGAGTTGGGTCTGGCCCGGGCCACCCCGGCTTCGCTGATGGCCCGCTGGGCCGACGCGGCCGACGACACCCGGTCGCTGGGCGGGCGGGCCCGCGCGGTGCTGGGCGCCGGGCCGCGCGGGCCGGTCACCGTCGACCTCGTGGCCGAGGGGCCGCATCTGCTGATCGAGGGCCCGGCCGGCAGCGGCCGTACCGAGCTGCTGCGGGCCGTGGTCGCCTCGCTGGCCGCCGCCGAGCGGCCGGACCGGCTGGCCATGGTGCTGCTCGACGGCCGGGACGGGGTCGGTGCGGGCGCCGGACGCGGTGAGGGCCTGCGCGTGTGCACGGACATACCGCATGTGACCACGCACCTCATCGCCAACGACCCCGTCCGGATGCGGGAGTTCGCGCAGTCGCTGGCCGCCGAGCTGAAGCGCCGGGCGGAGCTGCTGGGCCGGACCGACTTCGCCCAGTGGCACGCCGGGCAGGAGGTCTCCGGCCGGTTGGTGGCCCAGCGCGGCCCCACCCCCGGCTCCACCGCCGCACCCGCCTCCGCGTCCGGCTCCGCCTCCGGTGACATCGAGACGCCTCCCAGCTCCACCCTCCGTCTGCGCCCGGGCGCCGCCCGGCAGCGGGCCGCGGCCGTGTCGCCGTTGCCCCGGCTGGTGGTGGTCGTGGACGACCTGGACGCGCTGGTCTCCCCGGCGCTCGGCTCACCCGGCCGGCCCGCCGCCGGTTCGGTGATACGGGCGCTGGAGGCGGTGGCCCGGGAGGGCGAGCGGCTCGGCGTGCACCTGGTGGCGGCGGCCGGGACCGACGGCCGTACGGCGGAGTCCGAGCCGGCGCGCCGGGCCGCCCTGCGGGTCACGCTGGACGCCCCGCAGCCGGGGCCGGACCAGCCGGCGCCGGGGCGGGGCACGCTGACGTACGCGGACGGGCGGGCCACCGGTTTCCAGGGCGGCCGGGTGACGGGCCGTATCCCGCGGACCGCGACCCAGCGGCCCACCGTCGTCCCGCTGGACTGGGAGCGCATGGGCGACCCGCCGGCCCGCCGGCCCGTGCGGGAGCTGGGCAACGGCCCGACCGACCTGGCGCTGCTGGCGAGCGCGGTGGAGCGGGCGGCCCGCGAGGTCGCGGCGGCGCGGGTGCCCTCCCTTCTCTGAGCGAACCCGTCGCGCTGAGAGGACCCGCTCTCTGAGCGAACCCGTCGCACTGAGAGAACCCCGTCACCCCTCCAGGTGAACCCGCTCTCTCCCCGGCGAACCCGCCCGGCCCCGCGCCGTCGGAAATCCGCGCGCATGCGCCCCTGGTCACGAGCCGGTCACGATGAGCCGGTGGACACCGCAGGCGCTCTTGCCCACCCGGAGCGGCCCGGCGTACACCGGACCGCACGGGACAGAGTTCTGACGTTCAACAGCGTTCAACGAAGAACGACGAACGGGGAAGTGATGCGCAGCAAGAGCAGCACGTTCCGGACACACAGGGCCGTCACCACACTCGCCGCACTGCTCACGGGAGCCCTCGCGCTCTCCGCCTGCTCCGGCAGTGACGACGACAAGAAGGACAACGGCGACAAGAGCAGCGGGGCCGCCGGCTCCACCGTCACCCTGCCGAAGCTGAACGGCGCCCATCTGGAGGTGGCCGCCGTCTGGACCGGCGGGGAGCAGGCCAACTTCAAGAAGGTCCTCGCCGAGTTCGAGAAGCGGACCGGCGCGCAGGTCACCTTCGTGCCCGCGCAGGACCCGATCATCAACTTCCTCGGTTCGAAGATCGCGGGCGGCCAGCCGCCGGACGTCGCGCTGCTCCCGCAGCCCGGCGCGATCAAGCAAGCGGTCGACAAGGGCTGGGCCAAGCCCCTCGGACCGGAGGCCCAGAAGGAGCTGGCGAAGAACTACTCGCAGGGCTGGCAGGACATCGGCAAGGTCGACGGCAAGCAGTACGGCGTCTACTACAAGGCCGCCAACAAGTCGCTGATCTGGTACAACGCCAAGGTCTTCGAGAACGCGGGCGCCCAGGAGCCGAAGACCTGGAAGGACCTGCTGACCGCCTCGCAGGCGGTGTACGACTCGGGTGTCACCCCGTTCTCGGTGGCCGGCGCGGACGGCTGGCCGCTGACCGACTGGTTCGAGAACGTGTATCTGTCCCAGGCGGGGCCGGAGAAGTACGACCAGCTCGCCCAGCACAAGATCAAGTGGACCGATCCGTCGGTGAAGCAGGCGCTGACCACCCTCGCCCAGATCTGGGGCAAGAAGGACTACCTGGCCGGCGGCCAGACCGGCGCGTTGCAGACGGAGTTCCCGCAGTCGGTCACCCAGACCTTCACCGGCGGCGACCAGCCGAAGTCCGCGATGGTGTACGAGGGCGACTTCGTGCAGGTGAACATCGGGGAGACCAAGGCGAAGGTGGGCACGGACGCGAAGGTGTTCCCGTTCCCGGCGGTGGGCGCCGGCGCGCCGGTGGTCTCCGGCGGTGACGCGGCGGTGATCCTGAAGGACTCCAAGGCGGCGCAGGCCCTCGCCACCTTCCTCGCCTCCCCGGACGCGGCCACGATCCAGGCGAAGCTCGGCGGTTACCTCTCGCCGAACAAGAACGTGCCGATCTCGGCGTACCCGAACGCGGTGCAGCAGAAGATCGCCAAGGCGCTGATCGCGTCCGGCGACGACTTCCGCTTCGACATGTCCGACCAGGCCCCGCAGGCCTTCGGCGGAACGCCCGGCAAGGGCGAGTGGAAGGATCTCCAGGACTTCCTGAAGAACCCGAAGGACGTCGCGGGCGCCCAGGCGAAGCTGGAGAAGGACGCGGCGGCTGCGTACGGGAACGGGGGCTGATCCGGCCATGGCGTCGGCAGCGGCGGCCGGGGCCCCACCGGGCCCCGCCGCGCCCCGCAGTCGCAAGAGCGTGACCGGCACCCGGAGAACCGTGGCGGCGCTGTTCCTGCTGCCCGCGCTGGTTCTGCTGGGCGCGCTCGTGGTCTACCCGATCGGGTACTCGGTCGTCCGCAGTTTCTACAACGCCTCCGGTGACGGCTTCGCCGGCTTCGACAACTACGAGACCCTGTTCACCGACGACGGCATCCGGACCGCCCTGAAGAACAACGTCCTCTGGGTGGTGTTCGCGCCGACGGTCTCCACCGCGCTCGGCCTGGTCTTCGCGGTGCTGACCGAACGGGTGCGCTGGGGAACGGCGTTCAAGCTGGTCGTCTTCATGCCGATGGCGATCTCGATGCTGGCCGCCGGGATCATCTTCCGGCTGGTGTACGACCAGGACCCGGACAAGGGCGTCGCGAACGCGGTCTGGGTGGGCGTGCACGACACGTTCGCGCAGTCGTCGGCGTTTCCGAAGGCGCACCCGGGCCGCGAATCGCCGCTCGTGGCACAGGCTGGAGGCTTTGTCACCAAGGCCGCCGTGCACGCCGGGCAGCCGGTCGCCCTGCCGCTCGTCGGCGTCGCGCCGGACCAGTTGCCGGACGACGCGAAGAAGGCCGCCGCCGCGAAGCCGGAGCCGGGGAAGGTCACCGGCACCACCTGGCAGGACTTCACCCGCGGCAAGGGCGTCGGCAAGCTCGGCGCGCCCGATCCGTCCGAGGTGGGCTATGCCGGGATGCGGATCGAGGCGGTGAAGGACGGCGAGGTGGTCGCCTCGGCGAAGGCGTCCGCCGACGGCACCTTCACCCTGCCCGCGGCGGCCGACGGGGCGCGGCTCCGGCTGCCGGCGAGCAACTTCAAGGAGCCGTACAACGGGGTCGACTGGCTCGGCCCGGCGCTGGTCACCCCGGCGATCATCGCGTCGTACGTGTGGATGTGGGCGGGCTTCGCGATGGTGCTGATCGCGGCCGGGCTCGCGGGCGTGCCCCGGGAACTGCTGGAGGCGGCGCGGGTGGACGGCGCGACGGAGTGGCAGGTGTTCCGCAAGGTCACCGTGCCGTTGCTGGCGCCGGTGCTGGCGGTCGTGGTCGTCACGCTGATGATCAACGTGCTGAAGGTGTTCGACCTGGTGTTCATCATCGCGCCGGGCTCCTCCCAGGACGACGCGAACGTGCTGGCGCTGGAGCTGTACCGCAAGGGCTTCGCGGAGGGCCAGCCGGGCATCGCGAGCGCGATCTCGGTGTTCCTGCTGCTGCTGGTGATCCCGGTGATGCTGTTCAACATTCGTCGGCTCAGGCGGGAGGTGCGGCGATGACGGCGACCGCCGGAAGCATCGGGAAGGCCGACCCGGCCGGGACGGTGAAGGCCAGGCAGTCGGTCGCGTCCCGGATCGCGGAGCGGCTGAGCGGCGGGCTGGTCCGCGTGGTCCTGATCGTCGTGGGCCTGTTCTGGCTGGTGCCGACCATCGGCCTGCTCGTCTCCTCGCTGCGCACGCCGCAGGACATGAGCGCGAGCGGCTGGTGGACGGTGTTCACCAAGCCGTCCCAGCTCACCGTGGACAGCTACCAGAAGCTGCTGGAGAACTCGGACATCACCAACTCCCTGGTGAACACCGTGCTGATCACGGTTCCGGCGACGGTCCTGGTCGTGGTGGTCGGGGCGCTTGCCGGGTACGCGTTCGCGTGGATGGAGTTCCCGGGCCGGGACTGGTGGTTCCTGGGCGTGGTGAGCCTGCTGGTGGTGCCCGTGCAGGTGGCGCTGATCCCGATCGCCGAACTGTTCGGCAAGCTCGGGCTGTTCGGGACGATCCTCGGGGTGATCCTGTTCCACACCGGCTTCGGTCTGCCGTTCGCGGTGTTCCTGCTGCGGAACTTCTTCGCGGAGATCCCGCGCGAGCTGCTGGAGGCGGCCCGGCTGGACGGCGCCGGTGAACTCCGGCTGTTCGCCCGGGTGGTGATGCCGCTCGGCGGGCCGGCCATCGCGAGCCTCGGCATCTTCCAGTTCCTGTGGGTGTGGAACGACATGCTGGTGGCGCTGGTGTTCACCAAGTCGGGCACCCAGCCGATCACGGTGGCGTTGCAGACGCAGGTACGGCAGTTCGGCAACAACATCGACGTGCTGGCGCCCGGCGCGTTCATCTCCATGGTGATCCCGCTGGCGGTGTTCTTCGCGTTCCAGCGGCAGTTCGTGTCCGGGGTGATGGCGGGCGCGGTCAAGTAGCCACAGAAGGGACATCTCGCAGGGGGCGGGCCATCGGGGGCCCGCCTCTTCGCGTTCACCTGATGTAACCCGAATGCCGTAGGGGCCGTAACCAAGTCACTCCATCGGCCGTTCCCGGGCAGAACGCCCGCGCCGACCGACCCATGGATGTCCCTTGCCCAGGTTCAGTGTCATTGTTCCCGCGTACAAGGTCCAGGCGTATCTCTCCGCGTGCCTGGACTCGGTGCTCTCGCAGTCGTATCCCGATCTGGAACTGATCGCCGTGGACGACTGCTCACCCGACGCCTGCGGCGCGATCGTCGACGAGTACGCGGCCCGCGACGCACGCGTGAAGCCCGTCCACCTGGCCGAGAACCAGGGGCTGGGCCGGGCCCGGAACGCGGGGCTCGCCGAGGCGACCGGCGACTACCTGATCTTCCTGGACAGCGACGACACGCTCACCCCGGACGCGCTGCGGGCGGTCGCCGACCGGCTGAAGGAGACCGGCGACCCGGACGTCCTGGTCTTCGACTACGCGCGCACCTACTGGGACGGCAGCCAGGTGCGCAACCAGCTCGCCGCCCAGCTCACCGAGCAGGGCCCGGCACCGTTCCGGCTGGAGGACCGGCCGGGGCTGCTGCGGGTGCTGATGGTGGCCTGGAACAAGGCCTACCGGCGGGACTTCGTCGAGCAGCACGGCTTCCGGTTCCCGCCGGGCTACTACGAGGACACCCCCTGGACCTTCCCGGTGCTGCTGACGGCCGAGTCGCTCGCCACCCTGGACCGGGTGTGCGTGCACTACCGGCAGCGCCGGCGGGGCAGCATCCTCGGCACCACCAGCCGGGGGCACTTCGACCTGTTCGAGCAGTACGACCGGGTGTTCGCGTACGTCGAGGAGCGACCCGAACTCGCCCGCTGGCGCCCGGAGCTGTTCCGTCGGATGGTCGACCACTACGCCGTGGTGTTCACCAGGCGGGGCCGGGGGGGGGGGGGGGGGGGGGGGGGGGGGGGGGGGGGGGGGGGGGGGGGGGGGGAGGACACCGAAGGCTCTGCGCCTCGGGGGGGGGTGCCCCGCCCCGGGGGGGGTGGGGAAC